>SAAH01000074.1 GCA_009929525.1 Clostridia bacterium | reverse complement strand
TATTAAAGTGATTTAAATTTAAAAAATTGATATAGAGCCATTTTTAACGCTAAAATCAAAATTCCAATCAAATAAACGGTTGATTTTTCAGCAGCTTGGACAGGTTCCATCCATCTTCATTTTGTGTCCATGTCACTTCATCGTCATTCAGATGAAATGTAAGACTTTCTATATCGTCTTCAGATACCGCTGTTATTTCTTCCTGTGCATCTTCTGCCGCGGCATTGGTATCCGCATCACTGTCTGTATTTGATTTTTTTAATATTAGATAGACCCCTAAAAGAAGGCACAGGAGAATTAATCCAATTACAACAAATAATCCCCTTTTTTTCTTCATTATTGTTTTCTCCTCTTAAACCAGATGATACCACCAATTATCAGGAACAATACTGGAATCACTCCACAGGTTATCGCACTCCAATATCCAGCATCATATTCTGGAATCGTAAGATAATCCATGACCAGACTTTTACTTGCTACATCGATAACAGGAACATCATTTTCACACATCCACCCCAGGCTATCAATAATAAGCTCCGTATTTCCTCCTGATACTTGTTGATCTGTTGCTGAATCCAGAAGGCTTGAGGAACCATAATATGCGATCTGAGTTTCATTTTCATCATCCACAGTCTCTGTGATCATAACTCCAAGCTGAAACTGACCATTTTCATCTGTATCTTCTTTCTCATAAGTTGTCATATTCTGCACATCTGTCTTTATATAAGCATCTTCAGACGTAGACAAAAGAGATTCTATTGTCAGGGTATCCCTGTAGGAATCCAATGTACTGATAGCCTGTGCAGCCGGCATCAGTATATATCTGCTGTCTGCGATCAAATCGCTGGTTATCTCACTGCTGTCAAGATTAGGGACCAGATAATAAGGCATCTGTGTAACATAATGTTTTGCATCATTTTCAAATACAATACCATCCTTCGGTACAACACCATAATTTTCAAGAACACTGTTGAGATTTGTCATCTCTTCCGTATTATAATCTGTGAAAATCATTGCTTTTCCGCCAGCTTCAAGGTAACTGATGATTTTTTCTGCTTCATCTGATGAAATATCTGTCTGAGGAGATGCGATGATCAGACATCCTGTATCTTCCGGAACAGCATCCTCCGTCAACAGGTTCAGACTCATGACCTGATAATTAGCTTTTTCCAGGCTTCCAGTCAGATCACTGTTAAGTTCAATCTCATTATGTCCTTCCAAAGTATACAAAATCGGAAGATTTTCTGATGTCACATAGGAAATTGCACTGTCGATCTGGCCTTCTCCGTCGAATCCTGTCGTTGTGCTGCTTCCTGTATAATAGTCATAATCTGCTTCATATAAAGTGTCATATCCTATCAGCTTACTGCTCTCACCATTTACCACGATCAGGCTATTATCACTCACTTCTTCACTTGTATACTGGGATGTAAAATTAGGATACAATACAGGATCTTTTTTCTCTACCGTAATATGGGAAGATCCTTCTTCATATCTCGTAAGCATTTTCTCCACAACATCATCTTCATTTCCATTCTGGACCACATAATATATTGTTACATCCTGATCCAATGTACTCAAAAAATCTTTTGTATCATCCGATATTGTGTATAACTTCTGCTGACTCAGATCAATCTGTGTATATTCTTCCGGTATCTCCCCTACAATCAGATTGATCACTACAACTACTGCAATCAAAATAACCGTATAAAGCATACTGAAGGAACCATTTTTTAATGTTTTTTTATTTATTTTTCCCATTTTTTTCAGGGTATCTTTTATATTTATCTTATCCATTTTCATCTCTGTTTTCATATCCTGCCTCCTAATTCCAACGACGTTTTGTTATTGACTGAACCGAAAGGAACGTAAATATAACGATAATCGACAGGAAATACACGACGCCCTGAATGTCGAGGATTCCGTTTGTGAAATTATCAAAATGGCTGGATATATCAAATATTGCCAGAAACTTCTGGATACTGCTTTCAAATAAAGTTGATTTTACAACGTAAGTTGTGATCAATGCTGCCTCACCCAGGATGCCTATAACTGCAGATATCAGCACATTGCGAATAGCACTGTAGATAAGAAAAGTTACGATCACCACCAGTAAAGTATAGATTCCCAGTGACACAATAGATGCATCTGATATCATGGAACTGATAGCCGAAATCATAAAGCATACAAATAATGCAATAAATGTGAGCACAGCCGATATTACTGGATTTTCAGTAATACATGAGAGAAAAACTCCTATAGCTATCTGAGCAAATCCCAAGAGTGCAAATCCAAAGATTGCGGTATATGCCATAGGATAAGATACTGCGCCGAATTTGCCCATGATCAGTGGATAGAAGCATATCACTACTACAGGAATAAGATATACCGTGATCAGTGCGAGATATTTTCCCACGATTATCTTTGTTACCGATATAGGTGCCGTCAAAAGCATCTGATCTGTCTTTTGTTTTCTCTCCTCCGCTATTGTTTTCATGGTCAATACAGGAACTAATATCAAAAATATAAATGTGATAGCATTCAAAGTTGATCCAAAGACCGGATAAGTTCCCTGAATGTTGTACGCAGTAAAGTAAATACCTTCCAGAAGAAGAATAAAGAAAATAAATACATATCCTATCATAGATGTAAGATATCCTTTTAACTCTTTTTTAAATATAGCGATCATTTTTTCTCCTCCTGACTGGATTTTATATTTTCTTCTTTAAAATCAGTGTCTTTCATATCGTAAGCCTCTTTGGTATCTTCCTCATCTTCGTCTATATTTTCATTTTCTATATAGGAATCATCTTCTGTAAGCTCCAGGAATACGTCTTCCAGTGATACTTTTGTAGACTGCATCTTTACTATAGGCATTTTATTTTCAGCCATAAGATAAAATAAATCTTCTCTAATGTCTTCTTTCTCATCTGTCTTTATCACAAGCTCAGATATGTCACCCTCTTTACTTTCTTTCCAATCCATACTTTGTATAGACTCAATTTTTTCAAGAAGACTTTCTATTTTATCCTTTGTTCCTTTTATCTCAAGTTCCAAAGTATTAGAGCCCAATGTCATCTTACTAAGATTCTCCGTTGTATCACTGGCTACAAGTTTCCCGTGATTAATGATCATAATGTAATCACATACCGCACTCACCTCTGAAAGTATATGAGAACTCAGTATCACAGTATGTTTCTCACTTAATTTTTTGATCAAATCTCTTATTTCAATAATCTGCTTTGGATCCAGCCCGACGGTAGGTTCATCCAGAATGATGATCTCCGGATATCCCAAAATAGCCTGCGCCAGCCCCACTCTCTGTTTGTAACCTTTAGAGAGGTTCTTTATCAGCCTGTCTCTCATCTGATCGATGCCTACCAGCTTCATAACCTCTTCCACATTCTCTTTTCTCTCGCTTTTTGGCAGCTTTTTTAACTCTGCGGCAAACTTCATATATTCACCCACAGTCATGTCAAAATAAAGCGGCGGCTGTTCAGGAAGATAGCCGATACACTTCTTAGCTCCTTCCGGATCCTCCAAAATATTATGTCCGTCTATAAATACCTCTCCCTCTGTGGAAGCGATATAACCCGTCATAATATTCATAGTGGTAGACTTTCCAGCACCATTAGGTCCTAAAAATCCATAAATCTGCCCCTTCTCAACATGAAAAGACAGATGATCCACAGCCAGATGATCACCATATCTCTTAACCAAATTCTTTACTTCTATCACAATAATTTCCCTCCTTTTGAATGGCTACTATTATTCTATAAGCAAAGTGTGTTTATCTTTCAAAATATTTGTGTTTCTTTTGTGAAATAGGATGGGGGACGCCGAAGAGGCGGAGGGGGAAGGGGGCGTGAACGTGGGCAACGATTTGGCAAACTATCTGCTAACTGCGACTAAGAGCGCTCGGGAGAGCCCTCGCGTCTAAGTCTCCGTAAGCAGAGGATTTTGCCAAATCTAAAACCGCCCACAAATTGTTCACGCCCCCTTCCCCCTCCGCCTCTTCGGCTGTGCACTGGTTGGGATGAGAGCGTTAGTATTCGTATATTTTATGGCCATGCTTTCAAATATGTAAAGAACACTTTATATAACAACTCCTTAAAAAAATTTTGCTACCCCACTTTTCTATACCATCAACCATCTCATCAATCCCCTAAAAGAAAGGAAAAACGTAGTGCACACATCACTCCACCTATCCTCTTCCAATAAACAGCAATATAGAAAGGCAGGACCCTTTATGAGAACAATTTGTGGGTGCCCTTAGGCTTTGACAAAATCCTCCGCTTACGCAGACTTAGACGCGAGGGCTCTCCCGAGCGCTCTTAGTCGTAGTTAGCGGATAGTTTGTCAAAGCGTTACCCACGTTCTCATAAAGGGTCCTGCCTTTCTATATTGCGTCCTATTGCATACTCATCTATATTATTGGTTCCTTCCCCGGCAATCCGGCCTTCCTGGGATATTTCTTTGAAGTATTCCTCTCCTTCTTTATAACCACAAATGATCTCTCCATATCCGTATCAGCCAGCTGAAACTTCACCACTTCCTGAATGGTCCCTCCCAGCACACCGACAGCCTTATCAGCCTGTTTCACTTCGTCTTCTATCTTTCCTGACTTATAAGGAATAAAGTTTCCTCCCTTTCTTACATATGGAAGACAATATTCCGAAAGTGTACTAAGGTTTGCCACTGCTCTTGATACGCATATATCAAATTGTTCTCTGTATTCTGCCTGTCTGGCAAAATCTTCTGCCCGTCCATGTATGGTTTTTATCCCTACAAGTCCCAGCTTTTCTATTACTTCGTTAAGAAAATTAATCCTTTTATTCAACGAATCAAGCAGGACTATTTCCAGTTCAGGAAAAGCTATCTTCAATGGAATCCCGGGAAATCCTGCCCCTGTTCCTATATCTATAACCTTCTTTTTTTGAGAAAAATCATACACTTTTACAGCCGATAAACTGTCCAGAAAATGCTTTGATATGACCTCCTCATACTCTGTTATCGCCGTCAGATTCATCACTTTATTCCACTCAATAAGGAGTTCATAATACTCCAGAAACTGGTTGATCTGCCCTTCACTGAGTGTAATATCTAATTGTTTTAACCCCTTTTCAAAGGAATCTATAGAATATTGATCCATTCATTTTCCCTTTCTTATCTGCTTTCAAGATATACCAAAAGTACTGATATATCTGCCGGAGATACTCCTGCGATTCTGGATGCCTGTCCGATATTCAACGGCTGATAAAGCTTTAATTTTTGAACTGCTTCTATGCGAAGACTCTTTATTTCATCATAATTGATATCTGCCGGTATCTGCTTTTTCTCCAATTTTTTAAACTGTTCCACCTGCTTAAGCTGTCTTTTTATATATCCATCATACTTGATATTGATATTAACCTGCTCTGTCACATCATAGTTTAACTGCGGTCTTTCCTTATCAATAGGTGCAAGACTGTCGTAAGTCAGCTCTGGCCGACGTATCAGTTCTCCAAGAGTAGATCCTGATGTAAGAGGTGTACTGTTATACTTTTCCAGAACCTCCTGAACCTCTTTTGAAGTTCCCACAAAAGTATTCTCCACTCTATGGATTTCCTCTTCAATCTGTTCTGTTTTTTTAACAAATTTCTGATAATCTTCTTCATTAATAAGTCCGACTTCATAGCCTTTTTTTCTAAGTCTTATATCCGCATTATCCTGTCTTAACAGCAGTCTGTATTCTGCACGGCTGGTCATCATCCTGTATGGTTCATGATTCTCTTTCGTTACCAGATCATCGATCAATACTCCTATATAAGCCTCTGATCTATCCAATACAAGAAGTTCTTTTCCCTGTACTTTAAGTGCTGCGTTAATACCTGCGATAAGGCCCTGGGCTGCCGCTTCCTCATACCCTGAACTTCCGTTAAACTGACCTCCGCTAAAGAGATTTTCTATCTTTTTAAATTCCAGAGTTGCTTTTAACTGAAGCGGATTGATGCAGTCATACTCGATGGCATATGCATTTCTTACTATTTTCGCATTTTCAAGACCTGCTACAGAATGATACATCTCATGCTGTACATCCTCCGGAAGAGAACTTGACATTCCTCCCACATACATTTCATTCGTAGATAATCCTTCAGGTTCTATGAATACCTGATGTCTTGGTTTATCGGAAAATTTTACTACTTTATCTTCTATAGAAGGACAATATCTCGGTCCCGTTCCCTCTATCATTCCCGAATAAAGCGGCGATCTGTCAAGATTTTCCCTGATGATCTCGTGAGTTTTCTCATTTGTATAAGTCAGCCAACAGGATGCCTGCTCTATCTGTACACTTTCCGGATCTGTAGAAAATGAAAATGGAACTACTCTTTCATCTCCTTTTTGCTCCTCCATCTTAGAAAAATCAATGGTTCTTTTATCGATCCTGGCTGGCGTTCCTGTCTTAAATCTAAACATTTCAATACCATTTTCCTTCAAAGAATCTGTTAGATAATTTGCCGGCTGCAGTCCGTTTGGTCCTGTATAATTGCTGATATCTCCATAGATACATCTCGCTTTAAGATATGTTCCTGTACATAAAACAACAGCCTTACATTCATATAATGCTCCTGAATATGTCTTCACACCCTTTATCACTCCATCTTCCACCACAAGCTCCGTCACCTCGGCCTGCTTAATAGTAAGATGATCCGTATTTTCCAATACCTGTCGCATCGTACTGCTGTAGTTCTTCTTATCCGCCTGTGCACGGAGAGAATGAACTGCAGGACCTTTCGACTGGTTCAGCATCTTAGACTGGATAAATGTCTTATCGATCACCTTACCCATCTCTCCGCCAAGTGCATCAATTTCCTTTACAAGATGTCCCTTAGAGCTTCCGCCTATATTAGGATTACACGGCATTAAAGCTATGCTGTCCACACTGACAGTAAATACTATTGTTTCCATGCCAAGCCTTGCTGCCGCCAAAGCAGCCTCACAACCTGCATGTCCTGCACCTATTACGGCTATATCATAATTTTCAACTAATTTATTCATAAGTTTCTCCTCTATTTTCCTGTGCAAAACTTACTGAAAATTTCATTTACCAGGTCTTCTCCCACCGATTCTCCTATGATACTTCCAAGACTTTCATAACTATTCATAAGATCAATCGAAAAGAAATCTTCCGGCATATCCATAGCGATACTGTCTTCCACCATCGTCAGGCTCTGATAAGCATCTTCCAATGCTTTTTTATGTCGGATATTTGTAATGTATACTTCATCATTAAAAGACAGCTCTCCTTGGAAGAACATATTTTTTATCTGTTTTTCCAGCTCTTCCACACCCTGCTCTTCTTTCGCCGATATTAAAATAATCGGTTTTTGTGTTTCATTTTCCAGCATTTCTTTGGTAACTACCGGTGTAAGATCACTTTTATTTAATAAAATGATTGCCTTTTTTTCTCTTAAAATCTCTATGATTTCCTGATCATTTTCATCCAATTCCGTAGAAGAATCAACCACATAAAGTATCAAGTCAGCTTCTTTTGCATAAGCTCTTGCCCGTTCTACACCTATCTTTTCTACCACATCTTCGGTGCTTCTTATGCCGGCTGTATCCATCATTTTCAGAGATATTCCCTGAAGTATAATATTTTCTTCCAACACATCCCTGGTCGTTCCCGCTATCTCTGTAACGATAGCTTTTTCCTCACCTACAAGGCAATTCAACAGAGAAGATTTTCCAGCATTCGGCTTTCCAAGAATAACTGTTTTTATACCTTCCTGGATCATCTTGCCTTCCGAAAATGACTCGATCAACTTCTTTATTTTTTCTTTTTGTTCCTGTATCACAATAAGTAATTCCTTACCGTAACCATCTATATTAATATGTTCCGGGTCATCCAAAGCTGATTCTATATATGCTATATGATAGATGATGCTGCTTCGGATCTCTCTGATAGAATTCATTACCGAACCCTTCAGCTGACTCATAGAACTTTTGAGTGCATATTCATTTTGAGCATTAATGACATCAATGACAGCTTCCGCCTGTGAAAGATCGATTCTTCCATTCAAGAATGCCCTCTTCGTATATTCTCCCGGCTCCGCCGGTCTTGCTCCCGCATGGATGACTGCATCCAATACTTTTCTCATAGCCAGAACACCGCCATGACAATCAATCTCCACAGTATCCTCACCTGTATAGCTTCTCGGTCCTTTCATGATCATCACAAGAACCTCATCTACCAATTGATCATTATCATAAATAAATCCATAATGGATCGTGTGAGTTTTGACTTCCTTTATATTCTTTTTTCCATCTTTCGAACGATATATTTTCTGTATAATATCCATGGAATCATCGCCGCTTATACGCACAATTCCTATCCCGGATGCCGTCATAGCTGTCGCTATAGCTGCTATGGTATCTCCTGTCATAACTTCGTTCCTTCCTTCTATACAGGAAAAGATGCTATTCCCAATTTCTGAAATAACATCTTTTCATAAAACTTCATCACTTTTTAAATACAACTACTACATGACGATACGGTTCGTTTCCTTCACTGTATGTCTCCACGAATTTGTTTCCCTGCAGTGCAGAATGGATGATTCTTCTTTCATAAGGATTCATCGGCTCCAACACTACCGGTTTTCTTGTTTTGCGGACTTTGAAAGCTATATTTCTTGCCAGATTTTCAAGTGTATCTTTTCTCCGGCTTCTATAATTTTCCGTGTCAACTTTAACTCTTACATAATCCTGAAGATCTTTATTAACTACAAGACTTGTCAGATACTGAAGGGAGTCAAGAGTCTGTCCTCTTTTACCTATCAATATTCCCATGTCTTCACCTGCAAAATCAACACTCAGAGAATCACTGTCTTTGTCATAAGAAATGGTTATCTCTACAGGAAGTTCCATTGCTTTAAATACTTCTTCAAGGAACTTTCTAGCACTTTTCTCCATATCCGTTATCTGCTCTTCTGTGCGGACAACGACTTTTCTTTCTTCTCTTCTTGCTTCCGGTTTATTCTCCGGTTTAGCTGCAGCTTTTTCTGGTGTTTCTTCTTTTACTGCCGGTTTAATATCTTTCTTCTGAGGTTTCGGAGCTTCTTTTTTCTGTTCTTTTTTAGCCTCTTTTGCAGGCTCCTTCACAACATCTTTTTTAGCTTCTTTCTTAACCTCTTTTTTGAACTCTTTCTTTGGCTCTCTTCGTACCGGAGATTTGCTTTCAGATTTTGATTCTTCCTTTTTCAATTCCTTTAAGATATCAAATTCTTCTTCTTCAACCTTTTTGCGAGCCTTTATGATAGCTGACTTACTTCCAATACCAAAGAAACCAGAGGAACCTTCTCGAACAACCTGAATCTCTAAGTTATCACTGGAAGTCTCTAATTCCAAACAAGCTTTTGTAATGGCTTCATCAACAGTTTTCGCAGTAATTTCTTTGAATTCCATAGCTCTTCCCCCTATTTTTTCCTGTTCTTATTATTCTTTTCATCGAACTGTTTTACCATATTAGCCTTTGCTGCCAGACTTCCAGGTTTTGCATTCGTATTATTATAATATTCTGTAGATTTTTTCAATCTCTCAGCTTTCTCTTCTTCACTCATACCAGGTTTATCTGATTTAGCATCAGGTTCCTGAATATTACGTACATTCATTCTTGCCTGCTGATTGATTTTCTGAGGAGAAAGTCCCTGCTTTTCCAGTTTCTTTTTCATCTTCTCCTGATTATGACGGATCAGCTCTTCCATATCCACTTTTTCCATATGCTTATTGATGACAAGCTGCTGGACACTTCGGATAACTGCACCGATAACCCAGTAGATACCGATACCTACAGGAAATGAGAAACAAAAAACAGCTGACATAACAGGCATGATAGTATTCATGCTCTTCATGGATGATTCCATTGCACTCGGCTGATCATTCGTAGACTGTGGCTGTGGCATCAGCTTATAGTTCATCCACTGTGTAAACCAAGCCAGTACCGGAATCATAATAGCTGCAAATACAAGCAGATATCCCGCTGCTCCGCCCTGAGCCCATCCGCTCTTTACGATTGCCAGTGGTGTATCTGAAATATTCAATGTTAAGAAATTATTCATATGACCTGCCTGACGTGACACACTGTCAAAAAGTTCTGAAAAAGAACTAAACTGTGACAAGTCAGAGAATTTGTCCATCTGAGATGGTGATAATTTGTAAAGAAAATCAACTATACTGGTCTGCTGTGAAAAATCAGCATTTGGTGAAATACCTGTTAATGTTATCTTTTCATCTGTCAGAAACTTACTAATAATGTCTCCAATACCATTTACAGACATGATCTTATTTGCAAGTCCTGCAAATACATCTCTTACTCCTGCGATATATCCGGGAATATGATAGATAACCTGATACAATGCAAGAAGTACCGGCATCTGAATGATCAGCTGCAGACAACTTCCTGTAGGGGAAACTCCATATTTCTGATAAACAGCGTTGACTTCCTCATTCTGTTTCATCATGGAATCCTGATCTTTTTTATTCTTATACTTTTTCTGGATCTTCTGAATCTCAGGCTGCATGATACTATTCAGCTTTGAGAACTTCTGCTGCTTGATCTGAAGCGGCATCATCAGCATATAAATAACTAAAGTAAACAGGATAATTGCAAGACCGATATTGGGGATTCCAATAGCTTCTAATACAGCATAAATTGCATTAATAATCCATCCAAGAACGCTACAGATCCAGCCTATGACCGGAGTTGTAACTTTTGTCAAAACGATATTCAATTACGTTTCCTCCTAAATATCCTATGGAACCGGGTCATATCCGCCTTTTGAAAATGGATTACACCTGAGTATCCTCCATGCGGCCAAAAGGCTTCCTTTTATAGCTCCGTATTTCTGTATCGCCTCCAGTCCGTACTGAGAACAGGACGGAATATAGGGACACCGGGTTCTCTTTAAAGGAGATAAATATTTTTGATATAATCTAATCATTTTTACTAATATTGTCTTCATTATGATTTTTTCCTATAATCTTATGCAGCCTGCCAAGGTGTAAGAATGCGCTCTCAATCTCACGAAACGTTCTCTCTTTTGCATTCACGCGGGCTACTACAACAATATCCAACCCTCTACGAAATTCTTCTTCATGTAAACGATAACTTTCTCTCATAAGTCTACAGAGCCGGTGGCGTACTACACTATTACCCACCTTTTTACTAACGGAGACTCCGATTCTGTTCTTTTCCAACTGGTTTTCTCTTACATACATTACTAAATATCGGTTTGCATAAGATGTTCCTGTTCTATATACCAGTTGAAAATCTCTGTTTTTTTTCAAGCTCTCTGAATATTCCATAGATTTTCCCTTTAAAGAATTAACTTTTCTTTCTCATAGTTACCATAAATTTCATTTTTTAGAGAAGAAAAGACCACATATCTGCGGTCTTATGCTGATAAGCTTTTTCTTCCTTTTAATCTTCTGGCAGCGATTACTTTTCTGCCACCTTTTGTACTCATTCTCGCTCTGAATCCATGAACTTTAGCTCTGGATCTCTTTTTAGGCTGAAATGTCATTTTCATATCTAAGGCACCTCCTTCAAAACCATCTATTTGGTTGTATTATCTTCATGTATGTCAGAAAACATCATTTCAATTATATTCATAAACATTTGTCAAGTCAAGTAAAATCAAGGTTTTTTTCATTTTTTAATCAAAAAAATATTATACACACGTTTTACACATAGTTTACGTAAGATATCCACACAATGTGGATAACTTGTGGATAACTCGGTTTTTATCTGTGTAAAAAATAGGGATAATTTTCATTTTTCCCTATTTTTCGGCACTTTTCACGGTGTATAAATAATTTGCATATTAACATAGTATATGGACAATAACTTTTTATGGTAACTATTTCCCAACTTATCCACAATTAATGATTGATTAAAAACCAAATTTATTATAAGATAGAGTGGAGATATTATCTAATATGCGCTAAGTGTAGGAGAAACATGTTTGGCAGGTTTCTTTTTTTAGGCAGAGATAAAAAGCTTGCATCTATGGAGGAAATCATGAATATCATTTATGAAAAATGGGACGAAATATTAGAAACAGTAAAAAAGGAACACGAATTATCAGACGTTTCCTTCACAACCTGGCTTAAACCACTGAAGATTCACAAAATCGATGAGCTTGTAGTCACGATTTTGGTACCTTCCCAACAGGTTGGATTGAATTATATCAGTAAAAAGTACGCTCTGCCTTTAAAAGTAGCTATTTCAGAACTTACAGGATCAAACTATGAAATCAAATTTGTTCTGCCTGAGGACGTTCAGGATGAAGAAAAGGAAAAAGAAGTTTCTTCTAATTATAATGTAAATATTGAAATGGCTAACCTTAATCCAAAATATACCTTCGATACCTTTGTCGTAGGAAGCAATAATAAGTTTGCCCACGCTGCATCGCTGGCTGTTGCTGAATCACCTGGCGAAATCTATAACCCTCTTTTTTTGTATGGAGGAGTAGGACTTGGGAAAACTCATTTGATGCATTCCGTAGCGCATTTTATATTGGAGCGAAATCCTTCAACCAGGATTCTTTATACTACAAGTGAAGAATTTACAAATGAATTGATTGAAGCGATTCGAAACGGAAATAATACTGCAATGTCAAAGTTTAGAGAAAAATACCGGAATATCGATGTCCTTTTAATAGATGATATTCAGTTCATCATCGGTAAAGAGGCAACACAGGAGGAATTTTTCCATACTTTTAACGCACTGCACGGTGCAAAAAAACAAATCATAATCTCAAGTGATAAACCTCCGAAAGACATGGATATATTGGAAGATCGTATCCGTTCCCGTTTTGAGTGGGGTCTTTTGGCTGATATTTCATCACCTGATTATGAAACAAGGATCGCTATTCTCCGAAAGAAAGAGGAGATGGACGGATATAATCTGGACGATGCCATTATCGAATACATTGCCCAGAACATAAAATCAAACATCCGTGAACTTGAAGGTTCCCTCAACAAAATAATCGCCTACGCACATTTGGAAAAACGGGAAATAACCATGGAACTGGCAGAAACTGTTCTTAAGGATATTATTTCTCCTAATGAAAAGAAGGTTATAACCCCAGAGTACATCATATCTACGGTAGCGGAACATTTTGATATCACTGCGGACGAGATAGCAGGATCAAAACGTAACAGTAAAGTCGTTTACCCTCGCCAGATAGCTATGTACCTTTGCAGGGAACTTACCAATATACCACTCAAAGCCATCGGAAAATGCCTGGGGAATCGTGATCATACGACGATCATGCATGGCTGCGAGAAAATAGAACAGGAAATGAAAACTTCTGATTCTACACAAAAATCTATCGCTATATTAAAGAAGAAGATCCAGCCCGAGAATTAATTATCCACAGTTTCTTTGTGAATTAGATGTGCATACTTTGTGGACAACTTAATGGCTTAAAGTTATTAACAATCCATTCACATACTCGTTCTACTCCGTGCACAAAGTTATACCATCATCCTTTTGTTTAATTTAAAGGGCTTAACATGGTTTTACACATTTTCACCGCCCCTACTACGGGTACTGCGAATTTCTTATTATATTTATATATATGAGCCGGTCGGTTCAGAGAAGGGAGTTATTCACATTATGAAATTAATCTGTTCTAAAAATGAATTACTTAAAAGCGTAAACATATCACTTAAAGCAGTTCCTTCAAAAACAACGATGCCAATACTAGAATGTATTTTGATCGATGCTTCCGCTTCCGAGATAAAATTTACATCGAATGACATGGAGCTCGGTATCGAAACTAAAGTAAAAGGTACTATCGAAGAAAAAGGTGTCATAGCTTTAGATGCAAAATTATTTTCAGAAATCATTCGTAAATTACCAGATAATGATGTTGTCATCAAAACAGATGATAATCTGAACACAACGATCACCTGTGAAAAAGCTAAGTTTACCATTCCGGGAAAAGCAGGAGATGATTTTGCATATCTGCCTATTATAGAAAAAAATGACGGGATCGAAATTTCACAATTTACTTTAAAAGAAGTGATCAGACAGACTATTTTTTCTATTGCAGCAAATGAAAATAATAAACTGATGACAGGTGAACTTTTTGAAATCAAGAATAATATGTTGAAAGTTGTATCTCTTGACGGTCACCGTATCGCTATCAGAAAAATAGAATTAAAAGAAAGTTATTCAGATAAAAAAGTAGTTGTTCCTGGAAAAACATTGAGTGAGATCAGCAAGATTCTTTCTGGTGAAGTTGAAAATCAAGTCCAGATTTTCTTCACAGATAACCATATTGTTTTCGAATTTGATGATACGGTTGTTGTGTCGCGCCTGATAGAAGGGGAATATTTCCGGATCGATCAGATGTTGTCCAGTGATTATGAAACAAAACTTACGATCAATAAAAAAGAATTTCTTGATTGTATCGACAGAGCCACACTTTTTGTAAAAGAAGGAGAAAAGAAACCTATCATTATCAATATCCAGGATACCAGCATGGAACTTGACATTAATTCTCAGGTTGGATCCATGAAAGAAGATATCGATATTGAAAAAGAAGGTAAAGATATCATGATCGGTTTCAATCCAAAGTTCCTGATCGATGCACTTAAGGTAATTGATGATGAGCAGATTTCAATTTATCTGGTGAATCCAAAGGCACCATGTTTTATAAAAGATGAAAATGAATCTTATATCTACCTGATTCTTCCGGTAAATTTTAGTACCGCAAGGTAAGAAAGTGGGAAAATATGGAAATTATAAAATTAAGAGATGAATTTATTAAGCTCGGTCAGGCACTGAAGGCCGGCAATATGGTACAGGATGGAGTGGAAGCGAAGATTGTTATACAGGACGGTTTAGTAAAAGTAAACAATGAAGTGGATACCCGGAGAGGACGCAAATTGTACGACGGAGACACTGTGCAATATAATGGACAGGAAATAAAGATAGAAAAATAAAAAGAAATACGTATTAGTTGGTGAACTATGTATATTGAATCTTTAGAAATTAAAAATTTTCGCAATTATGAATATTTATGCATTGAGTTTCATTCTGGAACAAATATCCTGTATGGCGACAATGCCCAGGGAAAGACGAATGTACTCGAGGCTGTTTATCTGTGCGGCACGACAAAATCACATAAGGGAAGTAAAGACAAAGAAATCATCCGGTTTGATCAGGAAGAATCTCATATTCGAATGATGGTCAATAAAGACGGAGTTTCCCATAAGATCGATATGCATCTTAAAAAAAACAAATCCAAGGGGATTGCCATTGATGGAGTTCCAATAAAAAAAGCATCTCAGCTTTTTGGAATCGTCAATATAGTTTTTTTCTCTCCTGAAGATCTTAATATTATAAAAAATGGACCTTCAGAGAGACGACGATTTCTTGATCTGGAGTTGTGCCAGCTAAATAAAATATATTTGCAGGATTTGTCCAGTTATAATAAAGTTCTCAATCAGAGAAACAAATTATTGAAGGACATCAGTTTTTCACCCCAATTAGAATCAACTCTTGATGTATGGGATCAGCAGCTGGTATCTTACGGCAAAAAGATAATATCCGTCAGATGTCAGTTTATGCAGGAATTAAATGATATAATAAAAGATATCCATAAGAATCTGACTGGCGGCAGAGAAGAAATATTTCTGGAATATGAGCCGAATGTGTCAGCAGATAGTTTTGAAGAAGAGATGTCGAAAGCCAGGGGAAGAGATTTAAAATTTAAAATGTCTTCTATTGGTCCCCACAGAGATGACTTTTGTGTGAAGGTCAATGGAATCGACATTAGAAAATATGGTTCTCAGGGGCAGCAAAGAACGGCTGCACTATCTTTAAAATTATCAGAGATATATCTGGTCAAAAAAATAATCAAAGATAATCCAGTACTTTTGCTCGATGATGTGTTGTCTGAACTTGACAGTAACAGGCAAAACTATTTATTACAGAGCATCAAAGAGATACAGACAATGATAACATGTACAGGTCTGGATGAATTTATACAGAATCAATTTTCTATAAATAAAGTTTTTCGTGTAATCGATGGAAATATAGTAACAGAATAGCAACTGAAGAATTTTCAAGACAATTAGGAGGATTAGGATGAGTACAGAATACGGAGCGGATCAAATCCAGATATTAGAAGGTTTGGAAGCAGTAAGAAAAAGGCCTGGAATGTATATCGGAAGTACATCTACCCGTGGACTTCATCATCTTGTTTACGAGATCGTAGATAATGCAGTAGATGAAGCACTTGCGGGTGAATGTGATATGATTGACGTGACAATAAACGCGGACAATTCTATTACCGTTATAGATAATGGAAGAGGTATTCCGGTTGGAATAAATCATAAAGCGGGCATTCCGGCAGTGGAAGTTGTATTCACTATCCTTCATGCAGGCGGAAAATTCGGCGGTGGAGGATACAAGGTATCAGGCGGACTCCATGGAGTAGGTGCATCTGTTGTAAATGCTCTCTCAGAGTGGCTTGAGGTAACTATATTCCATGAAGGAAAAATGTATCGTCAAAGATATGAAAGAGGAAAAGTTGTATACAAATTAAAAGTGATCGGTGACTGCGAAGCTGAAAAATCAGGAACTATGGTAAGTTTCCTTCCTGACAAACAAATTTTCGAGGATACGGTTTTCGATTTTGATACACTAAAACAGCGATTCAGAGAAATGGCATTTTTGACAAAGGGACTTAAGATTGCTCTTCATGATGAAAGAGAAGAGAAAACAGTGACCAGAGAATTCCACTATGAAGGCGGAATCAAAGAATTTGTCACTTATCTGAATAAGAGCAAATCTGCACTTTATCCGGAAATCATATATTGTGAAGGCCAAAGAGATGGTGTATTGGTCGAGGTTGCCATGCAGCATAATGATTCCTACAATGAGACTACTTATGGATTTGTAAATAATATTACAACACCTGAGGGAGGAACTCATATTGTTGGTTTTAGAAATGCACTGACAAAGACGTTTAACGAGTATGGTAAGAAAAATAAAATAATAAAAGATACAGAAAAATTAACAGGTGAAGATATCCGCGAGGGACTTACTGCTATTATAAGTGTAAAAATAGAGGATCCGCAGTTTGAGGGACAGACCAAACAGAAATTGGGAAACTCTGAGGCTAGAGGTGCTGTAGACAGTGTAGTAAGTAATTCTCTTGAGATTTTCCTTGAGCAGAATCCTTCTGTTGCAAAGAATATTATCGAAAAATCAGTATTGGCTCAACGAGCAAGAGATGCTGCAAGAAAAGCCCGTGATCTGACAAGAAGAAAATCAGCTCTTGAGGGGCTTGCACTTCCAGGAAAGCTTGCTGATTGTACAGATAAGAATCCGGTAAACTGTGAAATCTACATCGTAGAGGGAGATTCCGCCGGCGGTTCTGCAAAGACAGCCAGAAGCCGTGCCACACAGGCCATCCTTCCACTCCGCGGCAAGATATTGAATGTTGAGAAGGCAAGACTTGACAGAATCTATGGAAATGCAGAGATTAAGGCAATGATCACAGCCTTCGGTACAGGCATCCATGATGATTTTGATATCAAAAAACTTCGCTATCACAAGATCATCATTATGACAGATGCCGATGTGGATGGAGCCCATATAGATACACTGATGCTTACTTTCTTATACCGTTTTATGCCGGAATTGATTAAGCAGGGTTATGTGTACCTTGCACAGCCTCCGCTTTACAAAGTTGAGAAGAATAGAAAAGTATGGTATGCATACAGTGATCAGGAGCTGGATAACATCCTGAGTGAGATAGGGCGTGACGGTGCCAACAAGATTCAGCGTTACAAAGGTCTTGGTGAGATGGATGCGGATCAGCTTTGGGATACAACCATGAATCCAGAGAGCAGAGTCCTCCTTCGTGTTACGATGAATGAGGAGACTTCATCGGAGCTTGATCTTACATTTACCACTTTGATGGGTGACAAGGTAGAACCTCGCCGTGAGTTCATCGAAGAAAATGCACTTAAGGTTAAAAACCTGGACATCTAACAAAAGCTAGCTGATAAGGAGAAAAAAATGGAAGATAATATTTTTGATAAAGTTCATGAGGTGGATTTGAAAAAGACGATGGAAGAGTCTTATATCGATTACGCCATGAGTGTTATCGCATCCAGGGCTTTGCCAGATGTCAGGGATGGATTAAAACCAGTACAAAGAAGAGTATTGTTCTCAATGATCGAGCTGAACAACGGTCCGGACAAGCCACATAGAAAATGTGCCCGTATCGTCGGTGATACCATGGGTAAATACCATCCTCATGGTGACAGCTCTATCTATGGAGCATTGGTCAACATGGCTCAGGAGTGGTCTACCCGTTATCCATTAGTAGATGGACATGGAAACTTTGGTTCTGTCGATGGAGACGGAGCTGCAGCCATGCGATATACAGAAGCACGTTTGAGCAAGATTTCTATGGAAATGCTGGCTGATATCAATAAAAATACGGTTGACTTCACACCAAACTTTGATGAAACAGAAAGAGAGCCTTCCGTACTTCCTGCAAGGTACCCGAACCTTCTGGTCAATGGTACATCAGGAATCGCCGTAGGTATGGCAACGAATATACCACCGCATAATCTTCGTGAGATCATAGGTGCAGTTGTAAAAATCATAGACAACATCATCGAAGAAGACAGAGAGACAGAAATAGATGAGATATTAAAAATAGTGAAGGGGCCGGATTTTCCAACGGGTGCCACTATTTTGGGTACAAAAGGAATCGAGGAGGCATATCGTACAGGTCGTGGAAAAATACGTGTGCGTGCGGTAACAAATATAGAGACTTTGCCAAATGGCAAGAGCCAGATCATAGTGACCGAACTTCCTTATCTTGTAAATAAAGCAAGATTGATCGAAAAAATAGCTGATCTTGTAAAAGAAAAGAAGATAGATGGAATCACAGATCTTAATGACCACTCCAGCAGAGAGGGCATGAGAATCTGTATTGAACTGCGCAGAGATGTAAATGCAAATGTTTTGCTGAACAAATTATATAAACATACACAGCTGCAGGATACCTTCGGCGTGATCATGCTCGCATTGGTCAATAACCAGCCAAAGGTCATGAATATCCTTGAGATACTTAAACATTACCTGAACCATCAGGAAGAAGTTATTACCAGAAGGACAAAATACGATCTTAATAAAGCACAGGAAAGAGCTCATATCTTAGAGGGCTTATTAAAGGCTCTTGATAATATCGATGAGGTGATCCGGATCATCCGTGCTTCCAGAAATGCTCAGATAGCAAAAGAAGGATTGATGGAAGCTTTTTCCCTTACAGATGCACAGGCACAGGCTATCGTAGATATGCGTCTTAGAGCTCTGACAGGATTGGAAAGGGAAAAACTGGAAGCAGAATACAATGAACTTATGGACAGAATCCGTAAGCTGCAGGCTATCCTTGCTGACAGAAATATGCTTCTTCGTGTTATCCGTGAGGAGATCCTTGGCATCATGGAAAAATACGGTGATGACAGAAAAACATCAATTGGGTTCGATGATTATGATATTTCCATGGAAGATATGATTCCAAATGAAAATACTGTGATCACCATGACAAAACTTGGTTATATTAAGAGAATGACAGTAGATAATTTTAGAAATCAGAACCGTGGCGGAAAAGGAATCAAAGGAATGCAGACGCTTCAGGATGATTATATCGATGAACTTTTGATGACAACAAATCATCATTTCCTTATGTTCTTTACGAACCTTGGAAGAGTTTATCGTATAAAAGCTTATGAGATTCCGGAAGCAAGCAGGACCGCGAGAGGTACAGCAATCATCAACCTTCTCCAGCTCCAGCCAGGTGAAAAGATTACATCTGTTATCCCTATAAGTGAATACAAATCAGGACAGTATCTGTTTATGGCAACTAAAAAAGGTATTGTTAAAAAGACTCCTATCGGCGATTACTCAAATGTAAGAAAGACAGGATTGGCTGCAATATCTTTGAAAGATGATGATGAACTGATAGAGGTTAAATTCACAGACAATAAAAAAGACATTATACTTGTTACAAAGTACGGACAGTGTATCCGATTTGATGATACAGACGTAAGAAGTACAGGAAGAGTATCTATGGGTGTTCGGGGAATTAACCTGAGTGATGGCGATGAAATCATCGGTATGCAGCTGAATACGCAGGGAGATTATCTACTTTTTGTATCTGAAAAAGGTATGGGAAAACGTACATCTATGGATGAATTTACTCCTCAAAACCGAGGTGGTAAAGGTGTTAAATGCTATAAAATAACAGAAAAAACAGGAAATGTAGTTGGCGTAAAAGCTGTAAATGATGACAATGAAATCATGATGATCACGACAGAAGGTATCATAATAAGGATATCCTGTTCTGATATTTCCATTCTCAGAAGAATTACATCAGGTGTAAAATTGATGAATCTGGAAGAGAGTGTATCAGTGGCCAGCATTGCAAAAGTAAGAGAAAAGAAAGAAGAAACAGAAGAAGTATCAGATGAAGAAGTAGAGGATTTGATAGAAGAAACAGCGGATGAAACCTTTGATGATGAACAGAAAG
This sequence comes from Clostridia bacterium, assembly GCA_009929525.1. GTDB lineage: Bacteria > Bacillota > Clostridia > Lachnospirales > Lachnospiraceae > Oliverpabstia. Next base: position 1,201 of record SAAH01000074.1, on the reverse strand, counting down.
AGGAGGACGCAGAGTCTTCAGATTCTGACGAATAGGGAGAATGAAAAGAATAATTTTTATGGTTCTCAGGAATCTGTTATTTGTACCATATGGATGGTTTAAGTTATATTATACAGCCAGCCATGTGGACAAATATACAGAGGAAGAGAGATACCAGGTTTTAAAAATGATAGACAGAAGAGCAAACTGGGGCGGAAGGATAACTATCGATTCCTATGGAGTAGATAATATTCCTGAAAAGGATGGATTTATATTCTTCCCGAATCATCAGGGATTGTATGATGTACTGGCTATATTGGAAGTATGTCCCCGCCCCTTTTCTGTTGTTATGAAAAAAGAAGTAGAAAATATTCCGTTTCTAAAACAAGTATTCGCATGCATGAAGGCAATATCTCTTGACCGCTCCGATCTTAGACAGGGGCTTAAAGTGATACAGCAAGTTACAAAAGAGGTAGAAGGGGGAAGAAACTATCTTATATTCGCAGAAGGAACAAGAAGTAAAAAGCAGAACCAGCTTTTAGACTTTAAGGGCGGAAGCTTTAAAAGTGCATTAAAGGCAAAGTGCCCCATCGTTCCAATTGCGTTAATAGACTCTTACAAATCCTTCGATACCAATTCTATAGAAAAATTGACAGTACAGGTTCATTTCCTTACGCCTATTTTGTATGAGGAATATAAGGATATGAAGACTACAGAGATTGCAGGTATGGTAAAAAGAAGAATTGAAGATACTATAAAACAATATGAAAAATAAAAAACGGAAAAAGTGAAAATAATCGTTGACAAATGCTTTACCGTTTAGTATAATCAATTTTGCTCGCAGGTTGTGAGCACCATACGGAGAAGTACTCAAGTGGCTAAAGAGGCGCCCCTGCTAAGGGTGTAGACGGTTTGCGCCGTGCGAGGGTTCAAATCCCTCCTTCTCCGTTCGATGAAAAATGTTTTTGAAAAACTTCAAAAAACATGTTGACATCGAAGATAAGATATGATATTCTATCATAGTTGCGTCTGACGCAATAATGTAAGAACAAAGAAAAACTTTTGAAAAAAGTTAAAAAAGTTCTTGACAAGCCGGAGACGGCGTGATAAAATATCAAAGCTTTCAAACGACAGCGACGAACATTGATAACTGAACAGTGAAACACATTCCTCGAAAGTTCTTTTATAATGAATCATGAAACGAACGATCGAAAGATCCTTA
>SAAH01000195.1 GCA_009929525.1 Clostridia bacterium | reverse complement strand
GGTACAATTGGAAATCATCAGATTTAGAGCAGGAAGTTTTTTTCTTCCAGCTCTAATTTTTTGGCTCTAAATCAGATGCTTCCCTTATGAATTATAGCAAAGCTCAGATGATTTGACATCCAGGCAGCAAAAATCGACAGTAAATTGACAGTTTTTTGTAACCTTCGTAATACGCTCATCTATCCCATCTGTATCAGTTCAAGATAACGCTGGGTTGCATGTTCTTTATAATCCAGACTTATCGGCAGTATCTCCCCATTTTCCAGTTCCACGCTCCTTGCATTCATACTTCTTATGTACTGGTAATTCACCAGATAGGAGTGCTGTATGCGTATAAAGCATTTCCCTTCCTGATCCAGTTCTTCTGCAACTTCATTCAGCTTCCCATAGAACCGGTATTCCCTGTCTTTCCCGTGAACATAGATGACACGGATCTTACTTTCCATATATATGATTTCCTTATAAGGCATCTGATACAGCTTCTTTTTTATCTGAAATACAAACCGTTCCTCCCTGTCTGTTGCCTTCTTATATGCCAACATAAAATATTTATCAAATATGTCCTCATCGATCGGCTTGTCCAAAAAACGAAACGGTTCCACCTCAAACAACTGTTTGCAATAGCTTTCATAACTCGACACGAATATAAAAATCGTATAGGGATCATCCTGCCTGATCTTTCTCGCAGCCTCTATCCCATCTACTCTTTCCATCTCTATATCCATATAGATCAGATCATAAGATCCGTCCTTCTCTATCCCCTCCAACAGGGTGTCCCCATCAAAAAAGGCATCAATCTCCATCTGTATCTTTTCTCTTTTCCCGATACCCGTCAGCAGACGTTCGATGCTGCCGCACAGGTACTTATCATCATCACAAATCGCAACCCTCATAATGTCCCCTTTTTCCTATCTGTTCTTCATTCTGTTTTAAAACTGTAGTGGTGATCATCCAACTCTATCCCCTATATTGTAACATGTATTATGTAACATTGCATTATCGGTTTACCTTTACCGGCACTTCTTTATCATTGCATGGTATTGCACCCCGGTTTTCAAGTACACTTCGTATATAGAAACAAGGCGCCGAATTTTCTAAATAAAATCCAAGGAGAAATAAAGAAATGGGAAAAATCGAAACTGCTACACAATGGATGATCAATCTTGCAAATGACAACAGCCATGGCTACGACCAGGCTAATCGCTGGGGACCAAACTACGACTGTTCCTCTGCTGTCATCACAGCATGGCAGACAGCAGGTGTACCTGTCAAAACGAAAGGTGCATCTTCCACAAGCAATATGAGAAGCGTATTCCTTGCAAATGGATTTTCTGAGGTTATCTCTTCTGTAAACACTGCAACCGGTTCCGGACTCAAATATGGTGATGTTCTGCACAGAAACGGACATACTGCCATGTTCATAGGCAATGGTCAGATCGTCCATGCCAGCATCAACGAGAACGGCGGCATCACCGGCGGTGCATCCGGAGATCAGACGGGAAAAGAAATCTGCATCGCAACCTACAGCAATCGAACACCATGGACTTCTGTACTACGTTATACGGCAGAGGGCGGCGGATCGGTTCCCATCAACGGTCAATGGGTACAGGCTCCTGACGGACGCTGGTGGTATCGTCATTCTGACGGCAGTTACACAAAAAGCAACTGGGAAAAAATTGATGGCAAATGGTACTACTTCGATGCAGCCGGCTGGATGATGACAGGCTGGGTTCTGGTCGGCGGCAAATGGTATTTCCTCGAAAGCAGCGGTGCTATGGCGGAAAATAAATGGATCGAGAATCTGTACTACGTTGGAAGTGATGGTGCCATGCTCACAAATAAGATGACACCAGACGGATATATCGTCGGTTCTGACGGAAAATGGGACGGACGTGACTCCTGGGTGAAACGTCTCCAGACCGCACTGAAATCAGCCGGATATAACCCGGGTACTATCGACGGTGTTGCCGGACCTGCTACTCTTGCAGCCTGCCCTACGCTTAGATCAGGTTCTACCGGAACACTTGTAACACTGCTTCAGGAAAGACTGTACTATTACTTCGGTAAATCAACGAACGGAATCGACGGTTCCTTTGGAAATGGTACAAACTCCGCAGTCATCTCCTTCCAGCGTGATCGTGGAATAACTGCTGACGGTGTGGTAGGCCAAAATACCTGGAGTGAACTTCTGGGATTATAAATTTTACTCTGCATCAAAATTATAAACCTTCAATGAAAAGGGAGGGTATCACGCCTTATGGTGATACCCTCTCCCTTATTCATAAACACTCATCAACTCTTTTTCATATTTCCTCTTGCCTGCATACATCAAAACCATCTCCACCGTCAGGGTTTCCACTATCATCGCCAAACCTTTTCTGCATCTCATCCATAACAGACCAATCATTACTCCACCTAATATAGTTGCAATCATGCTGATTTTCTGTCTGCATATGGCGATTTCCTTTTTGTTCATAGGACGATTCACATGCAGCACCGGGCTCATTTTTTTAATCACCCAAAGTGCCGCACCTCCTTGAAAAAACAGAAGCATCACCGGAACGTATTCTGCCACATAGGTAACGCTGCATAAGATAAATAAAATCAAAAGATTCGATCCAACCAGACACTGTTTGAAGGTGTCCATATGATACCCGCCTCCATAAGATCGGATAGGCATAAATACCGCCAGAAAGGTGAAAAATTCAGTTGGCTTTCCAAGGCACAAAGCTATTACAAAGGCGATCCCAAAACCTATGATCTGCTCTAAGATAACTTGGAATTGGTACTTGTATATTGCTTTTTCGTAATCTGTTTGATGTAGTGCTTGGGCTAGATGGGTGGCCAGGAATTCTGCTGTGTGTTCCATCTAGCGATCCTCTTTTAGTAGTTCTTTGGGATATGTAGGTTGGTGGAGGATGATACCGCAACCAGGTCTATTTACAATACTCAACATTGTAGTTCCTAGCATACTCAAAAATACAAATCTCATTTCGTTACCACTCCTTTCATTTTGGTAATATGATATCATTCTCTAATTTGTTAGCCACTAACATGTAAAAATACTCCTGCTTTTTGTAATTTTCAAAAATAAGCTCTCACTTGAAACCAACCTTTTTCTACTTTTATATTAATTACACCTTTATATGTATCAATAACTTTCTTGACTGATTCCATTCCTATACCATGTTCTGTCGCATCACTTTTTGTGGTGATAAATTTTCCTTCTTTGTCCATCCTTCGCTCTCCTTCATAAGTGTTTCTAAATAGTAAAAAATATTTTTCTCTTGTGTATTTTATTTTTACTATCACTGTTTTCTCACCACAACATTTTTTTGATGCCTCTATGGCATTATCTAATAAATTCCCAACAACGATACACCAATCACTTGCTTTATATTTCAATACAGACGGAATAGATAGTTCCAAAATCATCTTAACGTTATTTTTTTTTGCAACTGCGTATTTATTATTTATCAATGAATCTATAAGAAGATTTCCACTTTGTACAATTTCAATACTATTTTTCAACGTACCTTTTACAAACTCGTCCAAATACGCTCCTGCTTCATATTCCTTATGATTTCTTATTAACTCCTGCACATATATCATATGGTTTTTCATGTCATGGCGAGTTCTCCTGACTTCTTCCATCATAGCCATACGTTCCTGCATCTGACGATCACATAATTCAAGCTGTTGCGAAAAGACTTCGTTTTCTCTTTTTATCCGTTCTCTTTCATTTAGCTGATTCCATATCTTAAATGAAGCAATATCAAAAATAAGCATAATACACGAAAACAGTATACTCCAATAATACACTTGTGGGATTTTTACTAACTTATTTATTTCTAACAACATGACTTCCATGATGATATTACCTGCCATAATGCTTATCAAGATAATACAATATTTCTTCTTTTTTTCTTCCTCTATTTTCCCTTTTATCAGAATGACACTTATTCTAATAAAAACCCAAAATAATATTTTTGAAATAATCACATACATTTGGTTAGAATCACTAACCTCTCCTTCGTTCATCAGCATAAATAATCCGACAATCATTTCACAAACATCACATATTGTAGTAGCAATAATAATTGCTACTATTCGTATAAGAACTTTATTTTCATATAACAACGATACAGTAACCAACAGACTCAAAAATGTAACACTGTAAGTCATAATATATCCTTGTACAAAAAACATTACTGTACATTGGAAAATTACGTAAGCACCCCATACGATCAATGTGAAATACACTTCTTTTTTCTTCTTTTGCAGAAAAGCTGAAAAAAAATCCTCATACGTTGCTACATAAAGTATCGTTATAGCAACCCATATTATCATTTCCATGCCGGAATTTGTCAAGCTTGTTGTCACAATTCCTATTTTTTTATTTTATGTTTATGAAACTTGCGTCTCATTTTCTACTTTATCCACATCTTGTGCTAC
>SAAH01000194.1 GCA_009929525.1 Clostridia bacterium | reverse complement strand
AGATATGTCAACGAAAGAGACTTATATGACATGAACAGGGAGATAGCTCCCCTGCGCCCGGCAGCCGGCTGTGTGATACTGGACAGCACAAGAATGACTGTTGAAGAAGTAACTGATGTTATTGTCAGTTTAGCCGTAGAACTTGGAGATACTAAAGAGAGTTGAGCAGGCAGAAAAGATCTATTGATCTTTCAATAAAACCCAAAAAAGCAATAGTTTGCGGGGTAGACATCAACAGCGCTGACGACACAGAAGTTTCGCTTGACGAGTTGGTAATGCTTCTTGAGAATTTGGGTATCCCAACCATGGCGAGGGTCATACAGAAGAGGAACACTCCTGACCCGGCCAGCTTCGTGGGTTCGGGCAAGGCTGAAGAGATTAAGGATTTTGCACAGAAATCAGAAGCGACGCTTCTTGTTGTAGATGACTTCCTGAGCCCGACGCAAAAGAGCAACCTCCAGAAGCTGACCTCCATGATCGTCTGGGACAGGGCTTTTGTAATAATGAAAATATTCGAAAGCAGGGCTCACACTGCAGAAGCAAAACTTCAGGTTGAGCTTGCCCAGTACAGGTATGAGATACCCAGCCTGAAAGGCCTTGGCCACCAGATGTCAAGGACAGGCGGAGGCATTGGTACGAGAGGCCCGGGAGAGACGGAATTTGAAAGGCACAGAAGGAAACTGGAACGCCGCATGAAAAGCATCACTTCTCGTCTGGAAGCTGTCAAGGAAAGAAGAAGGGACAGGCGGGAGAGACGCAAAAAGGACGGAGCTTTCACTGCAGCACTTGTAGGATACACTAACAGCGGCAAATCCACACTGTTGAAGTCACTTTCAAAAGACTCGGGCATATTGGCCGCAAACCAGCTTTTTTCGACCCTTGACACTGTAGTAAGAAAGATAAGCTTCAGGGACGGAGGAAGTTTTCTGCTCTCTGACACGGTAGGATTTATTCGCAAGCTTCCCCCTGAACTTGTGGCGGCATTCAGGGCCACACTTGAAGAGGTTTCCGGAGCTGACCTTCTCCTGCTGGTTATCGACTCAGCGGACAAGGATCCTGTCGGAAACATGGACATAGTCCTTAATACCCTGAAAGAACTCAAGGCAGATGACCTGCCGAGGATAGTAGTGCTGAATAAGATCGACAAGACAGGATCAGAAGCTGATTTTACAGCAATGGAGCTGCGTGCGAGGGGAGAGGAGACCGTAAAGGTATGTGCCCTTACAGGCGAAGGCTTCGAAGAACTGCTTGCTGCAGTAAAAAAACACACTATGGAAAATAATGAGAGCAGACCGGAAGCTGAGCATGCTCAATAAAGCCGACCGGAGACAGGATGTGATCTTATGTATGTAAGCATGACAGGTTTCAGCAGGACACAGATCCAGAGATCCTGGGGTACAGTCAGTCTGGAGATGTCAAGCGTCAACCATAGGTACCAGGAGATATATGTAAGGCTGCCCAGGGAGTTTTCAAGCTGGGAACCGTGGTTCCATCAGAAGCTCCGCAAAAGCTTCCGCAGGGGCAAGGTGCAGGTCAGGATGGATGTAATGTGGTCTCCCACCTTCAAGATGGGCCGGATAAATAAGGATATCATGACATCTTACTGCGAAGAGCTGATGCAGATACAGCGTATGCTTGGACAGGCGAAAGATCTTCAGCTCGAGAGCGTCGTTACCCTTCCGGGAGTGCTGGATATCCCAAGGTTTGAGGACAGCACTGAGGCAGAAGGACTTGAAGCCTCATTCAGCGAGTTGATAGAACTGGGACTCAGTTCATGGCAGAAGATGAGGGCAACGGAGGGGGAACACCTTAAAGAAGAGGTGCTGACTCACCTTTCAGAACTTGAAAGACTATCTGCCGCCATTGAAGAAAAATGGCTTCCTGCAAGGGATCAGGCATTTGAGACGACCCGGCAGAGGATAACAGAGATGCTTGATTCTCTTGGTGGAAAACTTGAAGAATCCCGGATGATGCAGGAAATAGTGATAATGACGGACAAGTGGGATGTATCCGAGGAGATAGCCCGTCTTAAAAGCCATATCTCTAAATTCAGGTCTACCGGTGAAGATTCGGAATCATCCGGACGTAAACTTGATTTTATAGTTCAGGAGATGAACCGTGAAGTCAATACGCTTGATTCAAAAATATCCGATGCGGATATAAGATGGCTCGCGGTCGATTCAAAGGCAGCACTGGAACGGATCCGCGAACAAATTCAGAACCTGGAGTAGATGACAATGAATTATAAACTTGTACATGTAGGATTTGGAAATATGGCAGTTGCGGACAGGATAGTGGCAATAATAAGCCCCTCGTCAGCTCCCATAAAGAGACTCAAGGAAGAGGCAAGGGAGGCAGGGCTTCTTGTTGATGTCACACAGGGAAGAAAGACCAGGGCGATCCTGATAATGGACAGCAGGCATGTAATAATGTCTGCAATACAGCCTGAAACAATAACCGGCCGTTTCGAAGGTGAGGAAGGTAAAGAAGAAAAACAATGAGAGGAAGGCTCTATATTCTTTCCGGACCGGCAGGGGTCGGCAAAGGGACTGTTCTCAGAAGGGTCTTTGAAAAACTTGACAACATAGTCTATTCAGTCTCATGTACGACAAGGGCTCCAAGGCCTGGAGAGAGAGACGGTGTCAGCTACGTTTTCATGGATGAACCTTCTTTTAAAAAAATGGTCGATGATGGCAGGTTTCTTGAGTGGGCAAATGTACACGGACATTTTTACGGAACAAGGAAAGACATTGTCGAAGATACTATCCGGCAGGGCAAGGATGTCCTCCTGGAGATTGACGTCCAGGGAGCATCACAGGTCAAGAAAAAAATGCCGGATGCTGTTATGATATTTATACAGCCGCCCTCTTTCGAGGAGCTTCTCAGAAGACTTCAGAAGAGAGGGACTGAAGGTCCGGAAGAGCTGAAACTGAGGATCAGCAACGCAAAGACTGAAATGAGTCACTCTGAAGAGTACGAACACATGATAATCAACGACAAGATAGAAAAAGCAGCCGATGATTTCATTGCAATAGTAAAAAAATACCGGGAGGGTTCAATATGATATTCATGGATCTGGAAAAAATTTACAATAACAGGAACATTCCAAACAAATACATTCTGACACTGGTCGTATCCGCACGTGCCCGTCAGCTTAGCGAAAGAAAGGGAGCTATCAGCGGTTATGACGAAAAATTTATAACAAGGGCCGTGGAGGATCTGACGCAGGGGAAGATAAAGTATTCCTTCGTAGATACCTCTGTAAAAAAGAATCCAAATGAGTCCGTGGAAGCATAACAGAAGGATCCTGTTCGGAGTAACGGGAGGAATAGCTGCCTATAAAGCTCCGGATATCCTTCGCGGCTGGAGAAAGGAGGGCTGTGAGGTAGAGGTCATCCTCACAAGATCCGCTGAAGAGTTTGTAAGCCCTCTTGTCCTTTCGACACTGACCGGAAGAAAAGTGTGGCGGGAAGATGATTTCCTGTCCGCCGAAGATGGATGGAAGATACCGCACATAACTCTCACAGAATGGGCAGAAGTATTTGTTATTGCCCCGTGTACTGCCAATTGCCTGCGTATTTGTGCACAGGGAGACGGAAGTACTCTTTTGGGCGCTGCTGTGCTGGCCAACAGGAGTCCCCTTGTGATTTTTCCGGCAATGAACCCGAACATGCTCCGGAACCCTGCTGTAAGGGACAATATCGATAAGATAACAGCAATGGGTCATTCGGTGGTAGATCCGGACATCGGTATGCTTGCCTGCGGTTATGAGGGCAAAGGAAGGCTGCCGGACAATTCGGTAATTTACGAATATGTATGGAACGCACTCTCCCCAAAAAAAGACATGAAGGGAATGAAAGTCCTGGTAACAGCAGGACCCACCCATGAATACATAGATCCTGTCAGGTATATCAGCAATCCAAGCAGCGGAAAGATGGGCTATGCAATAGCCAGGGCTGCCTGGTACAGGGGAGCTGAAGTTACTCTTGTCTCTGGACCGGTATCGATACAGCGTCCCGAAGGAGTAAAAGTTATAGATGTAGTTTCGGCAGAACAGATGTACGAGGCATGCATAAAGGAAGCACCCGAAATGGACATAATCGTAAAAGCAGCAGCTGTAGGGGACTTCAGGGCAGAGGAAGAGATGAAACAGAAGCTGAAGAGGCGTGAAGGCGAACCCCTTACTGTGACATTTGTCCAGAACAGGGATATTGCCGCAGAACTTGGCAGGATGAAAAAAGAGGGGCAGATGCTCGTAGGTTTTGCAGCCGAGACCCAGGACCTTATAGCAAATGCCCAGAGAAAGATGATAGCGAAGAATCTGGATATGATAGCCTGCAATGACGTACTTGCCAATGGAGCCGGGTTTGCATCTGACACAAATTCTTTGATGATAATGACAAAAGGCGGCTCAGAGGTCGAGTTTTCGGGTACAAAAGACGACGTAGCCGACTCT
>SAAH01000193.1 GCA_009929525.1 Clostridia bacterium | reverse complement strand
GGAATCAGATTCCTTATATTTGGGGCATTTTTTGAAAGTTGTTTATAAAGACATGGTTTAATTCAGGTCTATGTGGATAAAACTGCGGAAACTCAAGCATTTCCCCCTATTGCTATATTCATCAATTCACGATACAATCGCTCTTTATCGGATGGATCCACACAATCAAACAGATCTTTTTCCATGCGGGAAAAGACCTCTTCTTTTGTACTTTCAAACATTTTATAAAAGCGGTCACTGATATAACGCAGTTTAACCGAAAAATCCGGATATACATCACAGATAGCGATTCCACACGGAAGATTTTTCATGATACTGTCCTGAAGTTTATTTCGCTGTGAAATGGATTCTTCGAGTTTTTTCCGAAGGTCATTGATCGTCTCCTGCGCAACTGTAATCGGATAAAATTCTCCCTCTTTTTGTGCTATATCTGAAACCGACATATGTATTCCGATCAACTTGCTTTGTCCATCAATTTCCCCTGCACAAGCTGATACCCTTACATTCAGTTCGATTCCCACATTGCTCATAACGACTCTCAGCTTTGCAGTACTGGATGTCTCACTGGTGACAGCAACATTCTCATCCATGAATCGAATCTTATAGGGCTGCGGCATCTGTCTTATCTCTTGCCTGATATATTCTCTTGCTTCCTCTATTCCATTGACATCCTCTTCGTCCGATGTCCCAAACCAAGATATATTATCCGCAAGAAGAGCCAATGTTTTTTCGCTGTCCCGCTCCTGAAAATCATAGACACAAAATTCTTTTATCAATTCCAGTGCATTTTTCATAGTTACCCACCTCATAAGTTATCGCCAACACTGATTTTCTCTAATATCTTTATTTTAGCACGTTCTTATGATTTAAGGTGATCAATATCAGTAAATGATGCACAAAATCTGATTTTTTTGTTTTCTTGTCCTACAATTTTAGTTACCATGTTTACCCATTTGTAGGTATCCTCTTGGGTGTGGATCCTGATATCTATATTTATAATATGACGGTTGTCTCTATATGCTGCCATAATTTCTGAACGGACAAACTCCCGTTCCTCTGGAATCACTGCATCCAGTGCAGAAAGTCCAAGATACTTAAGTCTCGCCTCACGTGTCGTTCCCATCATCGCATAATACCCATCATTCATATATGATATTTCGATACGTCCCTCAGCATCCATATATCCCACACCGATCCCGATCGGAACATTATCCAGCAATTTTTCAAATCCATGTGGGGAAGTAAATGCATATGTTTCATCTGCTGCATACTGCACATGTGCTTTTTTGCCATTCCATTCTATCTGTTTTCCATGAACGTGGTAGGCTCTGCCAGTAACAGGGGACACTACATGTTCATCTGTATAATCTTCTTTTGGCAGTTTCGTTTTGGGGCAAAAAGAACAAGGACGGTTATAATGCATGATAAAGTCATAACATTTTTTTCCTTCACTCTTTATATACTTCTGCCCAATATATTCTTCCATCTTGCTATTTACATATAATAGATCATTTGTTTCCAGATCGCATACATACACCCCTGTAGACGCATCATCTACCAACTGACAGATTGATTCTCTCTCCACAGTATAAAGACTGCTTTCGGGTACGTGTAAGCTTTCTTTATGAATCTTTATCAACGCTTCCTTCAGACACCTCATACATTCCGCAGAAACCTGCAGTTCTTTTGCATACTTCATCAGATAGGCCGCTGTCGAAGTGTTCGGTTCTGCTTTTCCATTCTCCCAGCGATTGACCGTTGTGTAGTTTAGATGAAGCGCCTCTGCCAACTCTGTTTGTGTCATCCCTAATTCTTTTCTTAATATCTTCAATGCTTCTCTGAGTTCCATCACATTCCCTCTCCTTTATGCGCATGCCATATGATACGCCATATTCAAGTCTAAAAAATGCGCTTATTGATTTTAGTATTACTATAGTACACCTCTAAAAGTCCTATTTCAAGTTCAACTCATAAAATGCTATCGTTTGGTAAGATTTGGAAATCTGGATAAATCTAAGAAGGCCCAGACATCAATATGTGCCCGGACCTTCCCTTTTATTCAAATACGCCTCGGCCTACTTGCCTCCTTTCAAGATAATATGAGTATATGATTTTATCGGCTCTGCACCCATGCTTCTGAACCATCCACATAATAATTCCCTATCCAGGTGTTGGCGGCCATCACACCATCTGCATACAGATAATACCATATAGTTCCACTCTTTATCCATCCAGTCGCCATCGCTCCGCTCCCGTTCATGTAGTACCAATGGCCTCCCGTCTGTACCCAACCGATCGCCATCGCTCCGCTTGACCGCATATAGTACCGGCTGCCTCCTATCTGTACCCAGCCCGTTGCCATCGCTCCATCTGCATTCAGATAATACCAGGTTCCTCCGTCTTTCAGCCATCCTGTTGCCATCGCTCCGCTGCTGTTCAGATAATACCAGCGGCCTCCTGTCTGTATCCAGCCGATCGCCATCGCTCCGCTTGACCGCATATAGTACCGACTGCCTCCCGTCTGTACCCAGCCCGTTGCCATCGCTCCGTCTGCGTTCAGATAATACCAGGTTCCTCCATCTTTCAGCCATCCTGTTGCCATTGCTCCGCTGCTGTTCAGATAGTACCAGCGGCCTCCTGTCTGTATCCAGCCCGTTGCCATCGCTCCGCTGCCATACATAAAATACTTGTGTCCCCCTGTACTGACCCAACCGGTCGCCATCGCTCCATCCCAATTAAGATAATACCAGGTTTTTCCGCTTTGAAGCCATCCTGTCATTACTGCCCCTGTGGAATCCATATAGTACCATTTGTTATTGACCAGTTTCCACCCTTTTTGGCGTGCACCATTTACGTAATAGTATTTTCTTTGTCCCTCAGTGATAAACCCATTTTTGACTGTAGATGTCGGAGTGGGTTTTTGTGTTGGTTTCGCTGTTGGCACTGCCGTTGGCTTTGGCGTCACCGTCGCTGTCGGGCTTACCGTTGGTTTTGGTGTTGTCGTTGGACTTACTGTTGGTTTTGGTGTCGGTGTTGCTGTTGGGCTTACCGTTGGTTTTGGTGTCGGTGTTGCCGTTGGACTTACCGTTGGTACTGGCGGTATCTCCGTTGTTTTATGGCGCACCGTTATTTGATCATTACTTTCTCCAACAGTCACTGTATATGCCGTGTAGATTTCATTTCCATTTGCAACAGTTTCAAGGGCACTGGCTTCTTCTGATGCCACGCTGCTTCCCACCTGCTGCCAGCTTCCCTGAGACCAGGTCCAATTGACTATATTCTTTGAACTGCCATCTGATACATTTGTTGTTGCACAGATTCGTCCATCTTTTGCTGTAATATCATAAAATATCGTTTGATTGCCGGACAATGCATTTCCCATCTGCGTCCAGGTCGTACCGTTCAATGAATACGCTCTTACTCCGTTTGATCCATCTCCGGTGATAAGATATACCCCCGAAGAGTCTGCACCGATCCGTACTCCTGTCCCCGGCATCGTCCCGGTCAGATCCGTCTGAGTTCCGGAGGATACGTCGAACACCTTCGTGTCTATCTGATTCTTACTGTAATTGCGGCTTGCCCAATAGATTTTTTGCCCCGACGCTGCCAAAAGGCCATCCGAATAAGTTCCCGAAGCGATCTTATCTGACAGTACCGAATATGTACTTCCATCATATTTTATAAGATTAAAAGTGTATCCTGAATCAAATGAACCTGACCCGCAGGAAAGATAGATGCCGTCTGAACCGGATGTCCCATAAAAATACTGGGGATTTTTCCCGCCCAGAGTCCCTGTGATGTCATTCCATTTTCCACCTTTGTAGCAGGACACATGGATATTATAATTTGCTGAATCATCATGATATAACAGATAAGGCACATCCTGATACATCAATAACTGAATGGTCGATGCACCACTAAAAGAAGCCGCCGCTCCCAGTGTCACCCATTTGGATCCGTCATACTTTTGGACGTATGCTTTTCCATCTCCATCCTTTACAAACCCTATATACGGATTCCCAGCCTGATCCTGAGCAAGACTTATCTCAGACACAGAATCTTTTGTGAGCGTATCTGTACCTAAGCTGTCCCATAATTCTGCACTGTTATAATCTGCAAATGATACATCAAATGAAATCGTATCTCCTGCTGCTCCAACATTGCTGATCGCTATCCCAGAGTTCGTGCCGTCGGAAAATGTGAGTGCATTTTCTGTGCTTCCAAGATCTGTATTGCCATAAGACTGCCTGCCGGACTGTTCGGAAAGAAAACAGGACAGCAATTGTTCTCTTGTCGTCTCTGCTGTATCAATGCCCGGTCCTACGATTTCTATTGCATTTCCTGTTCCATGGTTACTCAGCCTGTCTATCTTTCTTGAGTTTCCGCAAAATGTAATTTCAAAAGAGATAACTTCTTCTAAAGTACCAATCTGTCCTATTTTTGAAAAAAATGAAAAGACAGTATTGT
>SAAH01000004.1 GCA_009929525.1 Clostridia bacterium | reverse complement strand
AATGGTGTGATCATGATGATAAAAGAATCATTCAACTGATTATAGTTAATCGTGCCCGCCGGCAATAATCCTGCATCGATCAAGGCCTGATAGAATCTCGAACGTTTCCTGAGGTCAGGCTTTTGATTTTTCTGCATCTCGGTATTATACACATTCTTTTCCTCGTCCATGGCAAATACATCCAATCGGATAGACTTCAAAAAGGGATGGGTCTGCAGTTGCTTTTCCACTTCGTTTTGGGAAAGCAGACCTACATTGTACTGAAATATAATACTCAATACTGCCTGATGTGCTTCCGGGTCCTCCATGACTTCGTCGAACAGAAACCTGTTCGTCAAGTTAAGATCTTTTAACAGCGGGATACTCTGCGCGTGTATTACTTGTTTTTCCTTCATACGTTTCTCTCCTTTGCCCGCATACCTCTGGCATCCGAATAGAAACGCATTAAAAAAAATCATTGTTCTATTGATATTGTACCAAATAGTATGCAAATATAAAACTATAATATGAATAAGTTTTGGATAATCTGGCGATCTGCCATTGATAAAAGTTAATGATACGGCTGCTGCTTGAAATGCAGCATATGAAAACCGTTGCATGAATTTTTATAGCCAAAGTATATCACATCAAGATATGTGTTTCAACACATCTATATATTCTTCAGAAAGTTTATCAGTAATTTATATAATACCAGAGATTACAGAAATACAAAGTACGGTGTAATCCGTGTATCATAGATACCAGCCACAATGTTTCAAAATGGAACATTTCATATTGACGAATTCCGCTTTTTCTTTCATAATAAAATCATCGTGCTGCCACGACACTACTCTAAAGAGTTGCCGTTCACTCAGTGGCGACTAAAAAAAATTAAAAATCGAGGTAAATACTATGCTTCCCATCCTAATCCGCGCCGGAGCTTTCGTCTGTCTGATTCTCCTGGCCTACTTTTTCAAAAAGTATCATATATTAAGGAAAGAAGATTTTCGCGTGGTTTCTACACTGGTAACGAAAGCTACCCTTCCCTGTGCGATCATCACCAATTTCAGCAAATTTCCTTTTGATGTTTCTCTCTTTTCCCTTGTTTTGATCGGTTTTCTTGCTACACTATCCATGGTAGGTTTCGGCTATATTATCTCCCGAAAACAAACCTGCGATGAGCGTGCCTTCCAGATGATCAATCACTCTGGATATAATGTGGGGACTTTCGCTCTTCCATATCTTCAATCTTTTGTAGGTGCTTCCGGTGTTATATATTCCTGCATGTTCGATATTGGAAATGCTATTCTCTGCACCGGTGGAACTTATGCTTTGGCCTCCAGTGTGCAAAATGCAAAAACAAAAACTACATTTGGTTCTCTTGTAAAAACTACTTTTTCATCAGTTCCTCTGTGTACCTATCTTCTGATGGTCATCCTCGGTGTGCTCCATCTTAACATGCCGTCACCTATATTGACCTTCACAGAGATTGGAGCTTCTGCCAATAGTTTTCTTGCAATGATGATGCTGGGTCTGGGACTTGAGCTTAGCTTTAACAAAAAGCAATTCAAGGCGATCTTCAAGATCCTCGCAGCTCGTTATGGATTTGCAGCATTATTTTCTCTGGCTATCTGGTTTTTGCTTCCATTTTCCATGGAGATACGGAAAGTTCTGGTACTGCTGCTGTTTGCACCGTTAGCCTCTTTTGATCCTATCTTCACAGAGCGATGTGGACTTGATGTAGGACTTTCCAGTGAGATCAATTCTCTCAGCATCCTGATCAGTCTGGCTTGTATGACTGTACTTTTTATCGTAATATAAGGAAAGATATTTGAGCAAAATAAAATGGAGCCGTTGCGCTAAACTAATAGTGCATCGACTCCATTTTCATTTTTCCATCAGCAATCACTGCCTCAGATCCTTTTCCGGCTTCACCTGAGTTTTCCTAAACTCAGGAATTACATCATATATAATTTCTCAACTGCTTTTTCTACATATTCATTCAAGACTGCATGGAAAGCTCCCTTATCTGCTGCTTCTGCATACAGTGGGTTGATCGGCATCTTTCCAAGTACTTCCATCGCCAGTTCTCCAGCAATCTCGTCAATATGACTGTCACCAAAGATCTTGATTTCTTTTCCACAGTCAGGACATACTACATAGCTGTAGTTTTCTACAACTCCCAACACTTTGATATTCATCATCTGTGCCATCTTGTACGCTTTTCTTACAATCATCTTTACCAGATCCTGCGGAGAAGATACGATTACGATACCTTCCACCGGAAGAGACTGGAATACAGTCAGCGGAACATCTCCTGTTCCTGGCGGCATATCTACGAATAAGTAATCAAGCTCGCCCCAGATAACATCTGTCCAGAACTGTTTTACCATATTAGCAAGTATCGGTCCACGCCAGATCACTGGTTCATCTTCCTGCGGAAGAAGAAGATTGACAGACATGACTTTGATATCATTTTTAGCAACCATAGGGTAGATTCCCTGGTCGTCTGCCTGTGCCGGTCCATGAAGACCATACATCTTTGGAATAGAAGGTCCTGTGATATCTGCATCCATGATACCAACCTTGAACCCTTTTGATGCCATCTGATTTGCCAGTGAGGCTGTCACAAATGATTTGCCCACACCGCCTTTTCCACTTACGATCCCGATCACATGTTTGATCTCCGAATACATATTCAGTTCTTCAAGCATGCTCTTCGGCTGTTTGCTTGGACATCCTTCACAGCTTTCTTTGCTGCATGATGTACTGCTACATTCTTTTGCCATTTTATCTGCTTCCTCTTTTCTTGATATATTATTATTTTTGTGTATCTACTTCATAAAACGATCGATCGCCTTATTAAGTTCATCCAGTGCCTGGACATCTCCCTCACGCACCGCATCTACAATGCAATGTTCAATGTGATCCTGAAGTATCACCTTTCCTGTATTATTCAGTGCCGACTTCACTGCCGAAAGCTGTATCAGTACTTCCGTACAGTCCCGTCCATCTTCCACCATCCGTCGGATAGACTCCAGATGACCGATAGCTCTTGACAAACGATTCAGCACTGCCTTTGTATTCTGGTGGGTGTGGGTATGCCCATGCTCTCCATGGGAATGAACATGACCATGCTGCACTTCATTTTCATGCTTTGCTTCTTCTACGTGCGTATGTTTGATCACAGTCCCGTCTTCCAGCACGTGAGTATGCGTCACTATCTGTTCTCCCATCTTTTCCTCCTGTTCTATATCTCCGTAAATGTATATCGCTGATGAAGTCCTGAGACATATACTTCGAATACCATGCTGCCATCCTTCTGTTTGATTTTTTCACAGGTATATTCTCTGCCCTGAAACTTCTCTCTCACATAGGTTTCCGGATCTTCACATTCAATCTCATCAAAAAACTGATCTCTTGAATGATTCAGCGGGCATTGATTGATGATCTCATGTATCACTTCGTACTCTTTCATTCATCTTCTCCTTATCGTAACGGTTCCGTCTGTTAACAGTTCCATGCCAAATCGGATAAAAACTTCCATATAAGCAACAACACATTAATAGTATTATTCTTTGTAATTGTTAACATATGTCATTATAACAGCCTTTACCGGAAAGAACAAGCACCCCCAAAGGAAGTTCTTCTGTACTTTTTTTAATACGCAGACGCCATAACGATTTGCAGCAAGTACGCCGAATCGTACTTGCTGCAAATTGTAAAAATATCCAAACGAAATCTTTAAGCCAATGGAAGTGTCAGATCATATTTTCCAGGTCTGCTCACCAGATTGCCTCCATCTTTCTCATACCACTGATATTCCCGGACATCACCATCTTCTGCCCAGATTTCTGGACAATCGGTTTCCATCCAATCCACCGGTATCTTATGGTTCTTCTGCTGCGCTGCCGCACAGAGGATCTGGCGCAGTTCTTCTTTTTCTTCCTCATTCAAAAGTCCTGGTTTTGCCGAGAAAAATAATGGTGTTCCGCTTTCTGCCAGAACATCTGCCCACTGGCGGTTCAACTCCCATGGGATATTACCTGCGATTCCCACACAATCCGCATCCACCTCATAAAAGGTGCGATGCTGCGGCAGACGAAATGCCAGCGTATTGATGCCCATTCTTCTGGTCCTCTCCCAGTTAAGCCCACTGGTATCATCACCTGTTCGATTGATATGCATCAGACCTGCACCAAGGTGACCGATCGTGTTGCATCCAAGAATCAGTGTATCTGTCTCTTTTGCAGCCTGATAAATTGCTTCATAAAACATCTTTACCACCTCTGCACTCGTTTTCCTGCGGTCATAGAAATGCCATCCATCATTTGTCACATATGGGTTCATCTCGATCCCCCATTTTCCAAAGAGGTCAAATGTGGAAAAATCATGCTTAATCAATTCATATCCCCATCCACAGATTCTTCTTACATCTTCCTGTATATATCTGAGCACTTCCGGATGTGATGGATCCAGACAGCCATTCGTACTAAGTCTCCACTCATCCTTGATCTCTTCATCCACATTCAGAAGGAATCTCGTCCAGATTCCTGTATGAACGCCTTTTGCCTTCATCTTCTCTGCAAGAAGCTTCATGTCAGGGAACTTTTCATTTCCCTTTTTCCATGGGCCACCGATGTATTCCGGTTTGCGAAGTTCCTGCCAACTGTCATCGATCACCATGTAGGGAGGGGTCTTTGCACCCCTTGTCAGCTCCAACACATAGTCTGTATCACTCAGTATCTCTTCTTCCGAGCTCTCTCCATATGCATAATACCAGTTATTGCTTCCATAAACCGTTGTTTTTGGCAAAATAGGATCTGTACACATCACCTTACAGAATTCCACTGCTGCCCCGAAGGAATCAATTCCCTCCATCTCCATAGACACTACTTCTGCCGCCAGTAGAGTTCTGCCGTCCAGCCAAACTCCACAGCCTCCGCATCTAAGATCCATGGTCAATGTGATCCCCTGCTGATCCATCTGCCAAAAACACATGGAAGATGGTCTGACCTTCACTCCGTATCCCATCTGTTTATCCCCGGCTGATACCATAAAATACCATGGCAGTGCCCGTCCCCCGCAGATTCCTTTCCACTCAAGGTCTCCGTAACCACGTTCCCATGCATCTGCCAGGACCCTTGCGCCTCTCGGTGCTGTCTTATTCCATCTTAATTTTACTGATCTTACCAGAGATCTTCCTCCGCTCACATAGATATCTGTCTGATCCCCATGTTCCTTTATCTCTACCTGGACATCATCCATGGCCGCTTTTGTTCCTGCATCAAAAAAGCTTTCTTTTTTTTCTTCTGTCTCGATTGTTATACAACCTGGAATCCCCATGTTCATCTGCTTTGCAATACTCATAACTATACCTTCCCTTTCTCCCTGGTCACATTTCCTGCTGTTTTTTTTATCCTCTTGCAAATTCCGCAAAATAATATCTACTCATATGATATATTTGCTTGATTCCCCCGTAGTATATCCATTTTTTCCATACTTATCTATAGCTCAATGTATCGTTATCATTGCATAATGTTCGCATTTTTCCATGCTTCTATCAGTCGTTCCAGTGACCAGGCTGCATTGGCCGGGCTTGTGGATGGAAGTTTTACCGCTTCTCTGTTTGTATTTGGTTTTGTATACTTTTCATACATTTTATAGGCTGTCCCGCCATTGGTATATATCGTCCGTATCCGGGCATGTGACAGTATATCGCTAAGATCATTTGGCACCACATCCCGGATACTGCTGTCACTGGAGCCCTGGATCTTACAGGATGCGATCACATCCCACACTGCTATATGATGATCATGAAGTAACTTCTTCTTTTCCTCTATCGTTTCCGGGACTTCACATCCCGCCAGCGCCGCAAGAACTTTCCAGAAGCGATTCTGGGGATGGTGATAAAAAAAATGTCCTTCCCTTGATTTTACCGATGGAAAGCTTCCCAATATGAGCACCTTGCTCTCCGCGTCCCACACCGGCGGTATCTCATGAACAACACTTCCAAGTCCGTCAGCACTCATCTTCGTCAAACTCCACATCTGTATAAAATCCCCGGTCGGTTTCCTTTATATCCTTCACAATACCCTTCTGAGACTTCAGTCTCTCGTATGCCTGATAATTTCTGCTCATAGCGATCATCGGCTGGATCGTATAATAATAGGAAGTAGGAAGAGCACTCTCTGTTACCTCTACCTCCTGACCAACCTCCAGAAGACCCTGTCTTTCCATTTTGAATTCCATACTTCTCATTTTTTTCACACTCCTTTATCTACTTATTATAATGTAGTTAACTTATTTTGCAAGTTTGTAACTGAAATTATCTGATTTTTTTCTTGCACATCATGACACCCCATTATATAATGGACTACGTGATTTACTGACCAAACATTTCATATGATAAGGAGAACAAATATGGGTGGAATTTTTGGAGTTGCTTCAAAGAGTAGTTGTGTAACTGATTTGTTTTTTGGAACTGATTACCATTCTCATCTCGGCACACGCCGCGGCGGTATGGCAGTCTATGATAAGGAACATGGATTTAATCGTGCGATCCACAATATCCAGAACTCACCGTTCCGTACAAAGTTTGAGCGGGATGTGGAGGAACTGGAAGGCAAACTGGGAATCGGATGTATCTCTGATACAGAACCTCAGCCATTGCTGGTACAGTCTCATCTTGGCAGTTTTGCCATCACAACCGTTGGCAAGATCAATAATATGGAAGAACTTGTAAAAAATTCATTTGCAAATGGATGTACACATTTTCTGGAAATGAGCGGCGGCAGCATCAATGCTACAGAGATGGTCGCTTCCCTGATCAATCAGAAGTCTTCTATCGTTGAAGGTATCCGCTATGCACAGGAGATCATCGATGGTTCTATGACGATGCTCGTACTTACACCGAAGGGAATCTATGCAGCACGTGACCGTATGGGACGTACACCGCTGATCCTGGGCAAAAAAGAAGATGCAGTTTGTGCTTCTTTTGAAAGCTTTGCCTACTTTAATCTGGGATATTCAGATTATAAAGAATTGGGACCAAGCGAGATTGTCTTCTTCACACCGGATGGTGCTGAGACGGTTGCACCTGCACAGGAAAAAATGAAAATCTGTTCCTTCCTGTGGGTTTATTATGGATATCCTACTTCAACCTACGAAGGTATCAATGTTGAACAGATGCGTTACAACTGTGGAGATATGCTGGCAAGAAGAGATACCGTTAAACCTGATATCGTAGCTGGTGTTCCTGATTCCGGTACTGCACATGCCATCGGCTATGCAAACCGCTCCGGGATTCCATTTGCCCGTCCATTTATCAAATATACACCAACATGGCCTCGTTCCTTCATGCCGTCACAGCAGAGCCAGAGAGAGCAGATCGCACATATGAAGATGCTTCCTGTTCCAGAACTCATCAAGGACAAGAGCCTTCTGCTGATCGATGATTCTATCGTTCGCGGAACCCAGTTGGGACAGACTACCGAATTCCTGTACGAAAGCGGTGCAAAAGAAGTTCATATCCGTCCAGCCTGCCCACCATTATTATATGGCTGTAAATATCTGAATTTCTCCCGTTCTAACTCCGACATGGATCTGATCACCCGCCGTGTGATCCAGAAACGTGAAGGAACAGTAACCGAAGCGATTCTGAAAGATTATACCAATCCTGATTCTCACAATTATGAGGGAATGCTGGATGATATCGCAAAACAGCTTAAGTTTACGACCCTGCGTTATCATCGTCTTGATGATATGGTTGCTTCCATCGGTTTGGAGCCATGTAAGGTATGTACGTATTGTTTTGATGGTAAAGAAGATTAAGATATCTTAGATAAATAAAAAAGTAAGCCTGCACAGTTATCAAACTATGCAGGCTTACTTTTTATTCTCTTATATTGATTTAGCTCAATTTACATCCGCAATGGATACAGAAGGTATCTGTTGCCTTGATCGGCTGTCCGCACTTCGGGCATACAGCTGACAGGGATTTTACTTGTGCATCCGGCTGTACCGGTGCCTGCGGCTGTACTGGTGGTGTCTGCGGCTGTACCGGTGTCTGTGGCTGTACCGGTGCTGCACTGGATCCCATCGGATCTGCTGGCTGGGATGGTGCCGGACCATTAACCGGATATCCACATTTTTTGCAGTAGTTCTTTCCTGGTGGTACGATTGCTCCACAGTTTTTGCAGGTTGGCATAGAATCAACGGCACCCTGTGCTGAATTCTTGATTCCGCTTCCCATATCATGAACTGCTGATTTGAACTGGGAACCGATCTGAGCCCCAAGGCTCTGTCCGCTTTGACCGCCATAAGGAGACACTGGAGGAACTCCATATGCACCGCCATTTCCATCCGGATACATGTTATCATATGCTTCCTGGAATTTGTTCATTACGTCACAGGCATAGAAGTATGATAAAAATGGTATCTGCATAAACAAAGTAAAGAATACAGGTGATTCCACATTTACATCATATTTCTTACTTGCGCTGTCCAGTCTGGAAGCAACATTATACAGCCAATACATTCCATAGATACCACAGGTGCAAATAGAAAGTAACCAGGCTACTATGTAATTCATCGTCTGTTTTCCATCATCTGCACAGATCACATTCACATCATCACCATACCGGAACCAAAAGTAAATCCGGTATAAACCACAGGTGATAATACTAAAGATTGAACTTAAAAGTCCATCACGCCTTTTAGAATTCATATTCAAATCCTCCTCATTATTTATATGGCAGAAAAATACATCATACTCTTCCAGCCAAATATTATAGCATTTATTATATCATCCACCCTTGGCATCTGCAACTTATACTGGTGAAATTTCAGCTTATTTTCTGTAAATTATGTATTTTCTCTTGCCTGCATTTTCATTTGCCGCTATACTATCCATAGAAATGAGAGGTATCTGCCATGAAGCTTACAAAGGAAATTCAAAAAAAAATCTTATCAAAGCTGTGGATCCTTGCACTGATCTGCATCGTTTACTATATCGTCACCTGGTTTACCGGCTGCCCTATCCGATATTTTCTGGGCATCTCCTGTCCTGGATGTGGTATGACAAGGGCATGGCTCAGCATCCTGCATCTTGATTTTGCCCATGCTTTTCACTGTCATCCATTATTCCTTCTGGCTCCATTTATCGCCGCTGCTTTCGTGTTTGATGACTGGATCGACTTCAAGAAATACCGTTGGCTTATCTTACTTGTAGGCGTGATCTTCGTTCTGGTATATCTGGTCCGTATGATATGGTTTCCCAGCGAGATCATCGCTTTTGAACCTGAAAATGGATTGATCGGCCATATCATGACGAATGTATTCCACTTTTTTAATGATCTGAAACATTAGTTTATAGACTCCGGCGTTCTAATTTAGAATCCGGCGATCTGAACCACAAACACGGCTGCTGCTGCACCTACAGCCACGGTCAATAGGCTTTTTCTAAAGTAGGCAAGCAATATCGCCACAGCACACCCCACCGCCGCACTTACCTTTGATCCTGTACTGGATAGGATCGCTGGAAATGTCATGGCGGACAGGACTGCATACGGCACATAATATAAAAAGGATTGTATCCTCACATCTGTAATCTTTTTTCGAAAAATAGCCATCGGCAGCATACGGATCAGATAGGTTGTGACCGCCATCACGGCGATTCCTATCAGAAGATATCCAACACCCATATCCGCTGCACTTATCGCTGCACCACTCATTATCATCATGCTTCCTCCCTCAACGCGTCATCTGTTTCTTCTTCCTGCACTTCTCTTGGAAATAGCCATGCCGCTGCAGCACTGACTATGATCGTTATGATAATGATCACCCATCCACTTCCAAGCTCCTTCAATCCCGGCAGATAAGAAAATGCCAGACTTGCCAAAACTGCAAAAACAACCGTAAATAATACGCTCCTCTGTTCTCTCGCCGGAGGGATCACGATTGCAATGAACATTCCATACAATGCAATTCCCAGTGCACTGGAAAGTGCCTCAGGCATCACCGAAGTAGCCACTGCTCCCATCAGCGTTCCACCCGTCCATCCTATGATCGGTGTAAAGATCAAACCTGCCATATAAGCAGCGGACAGTTCACCTTCATGCTGCATGGAAACTGCGAAAATCTCATCGGTAATACCAAACGAAATCGCAAGCCTCTGTTTCATCGTCATCCGTCTCTCAACCTTCTGCGACACTGACAATGCCATCAAAAAATATCGGATATTGATGATCAGCGTGGTAAATGCCAGCTGTGCCATCCCCCCACCTGCGATCAGCAGATTCGCCCCTGCAAACTGTCCTGCACTGGTCAGATTCGTAAGCGAGATCAGCACCGCTGCCCACATTGGCATTCCCGCCAGAACTGCCGTCATACCAAATGCCACTGAAACCGAAAAATATCCAAGACAAATAGGAATCCCATCCCGGACTCCCGTGGTAAACTCATGCTTCTTCATAGTAATCTTATTCCCTCACATTTTCTTCGTAATTCCCGAACTATACCTGTTCATTTCTTTATATATTCTGCTGTACCTGTTCTATATTTTATTTGCTTTTTCCCGTAATTCCTAAGGAATCTTATCACATCATATCAGAAAAGTCAAAACCGTTGATTTCCCTGCAATCCACTCTAAAAAACCGACTCTCCAAAAGGGAGAGCCGGTATAAAAAGATAACATGTCTCTAGTTCGACCTATTTTAGTGATGGAACAGGCGGATTCCTGTAAATGCTGTTACCATGTTGTACTTGTCACATGCTTCGATAACCAGATCATCACGAACAGATCCGCCTGGCTCTGCGATATACGTTACACCGCTCTTGTGAGCACGCTCGATATTATCAGCAAATGGGAAGAATGCATCAGATCCCAAAGTTACACCTGTCATCTGATCAAGCCATGCACGTTTCTCTTCTCTTGTGAATACAGAAGGCTGCTCAGTAAATGATCTCTGCCAGTTGCCATCTGCAAGTACATCCATGTATTCCTCACCGATGTATACGTCGATAGCATTGTCACGCTCTGCACGAGTGATACCCTCTTTAAATGGAAGGTTCATAACTTTCTCTGACTGACGAAGCCACCAGTTATCTGCTTTCTGACCTGCCAGACGGGTACAGTGTACACGGGACTGCTGTCCTGCACCTACACCGATCGCCTGACCATCTTTAACGAAGCATACAGAGTTTGACTGTGTATATTTGAGGATGATCAGAGAAATCTTCATATCTCTCTTAGCTTCCTCTGTCAGTTCTTTATTCTTCGTCACGATATTAGAGATCAGTTCATCATCGATAGCCAGTTCCTGACGTCCCTGCTCAAATGTGATTCCATATACTTCTTTGTGCTCAAGCGGAGCCGGTACATACTCCGGATCGATCTCGATCACATTGTAATTACCTTTTTTCTTCTGGTTCAGGATCTCCAGAGCTTCCTCGGTATATCCAGGTGCGATAACTCCATCTGATACCTCTCTCTTGATAAGAAGAGCTGTGTCCTTGTCGCAGACATCTGACAGTGCGATAAAATCGCCGAAAGAAGACATACGGTCTGCGCCTCTTGCTCTTGCATATGCGCATGCGATCGGTGAAAAATTCTTCCAATCCATATCGTCTACCCAGTAGATCTTCGCCAGTGTCTCTGTCAGCGGAAGTCCTGCTGCTGCACCTGCCGGTGAAAC
Organism: Clostridia bacterium; assembly: GCA_009929525.1. GTDB lineage: Bacteria > Bacillota > Clostridia > Lachnospirales > Lachnospiraceae > Oliverpabstia. The sequence goes on along the minus strand of SAAH01000004.1, from coordinate 66,708 downwards.
GTGCTTGAAGGAAGTAGCTGCCGGAATACCTGTAGCATTCTTCATGTCTCTTACCAGCTGCCAGCCATTGAAAGCATCCAGGAAGTTGATATATCCAGGTTTTCCGGATAATACTTTGATAGGAAGTTCAGCTCCGTCTCCCATATAGATCTTAGAAGGCTTCTGATTCGGGTTACATCCGTACTTTAACTGTAATTCTTTCATCACATTTCCCCTTTTCTTATTTATTTTTATTAACGATTCTTGTCTCATAAGTTCCGTCTGCGATAGAGATGTAACGAACAAACAAAGATACTTTGTTATCCTCGTTCAGGCTCTCCCACAGCATATTTGTAAATCCATCGATATCATCTGGGATAGAAACCAGCTTTGGTTCTCCCTCGAAGCTTGGAAGCGGATTGCCGTCACCCATATAAGTATGGATAAAATGTCCTTCGCCAGCCACACAGTTCTGATAAGCAAATGTATAACGGTTGCAGGCATCCGGATTGCCATTGTTGCTTTTCAGGATAGACATTGCATAGTTGTATCCTTCATTCTCGATGTGCATAACACCAGAGATACGAGGTGTATAGTTTGGTGCATCCGGCTCGAACTCTCTGCATCTTAAAGACTGCTCGAAAGTCAGCTGTTTGTCCATCCCTTCGTAGATCGTATCTGTCTGATCTCCATTAGTTACGATTGTTTTATTTCCAAGTACCCTTACCGGTGCATAAATGATCAGGCTAGGGTCTACCAGTTTGGAAGGATCAAATGCCTGTGTACGGATACCTTCTCCATCCTCCACAAATACACGATTACGGCTGTTCTCACTTCTTCCCATAATAAAGTAAGCAGTTACCGCTTTCGTTCCATCCGCAGATCTTCCGATCACAATCCCTCTTCCAGGATATGCATTTCCCTTCAGTTCCTGTTCCAATGATATCATCTTCATGAACATCTCTCCTTTGCTTCATATATTTAGTCACCTGGTTACTCACTCTGATACTGCTTTTCCAAATTCCGCTTCAATCGGACGCAATTCCTATGATACAAAAAAAAGCCTGCAATCCGAGCTTTCATGCCCAGACGGTCGGCTTTCTACCCTCATACTCCCTGTGGTAAACTCCACTTCCGTCAGTCATATAAGGTAACTAAAACATAACATTATTTGCAATATCTGTCAACCCGGAAAATGCAGAATCGGGACCTTTTATATCCATAGTTTTTAATGTTATACCGTGTTCCCGATATTAATTCAAATTGATTCAGGCGACAAAAAATCATCACGCCTGAATCAATCTGACCATTTGCGCCTCTAATTCTAATCCTATACTCCCTGTGATAGCTGTACTTTTTTGATCCTTCATATATTTTTCTCCTCGTTCAGTATATGCTATCTGCAATAGTGGACAGACTGCATGCCTGTCCACTATAAGATACACCCATCCTGGATCGTCAGGATCCTATCACACTGATCCGCCACCCAGGGATCGTGCGTGATCAACAGAATGGTCATTCCATTTTCATGCAAATGACGAAACAGTTCCAGGGTCATCTTAGAATTCTCCCGGTCCAATGCCCCGGTTGGTTCGTCTGCCATCAGAAGGAGTGGTTGATTTACAATCGCCCGGGCGATCGCCACTCTTTGCTTTTGTCCGCCTGACATGGTTTTGCAGATCTGTCTGGCATATTCCTGCATATCCACCTTTTCTAATGCTTCCTGCGCCTTTTTCTTTTTATCTGATATTTTCTTCTTATGAAAATCCAATGGCAGCATCACATTTTCCAAAGCGGTAAATTCATCCACAAGTGCGAAGTTTTGCATTACCATTCCAATCTTTTCATTCCTTAGTCTGGCTCCGTCTCTGTCCTTTAATTTTTCTATCTTCTCCCCGTTCAGATAGTACTCTCCAGAATCAAAGGAAAGTAGACCGCCCAGAATATGCATCAGCGTAGACTTTCCCGAACCCGACCTACCCATGATAGCGACCATCTCCCCCTGAGATATGGAAAATGAAATATCCGAAAGTGCTTCCAGTTCATTTGCCTGACCTTTATTATATGATTTTCGTATATGTTCACACTACACGATCTTCTCTTGTTCCATTCAGACTTCTTCCTCCATTCCAAGCATTTTTCTTGTCACCAGACAAACGATGCCAACATTGAGCAGACAAAATAAAAGACTTCCCCAAAATGCCATCGGACTCAATTCCAATACTGTCTTATATATCTGTTTATCTGCCATGCGGATCCCCCTCATGATTGCGCAAGCCAGCACAAATGCCGCTATATGAAGCATCGCATAGGACTTTTTTCGGTTCTATGAACCCACTATATATAATTGAAGCTTCTGATATTTCCAATGATATAACCCTTTTTTCTGATACACTGCGATGGGTATACAAAAAATTTAATGGAATATTATATAAGCGTTTATACAATGCTACAACCGGCACTTGGGCCAGTAACTGGATTCGAGTCTAGCCCAATCCTTTTCTTATGACCAAGTACTACCATCTCGCCCTTCCCCTCATCCCACCCCAGCCCGCCATCGCCGATCGCCCCATGGGTGAGGAAGGCGGCCACTTGGCATCGGGCTTGAGCTGATAAAAATATAGGTGCGAAAAAGACAACTCCAACAGGATGATTTGTGCTTACCAAAGCACAAATCAAGGACATCTGAAGCGTGTATGCATCAAGCATACAGGCTGAATATGTCCGATTCCTGTCGGAGTTGTCTTTTTCACGCCATATTTTTACAGTGAAAGCTCTGCCAAGTGGCCGCCTTCCTCCCCCATGGGGCGATCGGCGATGGCGGGCGTCCCCTCATTCTTATCTGCTCTTCGTCCAAGCCCCCGACTGATTCACATAATATCTGCCAACCCAGGTGCTTGCCGCCATAGCTCCATTATTATACATATAATACCACTTATCATTTACCTTCTGCCAGCCAGTCGTCATAGCTCCTGATCCGTTCATATAATACCATTTGCCGCCTGACAGCTGCCATCCGGTCATCATAGCTCCTGATTGGTCCATATAATACCACTTATTGCTTACCTTCTGCCAACCAGTCGTCATAGCTCCTGATCCATTCATGTAATACCACTTGCCCTTCACTAATTGCCAACCAGTAGTCATGGCTCCTGATCCGTTCATGTAATACCATTTGCCGTCTATCAACTGCCAGTCACTCAGCATAGCTCCTGATCCGTTCATATAGTACCATTTGCCGCTTACCAGCTGCCAGCCTGTGGTCATAGCTCCTGATCCATTCATGTAATACCACTTACCGTCTACCTGCTGCCAGCCTGTAGTCATTACACCCGACCCATTCATATAATACCATTTTCCGCTTACCAGCTGCCAGCCCGTAGTCATCACACCTGCATGATTCATATAGTACCAGGTGGAGCCCAGCTTCTGCCAGCCTGTTTTTCTATAACCGTCTGTGCCAAAGTAATATCTCTTGCCATCGATATCCTGCCATTTACTCACCACATAAGTTCCATCTGCATTCTGATACTTATATCCATGGCTGTCCTGAACCCATTTTCCTTCCTGTTTCTCTCCGGAATCGGCTGGATCCTTTTTATCATCCTCTTTGATCTCATCTTCTATCTTATAGGTAAAGGAATAATCAACAGAGTATCCCGTAGCAAATACCACGATATCAAATTCATCTCCACTCTTTGCCTCAGCAAATGGTGCTGCGTCTGTCAGAAGAGATCCATCTGCATCGATGATTTTCACTGCTCCCCGTCCACTTGCTGCATATTCTTTTCCATTAACGGAAACTTTCTGGATATTCTTTACATAGGCACCGAGATCACTCTCTGCGAATCCATCTTTTACTGCAAGTGTTTTATTTTCTTCGTCATATTCTACCGGCACTTTATCTGTTGTCAGCTCAAATGTTGCGCTTATTGGTGCATATTTTCCGCTTTTGTCAGTGATGTTCAGTGTATAACTTCCTACATTTGTTCCTTCAAATGAAAGCTTTCCGTCCTTTACTTCCACATTGTTCAAGCCTGCTGCTGTGTACTCGGCATCAAAGTCTGAAGGGATTCCTGTAAGGGTAATTGCTGTTTCTCCATTTGCTAAAGCTGCATCCTCAACCTTTACTTCACTTGAGAATTTGACCGGTACATACACATCAGCCGGTATCTCATAGATTCCATCTTTTGTGTAATATGTGATCTTATTGATCGTCTGGCCCATCATAGCTTTATAGTGTTCTGAGGAAGTAGGGCAATTATGTACTGCCGTTGTAAATCCTGTGCTCCACGCAAGTTCTGATCCCAGCCAGATATTCTCCAGATGGCGAAGACCATAGCTTGCACCCTCTTTTGTACCAATGATCACTCCATAGATTGGATCATTTCCTCCGATCGGCAGTCCATCCAGGGATAACTGATAATCGCCGTAGGTTGTTGTGGTAACCAGATCAGCGGTCACATCTGACAATGTGGTTTTTGTTCCCTGTACCGCTCCAAAGGAAAGGCTTCCATCCGCACCTACTGTCATTTCTTTATAATAGGATGGCGCTTCGCTAAGTACATAATAGGAATAGCTGGCACTCTCATAAAGTGCATCTTTTCCCTGATATGTGGTCGTTGTAGTTGTTCCTCTGTTCGTTACTTCGATATCTACAGAATTTGCATCCGTGATTCTTGTGTAACCGGTAAGATCCGCTCCCTCACTAACTTTTACAGGGAATGTGATTCCTGTAATGTCTGTTCCATCACTGTTTACATGGTAAGATCCTCCGGAAAGGCTTCCTGTCCTTGTTTTGTTAAGTGTCGCAGAAGTAAATGCATCGACACCTATACTGTTATTGACATCCGCTGCATAGAACTTATCATATGGGATATTCATTAAAATGTAGCTGATATTTTCTTCCTCTTTGTCATCTTCCACTGGAGTGAGTCCTGTGATAGCATCGCTTAAAGCTGTGGCTGCTGCATTGACCGCTTCCTGCGATTCCTTTGCGGCAAGCGCTTCATTGGCTGCCTGAAGTTTGGTCTGAAGATTGCTCCAGGAATCTGCTGTGTAATCCGTTTCGACCAGTAAAGGTACTTTTGCGATCTCTGCTTCCAGAGCAGCGGTATCAATCTGAGGATCTGGTACTTCCCCAGCTGCTTCTTCGGCTCCATTTACAGCTTCCAGTACTGCTGTCTTGATCGCACTGCTTGTTCTGGTCGCACCAGATACTGCATCCCAGGTATTAACGGTATCTTCTGTAGCTGCTTTTCCTTCCAGTTTCAGCTTGACTCCATTTCTACCTGTATAAGCTTTGTTAAAATATGTGGCATTGTCCGCCGAGTAGCCAGTTGTAGGGCTGACTGTAATGTCAGAGAAAACTCCGTCTGCCACCGTCACACTTACTTCCACATCATACTCATCCCATATATCCTCATTGTCATCATCTTCCTGAGTACGAGCCACATGGGCTGTTTTCGTATAGATATCATCAGCTGCAACCTGACTTCCTGTCACTGCAAATACTGATATAGGGCAAACTCCAGCGATCATCGCTGTCGTAACCGCCATGGTCATGGCTTTCATATAAATATTTCTTTTTCGCATAAGCGCCTCCTTAAAATATTTTATTTATTATCAAGTTAGCTTTTGCTAACCAGTAACCAAAAAAAATTTGTTTATTACTGTCAGGATCCGTTTGCTTAAGATCCCGATCAACATCCCCGTAGCTGTTCCTGCTATCAAAAGCGGCGGGAGGTAATATACCAGTTTCATATTCTGTACTACACAGGCGGCAACAAAAAGCTGTCCCACATTATGGGATATACCCCCTGCGATACTGATTCCCGAAATGGAAAATCCTTTTATTTTTTTCACCAATACCATGACAAAAAAACTCAAGATCCCACCAGCCAGGCTGTACATGATGGACATTCCATTTCCAAACATGAATCCCGTCAGCAATATTCGCAAGATAACGATGATCAAAACCTGTGGCGGTTTTAAAAAATACAGCCCCGTCACCGTCACCAGATTGGCAACTCCCAGTTTCATTCCGGGAACGCCAAAGTTTATGGGAATCAGACTTTCCACATAGCTGAATATCATGGCCAGAGCCACCATCATCGCACACCAGGTAATCTCTTTATTTTCTTTCATATGTCTTTGTACCTCTTTATTTTGCTATGGCATCGATAGCTTCTTCTTTTTTGTCATTTTCATTTATCACTTCCACTACCAGCTTATGAGGGAGACAGACGATCGTTTGGGTCCTGGTGTGTATCTCGCCCTGATCGATACAGTACTCGTCCGGGCAATCGGCTTCTTCCATATACGCCTTCCCAGATTCTATCCGGATCTTGTTATGATTTCCCTCGTGCTGTATCTCTATTTCCTGGTCTTCTTCCAAAGAATAAATACCGTAAGTTTCTCCATCCACTGTGATCCTGACCTGATCGGCATCTTCTGCTTTGTTCATTCCCATAAGGAAGAACATGAGCAAAGCCGCACCTGTCACGCAAAGTCCCAGGATACCATCTTTTTTATTCATCTATCTTCCATCCTTTTTTTGCTTTAAACGCCCAGCCATATCATAAGTCCTGCCAGGATCGCTGCTCTCAATATGGTAAACCAGATTTCATTTCCTTTGATCGTCTTTATTCCACAGTGGACATTAGACTTCGGGCAGGTGTCGATGCATTTTTGACACTGGAAACAGTCACCTCTGACTTCCACCAAACCAGCCGTGGGCAGTTCTATATTCGAAGGACATTTTCTTGTACATCCCCGGCATCCTTTGATACAGGCTTCTCTGTCTCTGCTAAGAGAAAGAAAGGGCAGGACCGGGAGCAGGGAAAATATCGCTCCCATCGGGCACAAAAATCTGCAAAAAAATCTTTCCTGTATTCCCATTCCGACGATGATCAGTATGAGAAGGATCAGTCCCGGTATATAACCTGAAAGTTTATAATTTCCTGCATGGATCATGGAAAATACATCCCACGGGCTTGTCCCCTGGGCTTTTTGATACACTCCCAGAAAGCATAAAATGATAATACCTACTGTCACAATGTACTTTAGATACGACAATTGATTGTTCCACCTGTCCGGTATGGAAACCGGTTTTTTCTTCATTTTTTTGCACAAGTATCGATACAAGGCGTGGACCGCATCCCCAAGACTTCCAAATGCACAGGCAAATCCACAGAAGAATCTTCCAAAGATAACTGTATAAACACATATGACGATCAAAACTGTCACGAAGGAAGTGAGTGCTATCTTTTCCTGCGCCCCGATCTGTGTGAATATGTATTTTACTCCTGAAAATGCCGCCGTATAAACGGATGGTAAAAATAGAAAATAAATAAGCTGGATAAGTGCACGGATCCATGTATGCAATTTCTTTTTTTCTTTCGCAGAAAGTTTATGAATATTTATATTTTTCATCCTACTTTACCGCCTTTTCCAATGCCTGTATGACGGCATTTTTGATTCCTGTGGAACTGAAGGTTGCACCGCTTATCGTGTCCACCTCTGCACTCTGACCTTCGATGATATCTGGAATGATTTCTTCTGCCATCGACAGATACGCACCATCCTCGCCATCTGCGGAAATAATAGTCACTTCACTGATTTTCCCCTGTTCTATCTTTGTCTCAACTGTGATGAGCCCGCCAAATCCTTCCGCTTCTCCGCTATAGATGCCATCCGCATACTCTGCTTCACCGCTATAGCTGCCATCTGTATACGCTGTTTCTCCGCCACCACCTGCGGTTTGATTTTCTTCACTGCCTGCAGATCCATTTTCCATATTTGCTTCTATTTCTTCAAGTTGGACACTGAGTTTGGCGATTTCTTCCTCTTTTTCCCTTGCTTCAACTACTGAGTTGTATCCCATAAGGACTCCCCCGATCATCACCACACATAATAATCTAACCCAAAATTCATGCATTTTTATTCCACTCCTGTATTCTTGATACGTCTGGCATTTTCTAATGCAGCCCGGCATGCTTCTATCACAGATTTTGAAGAACAGGTGGCCCTGGATACAGTATCGATGCCCTCCAGCGTTCCGCTGTTTAATATCTGACTCACGACACCTGCTCTGCTGCTGGTCCCTTCGGCTGCTCTTCGGATATAGGTATCATTTGAAGGATCTCCGTCTCCCTTTACATCTGTTACGGCTGTGATCCAGTCATTTTGAACGGTTAGCATCAGCGACAGATTGTATGGGAGAAAATCTTCCTCTTCATCAGGTACGCATACCACAGATGCACTGTAAGTTCCATCTATATAGATTGTTTCTGCTTCCTCGCCCTGATTTATCTTCACAAGCCCATTGAGTGCTGCTCTAAGATTTGTCACGGCTTTATCGACCGCATCCTGAGTCGCAGTTCCCTGTGTGGCCCCTTCCAGTGCTGTTTTTCCATCCGCCAGCCGTATCTGCATCGTGTTCCAACTGATCTCGGTATACTCTTCCTGCAGGAGATTTTCGGCTTCTGTTATCAACTGAGAAAGTATGGCAGTGTCTGGTTTCGCCGGCTCTGCACTTTCTCCATTTGTTGCTTTTTGGGCCTCCTTCAGTGCATTTTCAATTGCACCAAGCAGACCTTTGGAACTATAGGTTGCTCCAGATACTGTATCCACCTGCGTAGTTTGTTTCTTCATCACCTGATCAACGACCGACATCGCCCTGTTGAAAAATGCTTCATCATCCTCTGACTTCGTAACGATGATTGTCTTTATTGTATGATCCTGGATCGCGACTGCCACCGTGATATCTCCGCTGTATCCTTCGGCTGTCCCATAATAGATTCCATTTACATATGGGATCGTTCCCGTTATCGTTGTTTCATCATTCGTTATGTTCTCATCCGAAGCTGTATTGTTTTCGCCCGATCCTCCCGAACCATTTGATCCCGTCTGATCGACTGCCGCCTGACTTAATGCATTTCTTACCGCCTGGATAATACCGACGGAACTGTAGGTTGCTCCCGATACCGTATCCACATTCGTACTCTGGGTGGATAGGATGGTGTTGATCAATGATGAGGCATTTTGGATATAGGTGCTTCCGTCGCTATGCTCCGTAATCTGGATCGCACTGATCTTGCCGCCGGCGATATCCACCTTAACTTTCAGCGTTCCGCCAAATCCCGTACCGGTTCCATAGTAAGTGCCGTCTTTATAGGCTGCTGCATCTGCCACTGCTGCCAGTGTTGTGGTGCTTCCCGCTGCCGCGCCGCCTCCTGCCTGACTGCTACCTGTCTCGGCGTTATCCTTTTCACCTGTGAGTGCATTTTTCACAGCATTGATGATCCCGTTGGAACTATAGGTTGCTCCTGTGACCGCATCGACCTCAATCGTCTGTCCCGCTATGATTTTGTCAATGACTGCTTTCGCTCTGTTAAAAAATGCTGCATCGTCACTGGTGCTTATGATATCGATACCTGTTATCTGCTTATCCTGTATCGTCACCTCCACAGTAATACTCCCGGCAAAACCAGTCCCTGTTCCCTGATAGATCCCATCCTCCAGATCAAAGGATCCTTTTGGAACTTCCTTCGTCTCATCTGTATTCATATTTTCTATCACTGGTGTGGTTTCGGCCACTTTTTCCAGTACCGGTTTCTCCTGCGCCGCATAGGTAGGTGCGCTGTAACTGTTTAGTGAACCGGCCACGCATACCGTGACCAACGCCACCGAGATGATCGGTGCAAATGGTTTTGCTTTTCTTCCTGTCTCTTTCCAGTCCATTTGTATGCCTCCGTTACTATCCTTCTTGATGATTTTCCTGTAATATCTTCACTCCAGCCTCCTGATTTCTCAACTGGATGATTCACACTTACCGGGCATCCTTTCTCAATATTTCCATCGGATGCTCCGAAACAAATTCTTCTTCAATTCCTTCTGTAATATATAAAGTACCGTCCTCAGCTTCTAAGATCGCATCAAATTCCTCACTGTGATCCGCCCAATACGCAGCTGCCTTTTCTTTTCCCATGATGAACAGTGAGGTGGACAGACCATCGGCCAATGTTCCATCTGCACTGACGATCGTCACAGAAATCAGGCCGCTGTCAGCCGGGTGTCCGTCGGAAGGATCAATAATGTGATGGTAGCTGACCCCATTTTCCTCAAAGTACCTCTCATATCCTCCGGAAGTGATGACCGCCTTATCATTTACATCCAGGATCCCCAGATATTCCTCTGATTCATCCGGGCTTTGAACCGCCACTCTCCAGCTGCTTCCATCTGTCTTATGTCCCATGGTCTGGACATTTCCACCCAGATTCACCAGTCCGCTTTCTATTCCATGCTGCTTATATATGTCCATGATCCTGGCAGAAGTATAACCCTTAGCTATCCCGCCAAGATCGATTTTCATCCCATCTATCCCAAAAGAAATCTCTCTGCTTTTCTCATCATATTTGATCTCGTCTGCCTGGGTCAGCTTCAAAAGTTCTTCAATCCTCTCATCGGAAGGCACCTGATACTCCTGTGTTGTAAATCCCCACTCTTCCATGATCGGATAAACAGCAATGTCAAAAGCCCCCGCTGTATCCTCATACAACTCCAACGCCCGTTCCACAAGATAACCGCCGTCTTCTGACAAAACTGCGCTTCCACTCTCATTTAACTTTGCTATCTCACTTGCTGCATCCCCGGTAGACAACAGCTGATCCAACCTCTCGATCTCCGCCGCCGCATCATCCACCGCCGCCTGGGCGCTATCGCCATACGCACTGAGAGTCATATAGGTATCCATGGCAAACAATTCTTTCTGTGCTTCTTTTATAACAGTATCTTCGTTGTCTTTTGGCACTTCTTCCATGTCCGATCGGATATTCACCTGTGTATCCTCCGGAAGTCCAACATCACTTTTGGCCTCTTTCGTGCACCCAGCCAGTAAAATAGAACATGATAAACATATCGGTATCCAAATAGATTTAAACTTCATAGCTTTCCTTTCACAACTTGCCGCTTACATACATTGCCCATAATTCATATGCAATTATTTACTTGAAAAATAATATATTTCTCAAACATTAGTTTTTTCTAACTTTAGTTAGTGTTTTCTAACTCAATCAGTATATTCGATATTCCACATATTTGTCAACTACAAATCTCAAAAAAATAATTACAATTATTTCCACCCACAAACAAACAGCTCCCCAACAAATCTTATGTGATTTGCCGGGGAACTGTATAATTGTTGATGAGACATCTGGCAAGAAAAGTCTTTGCCTGCTGCCTCATAACCTCTATTATTCAAATATATAACACATGATTTTGCTGAACCACTCGATATTTCATAACTTGGGGCATTGACATCCCATTTACACCATTGCCCCTTTATTGGCTATAAGATGCGGCAGGAGATAAAACTTGCTCATCTTTGCCCCAAGAAAGCAATTTCACTGTCTGAATTTGTCTCAAAATGGGCAATGAGAAATTTCGATTTCTGTACGCCCCACATGTAATGATCATTGCACATAGTCCACGTGCTGGGCAAAGCCACGCTTATTTCTCATCCACAACCTGAAAAATATAGAACTTCAGATAATAAGACTCATCCGCCGCCCAAAGGATCGGATGATCCGGGGCCTGTGTACGGAATTCCACCTGCCTCAGTCTCTTATGCACATTCCTTGCCGCCTGCCCGATCGTCTGGGTAAATAACTCGTAAGACATAAAATGTGAACAGGAACAGGTAGCCAAATAGCCGCCGTCCTTTACAAGCTTCATGCCTCGAAGATTGATCTCACGATAACCCTTCACAGCATTCTTGATAGAATTTCTTGACTTGGTAAATGCCGGCGGATCGAGGATCACCACATCGTATTTTTCTCCCTCAGCCTCAAGTCTTGGCAACAGTTCAAATACATCCTCGCAGACAAACTTCACTGTATCCTCAAGACCGTTTAACCTGGCATTTTCCTTTGCCTGATCCACACCAAGCTGGGAAGCATCCACGCCAAGTACACTCTTTGCCCCTGCCACTCCTGCGTTGAGTGCAAACGATCCTGTATGTGTAAAGCAGTCCAGTACTTTCGCACCCTTGCAGAGTTTCTGTATCGACTGGCGATTGTACTTCTGATCGAGGAAAAATCCTGTTTTTTGTCCGTCCTTCACGTCCACCTGATACTTCACGCCATTTTCCACAATCTCCACCAGCGTGTCAAATTCCTCACCGATAAAGCCTTTCGCCCGTTCCATGCCTTCCTGCTCCCGGACTTTTGCATCGCTTCTCTCATACACGCCGCGGATCATCACTCCGTCTTCTGCCATGGCTTCCTTCAACAGGGAAATGATCTCCTCCTTCATCCGGTCGATACCAAGAGCCAGCGACTGCACGACCAGAACATCGGAAAACTTGTCAACGACCAGTCCCGGAAGAAAATCGGCCTCTCCGAATATCACACGACAACTGCTGGTATCCACTGTTTTCTTTCGATAGTCCCAGGCATTTTTCACACGCATCCTCAGGAATTCCGTATCGATCTCCTGATGGATATTTCTCGTCATCATGCGGACACGGATCTTAGAATGGCGGTTGATGAAACCTCTTCCCATCGGATAGCCGTCAAAATCATGGACCAGCACGATATCCCCGTCCTCAAAACCACCTGTTACGCTCTCTATCTCATTATCAAACACCCAGGCCCCACCTGATTTTAATGTACGGCCTTCACCTTTTTTCAGATTAACAACAGCAAAGCTCATAATATTCTCCATTTCTCAAAGCAAATTTCTTGTTTCCTAATTGTTTCCAGTATAGCATCATGCACATGATTCTTCAATAATGTTTGAAATATCCACATGTTCTCTCAGCAATACATTGACCGGGATATCCTCACATTCTCTCAGCGATACATTCCCCGGAATATCCTCACTTCCTCCCCGCCAATCTCCCTCACAAAATATTCATCATGCTCGATCAGCAGCATCGTAGGCTTCCATTTCCTGATCAGTTCTTCTATCTGCATCCTTGAAAATATATCGATATAGTTCATCGGTTCATCCCACAGATACAAGTGTGCCTGTTCACAAAGGCTTTTTGCGATCAATACTTTCTTCTTCTGTCCCTCGCTGAACTGGCTGATGTCTTTGTCAAATTGTTCCCGGGACAGATCCAGTTTGCGAAGAAGGGCTTTAAAAAGCGTCTCCTCCACCCCCTGCTGCCTTCCGAATTCTTCCAGACTCCCTTTCATCCATGAAGTATCCTGAGGAACATAAGAGATTTTCATTCCTCCGCCCAGTTCACACACACCGCTCTTAGGCTCAAGCTGCCCCAGTATCACCTTGAATATACTGGTTTTTCCACACCCGTTAGGACCTCTGAGGACCTTACGCTCCCCATTTTTTACCTTCATATTCACATGTGAAAGCACTTCATGCTCCCCATATCCGATGGTCACATCTTCCAGATTAACCAAAACTTCCTTGTGATGTGTCAGTGGAAATAGTTTGAGATTCTCAGCCGTCTCGATGTTTTTCAAAAGCCCCTGTTTTTCCTCCAGTGCATCCTGTGCCCGGCTTTCGATTCCCTTTGCCCGCTTCATCATCTTCGCTGACTTATGTCCGATATAACCTCTGTCCGGCCGGAGTCCGGCTACCCGCTGTCCCTTTTTACTCTTCTCCACATCCTCCGACCAGCCTTCTGCCCTTCTTGCTGCCTCGCGAAGCTGTCCAATCTCCTTTTTCAGCAGCTCGTTCTGGTTTTTCTCCAACTCGTCCTGATTCTTTTTATTTTCCCACCAGGTGGTAAAATTCCCCTTCGTCACGGTGATATCCTGCCGATTGATCGCCAGGATATGATCCACACACCCATCCAAAAACATCCGGTCATGGGATACCAGCAAAAATCCTTTTTTCTTTCTCAGGTATTCCTGAAGGATCTTCCTGCTTTCCTGATCCAGATGATTCGTCGGCTCATCGATCAAAAGAAATTCCTGCTCTTTTGCAAATAATACCGCAAGCTGCACCTTCGTCTGCTCCCCATTGCTGAGGGTATCAAACGGCCGATACAAGATCTCACAATCCGCACTCATCAGATTCATCTCCCGGCAAACTTTCCAAAGTTCATATCCCGGATCCACTTCTTCGATCAGGTCGATCGTAAGTTCTTCCCTCTTCCCTGTTACAAAAGGGAAATAATCAAATCCCACAGAAGCACTTATCGTCCCCCTATATTCATATTCACCCATCAACAACCTCAAAAATGTAGTCTTACCTCTTCCATTTCGCCCGATCATCCCCAGCTTCCAGTCCGTATCTATCATAAATGATACATTTTCAAAGATCATATCATAAGCCCCATCATACCCAAATGTAAGATTGCTTACCTGTACCTGTGACATACTCGTCCACATCCTTTCTCCATAGCCAATCATGCATTGGCACCAAACTCTGCACGACGCAGAAAGACCGCAGAAAAAGTACACATTTTCCGCGGTCTTTCCATAATCCGTATGACGATACAAAGCAATCATAAGCTGCTCACCAAACCATACGATTATATTCTATTCCCTGAAAAAATATCACTTTCCTGCGCACACATACAGACCTCCTGATATCATCCATCATCTGCTGCCGTCTGTATATGCCTTATTAACTTAATCAGTTATCTGCAGGAAAAAATAATCATTCTTTCAGCTCCTTTTCAATAAAATCGAAATTCATAAAATCAAATCATCACATCAAGTTACCATACCAAGACTCTCATCTATTTCAAAATATCACACCCGTTTGGATTGGTCAAGTACATTTTTCAAAGCGTTGCTGAACTTGATCGGATTTCCATACATCAAAGTTCCAAACCGGAAGATCTTCGCTGCCAGAACGCCTGCCACAACACAGGATCCGATCAGCAAACCTGCTGATATCAGTATCTCCCACACTTCTACGCTGCCCATGGCTACACGGATCAGCATGGCGTTACTGGAGGTAAATGGTACGAAAGAAGCGACCCTCATCATCATGCTGTCGCTGCTGCTGGTCATTCCAAATATGGCGATAAAAAATGAAACCATATAGATCATCAAAAGCGGCATGGATGTCTTGCTGATATCCTCCGTCTTTGACACCAGTGCACCCAGCATACCAAAGAGAAATGCATACAGAAGATATCCCAGCAGACCAAACACGACAAATGCGATCCACACACTCTGTGGTATCTGGAACAGGAAATCAAGTCTGTAATTCCAGCTTTCCCTGAACATCTGATAAGAAACCACCGCACTGCCAAGGATGATCGTACACTGCAAAACTCCTGCGATAGCACCCGCCAAAACTTTTCCGAAGATCAGGCTGGTACTGTTTACGCTTGTCACCAGGATCTCGATGGCACGGTTACTCTTTTCTGTTGTGACCGATACAGAGATCATCTGTCCGTAAAATACCAAAAGGAAATACAAGATCATGACTAACATATAGGTATAGGCATAATTCTTCGCGCTGTCCTTACCCAGGATCTCCTGTGTTGACTCCGGCATGGTCTGATACAAGGTTTCCATCTCGGCTGCATCGATCCCCTTTTCATTCAGGATCTGCATACGATAAACCTGTGCCAGTGCTGACTGGAAAACGGCATCCTTGTCGTCCATCATGGAATTATTCTCCACCACATAGGTATAATGAAGCATATCTTCCACCAGGAAGCCAGCTTCAACTTCTCCTTCATTTACCTTGCTTCGAACCTCTTCGGCATCTTTGCATTCCTTCCAGGCGATACCGCCTCCCATTGCTTCGGAAAATGCCTCAAGATCGGTGATCGTATCTTTCTCGTCCCAGATGGCAAGGTTCTCTACTTCTGCCTCTACTGCACTTCCATCTCCTCCATCGCTGCCTTTGGAATCATTTCCCATGAATATGCCTGGGATGACAATGATGCCGATGGCTGCTATGGTAAGCAGGACCGTTGTGACCATAAAGCTTTTATTTTTAAAGTAATTATTCAATTCAAATTTTAATACGTTCAGGAATTGTCTCATGCCTGGTCACCTGCTTTCTCTACAAATATTTCGGTAAGTGACGGTTCATAGATTCCAAATGTCTCCGGAACCAGACCATCTGCCAGCAATGTCTCAAGGATCTGCTTTCTGCTGATATTTTCTTCAAGCTTTACGATCAGTTCATCCTGTCGGTTTCCTGCCACAGATGCCATCTGACCCAGCTTTTCTTCCAATTTCTCAGCTGCTTCTTCTCTGGACATTCCTTCCAGTCCTATCACTAGACGATCTTTTCCATACTCGCGTTTGATGTTCTTAAGTTCCCCTTCCAGCACGATCTCACCATGATTGATAAGAACGATATCTTCACAGAATTCTTCCACATAACTCATCTGGTGACTGGAAAATATGACCAGTTTTCCCACATTGATCTGCTCTCTGATCACGTCTTTGAGCACCTGGGAATTCACAGGGTCAAGACCGCTGAATGGCTCATCCAATATGATGATATCCGGATCACATACTAAAGTTTGTGCCAGCTGGACCTTCTGCTGATTACCTTTTGACAAGGTTTCCAGCTTTCTTCCTGCATACTCCGATACACCCATACGATCCAGCCAGTAAGAACACTGTCTTTTGGCCGTTTTTCCATCCAGTCCGCGAAGGGCTGCCAGATATAATAGCTGCTCCTGCACACCTTTTTTCGGATAAAGGCCTCTCTCCTCCGGCAGATATCCTATCTGATGCTTTCTTGGAACAAATGGCTTTCCATCCACTGTGATCGTCCCCTCATTTGCCTTAAAAACATCCATCAGGATCCTTATCGTTGTCGTTTTTCCTGCACCATTCCTACCCAAAAGGCCCAGAGCCTTGCCACTTTCGATGTTAAATGAGATTCCATGAAGTACCTCTTTTTCACCAAAGCTTTTATGTAGATTATTTACTTCCAACCTCATACGCTTTTCACCTGTTCTTTAATCCTTTCATTTTTCTTATCCCAAAGCTTGCAGTTCCATATATCCATAAAATCCCAACCAAAACAATTGGAAAATTACCCGTATCAAACCAGAGTTTACCCCAGATAGTTGCGATCATCGCGATCAGGATCATCACCTGTATCCTTGTATACGCTTTGTATCCAGCCTGATAGATCACCATCTTTTCTGTCTCATCACAGCTTTCCAGCCATTTTTTATTAAAACTAAAGCTGGACGGATCTCCCTGTTTATGAGGATCTCGCTTCTGCATCAGATGAATGATCAAGATCTCTAATATACATACAAGTACCGCCCCACCAACGAGCAAAGCAGCCAGTGCTATATATAGCACAAAATGATACATGCCTGATGTCGTAGAAATATCCAGATCAACATTCCTAAACCTGGACGGCATAGAGAGAAATCCTAATATCAATATAGTTCCCGAGGATGTATTCGCCACTGTGATCCCTAATTGTGACCAAAAATCGAACTTTTCTCCCCACATATCAGCTGTTTCGTCATCAGATTCTTCTTCTTTCCTCCACAATCTCTTAAGATGTATATAAATCGCGATGCCTGCCACTGTTATGATCACTACCAGTCCACCCACCCAGAAAACACCTGTTTTTTCAAGATAGTGGATCGCTGCCGAATAAAACGAAGCCATCTCCTCTCCTGAAAATGACAACACGATACTTCCTGCCGCTCCGATCACAGCACCGAGACATAACATCAGCACAAGCTTCGTATAACTGTTATTCCATTTCTTTGTGGGCTTATTTGTTTTATTGGTTTTCTTATCTGTGTTTTTATATGTATTATTACTCTTCATCATCTTCACCTTCCTCATATACAAAGATATCCTCCACCTGCACCTGAAATATCTTCGCCAGTTTCAGGGCAAGTGTGACCGACGGAGAATAATCTCCCCTCTCTATCAGGCTGATCGTCTGCCTCGAGACATCCGCCATCTTTCCAAGCTCACTCTGATTCACTCCCAGGCGGGCCCGGTGCTCTTTCAAATGATTAATTAATGGCACTGTTCTGTCTCCTTTCTCCTTTGATGCAAAACGGTATGACAAATTTATTTGTCGGTTTGACAAGTATTTTTGTCATTTTGAATTATCAATACTATATCATTGACAACTATATTTGTCAACAAGCTATTTGTCAACAACTTGACCATACCTTTGTTCAAGGACATGATAGCCAGATTCCATTTCCCAATTTCATGAAATGTTCCTGCTGGGCATCCACATTCAAAAGCAAGAATCCAGCTTGCAGGATTCTCCGCCTGCGGCGGGTCAATTTATCGATATATTTCATTTCCGCCGCAGTGCGATCCTCGCGGAGCTTTTTTTACATCATAGGAAGCACTTTCCTATGATGTAAAAAAAGAATATTTGCCGCCTGCCTATTGGCAGACAAACAAATATTCTTCCTTTTTATACTTCCAAACATATTAGTTTATATTTACAGTATATATCTACTTTTCAGGATTTCCCCTGCTCTTTAAAAATTCTTCCACAACTTCCGGTATCTTACCCTTTTCGTAAGCACAATATACGGTAAAGCTGTCTCCATTTTCCAGTTTGTAAGCAACTTCCATACTCACATCACCCTGAAGATTGCCCGGATTATAATTAAATGTTCCATATTCTCCCGTAGACAACAATCCAACTCTTGCCTCTTTAATCAGTTCCGGATCTGTCATGGTTGCTTCTGTGCCATCTACATCCGCATCATTATTTTCTCTGTAATCATAGATGGTAATACTTTGGATGTCTGTTATATCCTCCATATCAAATATGACATCGTATCCCATCTGTCGAAGGAAATCTACTGTCTGAGTAAAGTTTTCATTCAGCGGATAATCATTCTCCAGATAATCTTTTCCCTGATCAAGGAAAGTCAGGCTTCCGCTTCCCAGCGCATGGATCTGCTGATAGGTAAGCTCGGCAAGCTCCTGCTGATACAATCCGAGAAGTTCTTTTTGCTCGTTCTTACTGAGATTTTCCAGCGACAAGCTCCGTCCCATGAAACGAAGATACCCTGGTTCCACATCCTCCGGCTTACTTAATGCTATCGGAAACATTGCTTCCTTATATGCTTTCTCTTTGTACAACTCCTGCTGTGTCTCCAGAACGATCTCACGGTCAACCGGATATGTTCTCTTCTTCACACTTCCATTTTTCATCTGATAAAGAACTGTTACATATGTCCACTCACCGTCTTCATCTTCTTCGGCGTTCACGTTTTGTACTCCATTTTCAGACAATTTAAATACCGCTGTTCCGGTAAACTCACTCAGATGATTTTCCATGAATTCCAGACTGTTGCCGCTTCCGTCCGGATAAGTAACATATCTTACTTCCGCATCAGCAGTCGCATGTGCAACCTCATCCTGCGAAGGGATCCATTTGTCATAACCACTAAGGTCAAAGCTGAAGAAAACTGCGACTCCCAATACCACAAGACCCGCTGCTCCGGTCCATATCTTATGGTCAAATATCTTCTTTCGGTCAAAGGAGTAAATGACTTCTATCAAAATGCTTCCTAGAATCCAGACAAATATCAGTCCAAACCAAAACCAGAAACCACCATGTTCACCCTCACCCCGGGCACGGCCTATGCTCATGAAGAATATTCCGCCGCCCATGGAAAGTGCAAAGAGGATTACCGCTTTGATGATTCCCTCTGTCTTTGGGAATACCATAGCTTTTTCCGCTCCTTCAGACGGTCTGATCTTGATGAGCCACATACACACTCCTGCAAATATCACCAACATGAGAAATGCTGATACGAATAACAGCCATGCTGAGCTATTCTTACTGAACAGAGAATCCAGATTCTCCAGTGACTCTACCGTATACAGATAAGCCATTGTTGGAGACTCAAAATATCTTGCTGCATTTTCAAACAGATTACTTTCAACGTAAGTTTTCCAGAAAATGCTTGGATATGACTCCAACACTCCATGGATGATCGGTATAATTGATAAGAATACCATCGTTCCCAGTATCCCGGTGATCAATTTTCCGGTAAGCAGCATCGCCAGAGCCGCACACAGATAATGAACAGCAAAGAACAGTACGCCTACCCCGATCCCCTCTATAACGTATCCAAAAGTATCTCCCGAAAGGATTCCTTTCGATGCTCCTACCAGTACCAGAAGGATCATATTTACAAGAAATGGTACTGCAAACAGTACAAAGGTATTCACACTGCTCACAAGAAATAATTTTCCTCTTTTAAGCGGCAGGCTTCCCAGCATATCCATTTTCTTTTTTGAGTGAAGCCAGTACAGACCGCTCCATGCTCCCAGAAGTGCTGCACCAACGATCATAAAGAATAACAGGAAATCACCGCCGCACACATAGGTGTCAAACATACGTCTCACGGCTCCTGTCTCTTCGATCCTCTGTGCCGCATCTGCACACCGGGCATTGATCTCACTGACGCTCTCAAGCTCCAGCATGGCTTTTATCGGCATCCCAAGGAAAAGCAACAAAAATATCACTGCTCCATACCACAGTCTACGCTTCATGCTGTTGCATGCTATTTTAAAATAAGAGACTCTTGACGTCATATCCAGCCACCTCCGTTTCACTGATAAATATTTCTTCCAGGCTAAGAGGCAATACCTCTGAAAACAGCGGTTCTTTCTCCTGGATCCTGTCTACGATCTCTTCTCTCGCACCTCTGACTGTGAGTGTCAGAAGGGAACCTCTCTGCTCAGACTGGAGTACTGTAAGTTCTCTAAGGAGCTGATTCCTTGCTTCTTCACTGACTACGCACTGCACTTTATGGATATTCTCCCTCATGTCCTCCAGATCTTTTGACAGCAGGATACCGCCTTTATGCAAAAGCCCAACATGATCACAGATATCTTCCAGTTCCCGCAGATTATGAGAAGCTATCACCGGCGTAAAGTCACGGTTCATAATCTCTGTGGCAAAAAGACTTTTTACTGCCTGCCTCATCACCGGATCCAAACCATCGAAGGTTTCATCACACAGCATATACTTTGTATTGGAACAGATACCCAGAAGAACGGATAGCTGCTTTTTCATTCCCTTGGAAAATGTATGGATCCTCCGCCCACTTTCCAATCCAAACTTTTTCATCAATTCATCAAATCTCTTTTCATCAAAACAAGGATAGAATAAACTATAATAATCTTTCATATCCTTCGGTGTGGAATTCGGAAAATAATACTGATCATCTGAGATGAAAAACAGATTCCGTTTCTTCTCTTCATTTTCATAGATGTCTTCTCCATCCACAAATACCGCACCCTCGTCCGGTTTCATCACCCCTGATATCATCCTAAGACAGGTGCTTTTTCCTGCACCATTCGTTCCGATCAGACCAAACACACTGCCCTCATGAATCTCCCCGCTCAGCTTGGAAAGGGCTTTGATCTGACCAAATGTTTTACTGATTCCCTTTATCTCAATCATTGATATACCCCTTTCAGACATTCCTCTGTCATACTCTTGAATTCCGCAGATGTTATACCGATTTCTTTTCCTTTGACAACGATCATACGATATTCTTTCCAGAACTCTTCCTTTTTTTGCTTCAACAAAGAACCTTTATCAGAAACAAAATTCCCTCTGCCTTTCACAGGATAGATATAACCCTGCATCTCCAATATACTGTACGCCTTCTGTATCGTATTCGGATTGATTGAAAGTTCTCCTGCCAGTTTCCGTACGGAAGGCATCTGCTCATCCGCTTCCAGCACTCCCCTTAATATCAGGACCTGAAACCTCTCCACAATCTGTTCGAAGATAGGTCTTCTGTCCTGGTAATCTATCACAAGCATATAAACCCTCCTTTCTTTGCATTAAGTGTACTATCTCATATAATACACTTAAAGTATAAAAGCACCCATTGAAAATGTCAATGGGTGCTTTTATATCTTCATAAATTCTTAAGTTTTTATATTTTCTAATATGACTATATATTTTTCTGGACTAATTCCTTGGTCAGTGCAAAAAACTCCCGCACCATAAAATGAAGTTGAAGTACACTTCCTGATGGTGCTGCGATTCCACAAACCTGAACATATCCAAACTTTTTTGCAAGACGGATACTTCTGTATACATGAAAATTATTCGTGACGATCCCCACCGTGGACTGTTCTTCGTTCAACAAAAGCTGACTATTCTTGAGATTCTCCACAGTCGTAGTGGACTGTGATTCCATGAGCAGTCTCTCCGATGATATTCCGGCATCCACAAGATACTGATACATACATTCTGCCTCGCTGATATCTTCACCAGGCCCCTGCCCGCCGGACAAAATGGCTTTCGTCTCGGGATTCTCCACGAGATATTCCTCCGCCTTATCAAGCCGTTCCTTTAGCGATCTGCTTGGCCGTTCACCTTTCACCTGGCATCCCAGGACTATGATATAATCAAGATCCGGTTCGCCCTTCTGGTTCATCCCTGATATGATCAAACCTTCCATAATGATGAAAAATCCCAGCACACAGACAAATGTAGTTGCCAGTATACATTTTAGAGAAAATGGTATGTCGATCACTATCCCATGTTTTTTAATATAGAGTAATGCTCCGCCAAGAACAAGTAACGCAATGCCGCCTATCAGCCATATCCATATAATGGAGGCTCCAAATCCTGCGTATATTACACTTACCGTATAATATGCCAGACAGAAAACGCCCAGCGCGATCAATACAATTTGCATATATTATCTTCCGCAGCAGTATTTGTACTTCTTGCCGCTGCCGCATGGACAAGGATCATTTCTTCCAACTTTTTCACCTTTGATGATGGTGCCGGACTTTTTCTGCTCCATATACAGAGTTTTCTTCTGCTCTGGAGTAAAGATCTCATCCCATGCTGGAAGTTCATACAGCCAGTCTGCTTTTGCATCGACCATGTTCTTGTACAGGATCTCTTTGTCAAATCCCAGATTTACTTCTGTGTCTTCATCCATCTCTTCGATAGGATTCTTTGCTTTTAAGCTGTCATTGATGCCATCCAGAAAACCAGTCATGGTCATCACGTCAACTCCATATTTTTCAGCCAGCCCTTTTACAGTTCCTCTTACGATCTCGTCCGGGTTTGCCAGAAGTTTTTCATAAATATCTTTTTCAATCACAAAATAGCTTGCCCAGAACTTCTGAAGTTTTGCCTTATCTGCCTGCT
This sequence comes from Clostridia bacterium, assembly GCA_009929525.1. Classification (GTDB taxonomy): domain Bacteria; phylum Bacillota; class Clostridia; order Lachnospirales; family Lachnospiraceae; genus Oliverpabstia. The sequence continues at coordinate 43,626 of SAAH01000004.1, read as the reverse complement.
GTGAATAAGCTACGTCTCTCCACTGTTTTAATAATCCCATTATTATTGTACCTTCCTTCGATTCATTTTCATTCAAGTATGCCTGTGCCTACTATCTTCTTAATAAGCTATCCTATAGTATAAACGAATCGTACAGCTTTTTCAAGCACAAAAAAGTGAGTATCGATCATCTTATCTTCGATACTCACTTTTAAAACTTCGGTTCTATCACTGTTTAACCTCTCTTTCTTATATTATGGGGTAATACTTTATGCTTTCGGCGGTCTGTACCTCCTTCTCACAAATTTATTTTAGGGTATTACCTTTCGTTCTTGGTGGTCTGTACCTCCCTCATCGAATTTGTTTTGGGGTATTTCTATATACTCTTGGTGGCCTGTACCTCCTTTTCATAAATTAGGTTTTAGGTGTTACTTCACGTTTTTGGTGGCCTGTACCTTCCTTTCTTTATTGATTTTGGTACTTCCGTTCTCGACTTAGAAGTTTTTGTGCTTTTTCTTCTTCGTTTTTGATGATTTTATATTAACTTATTTTTTCCATTTTGTCAATATATAATTTATATTTTTTATAATTATCTGTTAATTTGTTATTTTTATAACAATTAGCAGGGAACTTCATGGCGGATGGCTGTGTGTTGCCACTATATATTCTGATGCTTTCTGGCAGGTGCATCGTGCGTCGCTTCATATGCAAGTTGTAGCGCACTTCCACGTGCCAGGCTAAACATATTCAAGTATATCTCGACGTACTTGCTGCGTTGCTAAGTGCCGATGGCACTTGTTAAGCAACGACCGAAGTGAAACGTAGACGGCTCGTCAGCTATGCTGACATAATACATCTGAGCCGCTCTGCAATCCGTCGGAGGCTTTATCTTGGAAGGAGATCCACAGTTTTTGTATTCAAAGGATAATTGGCCGTTTCATAAGTGGTAATTAGATTTTTCCCTGGATATATTCCATTTCTTATCATGATCACTTGCTCTGGGCTTATTTTTACCCGACGCTGGTCAAGTTAGCGGCGGGAACATCACCTTTTTCTTCTTTCGTCGACATCCATTTTCTTTCTTCCATGTGTCTCGCAAAGCGTGTTGCTGAACAATGCGTGAACAGCAACATATTTTTGTAAAAACGCCCATATATCTCGGAATTTTCACAAATTCAACAACAATTAACGATACATTTACAAGACTGCTCCCCACCTCTCCATCCCATCTCTCCACCACAACCAGCCATCCAGTGCCATAAGCCTTGGGGTGCCAGAGTGGGTGCTGGTTTGGCATCGGGCGCGAGCTGATGAAAATCTTAACGCGAAAAAGACAACTTATACGGGGTGATGTGTGCTCACCAAAGCACACATCAAAGTCGTCTGAGGACCGTATGCATCAAGCATACGATCCGAATACGGCTGATCCCCATATAAGTTGTCTTTTTCACGTTTAGATTTTCACAGCGAACGACCTGTCAAACCAGCGCCCACTCTGGCACCCCAAGGCTTATGGCACTGGATGGCGTCCCCCAACTATATTATTTTCCTTGAAATTGATTAACTCTCTCCGCGATCGTAACATTAAAGTTCTCCACATTGCGATCATAAGATTCATTCATATACTTAGACTGCAGCATAAAGTCCGCCGTTGCCAGATTATTAGCAACCGGAATGTCATACACAACAGCGATACGAAGAAGTGCTTTTACATCCGGATCATGTGGCTGTGACTCCAGCGGATCCCACAGGAAGATCAAAAAGTCGATGCCGCCCTCTACGATACGGGAACCGATCTGCTGATCACCACCCAACGGGCCGCTGCAGTAGCCTTTTACAGGAAGCCCTGTCTGCTCTGCGATCAATTTTGCAGTTGTTCCTGTTCCGCACAGAAAATGATTTTTTAATATTTCTTTGTTCTTCTCACACCATGCCACCAGTTCTTTTTTCTTTCCGTCATGGGCAACCAAAGCGATATGCTTTGTCTTATCCATGGTAAAACTAATAAACTTTTCCTTCGTCATCATATTGTTCTCCTTTCAATATTAACCAAAATCCCGTTCAAACCTTCCCGAAAGAGTTTCTTTGCCATAGAAACACTGATATAAGTTTTCCAGGATCAGAGGTGTCTCCTCCAGCGCCTTATTATATAAATCTACAAGCTTTTCTGTAGATTCCCTGCAGGCAGGATTTGCTTTTTTTCGCATCACCTGTCCTTCCAGCTGATCGTAACAGCCCAGCACTTTCATTCCGCCAAGCACAACCTTTTCTTTCCATGGACTTGCACAGGTTAAAAGGCTGTCATATTTTTTCTGACTTTTCACCATCTCAAGGATCGTCTTTGACGGCACCATAGGAAACATCCTCGCGATGATCTTACAGTTCGCCTCCGTCGGTTCCAGTACACTGGCCGGAAGGTAGGAAAAAAGAACCTTCCCCTCTCTCTGCATAAAATACCGGTCCAGCTCTGTCTCTATCTCTGCATGGGAAATCCCCGATTTCCGTTCAAACAGATTGATGTACCCATGACAGGTACTGTCCAGCATAAAATGGCAGGCAAATCCTATCAGATATGCTGCCAGCTGGGAGGAAGGATTGGTCTGGAACTCCTGGATCCCTTTTTGAAAAAATTCAGAAGCCTTCTCCCTGTGCATCTTAGGACCGATCTGATTGATCTTATTTTTCTTGATCGGCCGGTAATAAAAGAAAATATCCGGTCCATGAAGACCTATCCGATATAGGTCTTTGCCCTGCCGTACCGTCTGTTTCAGATCCTCCGGCAGTCTTTTATAAATTTCTTTTCCAAAAATATCGTGTGTATATGTGGTAGGCATACGATATACCTCTCTATTCTCATCATTAATTATTTTTAACTCTATTATCCTTCTTTCACATAAAACCTGTAAAAGATTTTTGAAAAATCCCCGTTAAATCTCGTCTTTGATCCACCTGCATACCATAGAAAGCGATTTCATTTTGCCATACAGACATTCTTTTACCGGTCCATCATCCTCAAGAAGATCCGGGATCATGATCACCTTCATCCCTGCATTCCAGGCGGATCTGACTCCATTATAAGAATCCTCCAGTGCTATAGCCTCCTGCGGCAATATATGCAGCCTTTGGCATGCTTTCCTGTATATCTCAGGATCCGGCTTACCATTTGTCACCATATCACCTGTGATGATCTCCTGAAAATACGATAAGATACCTTGCTTTTCAAGTTCCGGTACTGTGTGCTCTTTGTATGTGGAGGTTGCCACCGCCATGGGGATGTCCCGCTCTTTCAGCAGATTCAAAAGTTCCATAAGACCTTTCTTTTTAGGAATCCCATTTTTCTTTTCATATTCGTAATAGACCTGATGATATCCATCCAGAAAACTCTGCAGTGGAAAATCTTCCCCATACTTTTCGAGGAAATATTGATTCCTCTGGACACGATTTTTCCCCAGCGTATTCAGGATATTGTCGCCAAACTTTTCATAGCCCAGCTTTTCACCTGTCACATCCCAACTATACTTTATCACCCGCTCCGTATCAACCATCAGACCGTCCATATCGAACACTACTCCTCTGATGTCAAATCTTTGCGGAATCATCCATTGACTCATACAATCATCCTCCTGCTGCTAAAATTTATTATAATGCCTTACTGACTGCCCCACAAGGCTGATTCCAGATATTTTATATATTTACAATGTTTTTTGAATATTTTGGATTTTTCCGGTCATACTATTAATAACCGATGGGGAGATGACACACCAGCGTGACGCTTTTCATTGGTTCGAAAGAAAACAAATGCCGGACTCCCCCTCCGGCAAAAATCACGACAGATAAGAAGAAATACTTATCCTCCCCTTTAACAGCGTGGAGTCCATCGCGGACTTCACGCCTTTTTTATATTATTCTATGCAGCAAAAAATTTGTCATATATTCCGAACGCAAAGATAAACAATACGATAACCGGCAAAACAAAGGTCAGGTATATCCTCATCCAGTCATGTACCTTCGCACCTTTTCCGGTATTTGCCTCCGCTTTAAAGTTTTTCCATCCCCATCCATACTTCGTCACACAAAACAGAAGGTAAACCAGGGAACCCAGCGGCAATAATATATTACTTACAATAAAGTCTTCAAAATCAAGCACTGCGCCGCCAAAGACTGAGAATCCGTCCCAGGCCCAAAGATTATATCCAAGGACACATGGAAGAGACAGCAAAATGATCGCCACAAGATTCACACCACTGGCTTTCTTTCTGCTCCACCCCGTAAGCTCCATTCCACAGGAAATAATATTCTCAAAAACTGCAAGTACCGTAGAAAATGCCGCAAATGCCATAAACATAAAGAACAAGCTTCCCCAAATCCTTCCAAATGGAATGTGATTGAAGATATTCGGCAGTGTCATAAAGATCAGGCTTGGTCCCGATGTCTGGTCCACATTAAAGGTAAAACATGCCGGAAATATGATCAGTCCTGATGTGATCGCCACGAAGGTATCCAATACAGCTACGCTGATCGATTCACCCAGCAGGGATCTTTCCTTCCCGATATAGCTTCCAAAGATCGCCATCGCACCGATGCCAAGGCTCAATGTGAAAAATGCCTGATTCATGGCACCTACGATCGTACTGATCACCCCGACTTCTTTCATTCTTTCAAAGTCCGGTATCAGATAAAAGCTCAGACCTTCTTTTGCCCCATCCATGGTAAAGCTGTTCACCGCCAGAATGACCATAATGGCAAGCAGCGCTATCATCATGACTTTTGTCACTCTCTCAAGACCATTTTGCACGCCAACAGAACATACCAGGATACCCACAACAACCACCACGATCATCCAAAATGTCATGACTGCCGGCTGTCCCAGCATCTCACTAAACACGCCTTCCACCTGTGCGGTGTCAAGCCCCTCAAATCTGCCCGTTGCCGTCAGATAAAAATAATGCAGCATCCATCCTGCCACCGTGGTATAGAACATCATCAGCATATAGCATCCGATCAATGTCACATATCCATGGACATGCCACTTCTGACCGGGCTTTTCCAAGACCTTATATGCTTTTACCGGGCTCTTCTGACTCGCTCTTCCCACTGCAAATTCCATCGCCATGATCGGAACACCCAAGATCACCAAAAATAAAATATAAAATAAAACGAAAGCTCCCCCACCGCCTTTTCCAGCCATATAAGGAAACTTCCACACATTACCGATTCCGATCGCACACCCTGCTGAGATCAGTATAAATCCCAGTCGTGACTTTAATCTTTCTCTTTCTGCCATACCTTCCCCCTGTTACTTTTTAGTTTTTCCTTTTTTAGTTTTTTTCTTTTCACTTTATATTTCAGCTTCTCATATCGTATCTTTTCTTTCGCCTGAACATCTCTGACTTTGGCCGTACTTTTATGAAGGGCCTTTGCCTCGCTCAAAAAAAGAAACAATACATAGGCTGCACAGACTGCTATCTGCGCTGCCAAAACAAGCTTACTCATCTCTTCCGATGAATCTTCATTCATTTCTTCCCTTTTCGTATCGTCCATATCTTCCACCACAATGCTTCCTCAACATTTCCTTATCTCAGATATATCTGCTAACACGGTATACAACAACAACCTCTGCACATCAGATTCATACACAGGCACTGGCAACACCAGTTACCCATTCCCGTTTGCGGACGCTCATAGCCATATCCGGTTCCCATATTCTGATACCACTGTCCACCGGACTGAAGCTGCTGGTACAGACGCTGGTACTGCATATTGGATGGTTCCATCTCAACTGCTGTTCTTGCGTCCTCCATAGCATTTGCTGTATTTCCCATGCCTGCACTTGCTATCGCATGATAGTAATACCATTCACCATTTTTCTCAGTCATACGATTCAGCACGTTGAGCGCTTCCTGATAATGAGCTGCATTGATATAGTTCGCCGCTGCCCTCATCTCCATGGAGCGTTGGTCGTCCTGGGTCTGATAGCCTCCGCCATTGCCGCCAAATCCGCCATACCATGAGTCCTGGGATGTACCCTGCTCACGTTCCTTTACTATCTGATCATATGCCTGCTGCACTTGCTTGAATTTTTCTTCTGCTTGCTCTTTATTCGGATTATTAATATTGGCATCCGGATGATACTTTCTGCTCAGACTCCGATATGCCTTTTTAATCTCGTCCATGTTGGCGTCACGAGACACCCCAAGGACACTGTACGGGTCCAACATTATTTTTTCTCCTCGTTCTTCTTCATCAACAGATCATACTTTGTCCAGATTCCAGAATACAATATATTCCGCAAAATGTCCACATATTCCAGTATCGGAAGCTTCTCAAACTGTCTGGAGCACTCTGCCGCCAGAACAGTCAGTATCTGACCCGATCTTTGATGAAAATCTGTATCCGTCGATATGGAGGCCCAGGGATTATAATTTCCTTTTTTTCTGTCCTTCTCCACATCTTCCCATGCATCCATCAGATAGATATATTTGCCCAGATAATATCCTACTTTTCGCAGGATGTCTTCCCAATTATCTTTTTTCCACAGGAAAATCTCCGCCATAAGTTCCCCGGTGTATCCGGAAGCGCGGTCGAGATCTGTGCTTTTTTCTGTCTCACACGCTTTCAGTTTCTTCAGATATCTTAATACCGCTTTCGTCTGACGGGGGTATTTTTCTTTTATTCTTCTTATATTATCCTTGAGCGTTCCAGCCACAACCAAAGGGATCGGTTTTTTCTCATCAAACCAGTCATCCAGCATATTATAATAGCTCAATAATACATTCATATCCGCCGCATAAGCGGTCAGTTCATTTCGATAGGTCATATGTTTTTTCAAAGGATGTATCGCACAAAAATGCTTCTGTGTATCCACTTCTTTTTCATATAGTCCTGACAACAGGATGGACAGAAAGGTCATATCGTAGGTCAGGGTCAATCTTGAAGACTGCCCATGCATTTCTTTCAGATCCTGACAAATTCCACAGTAAAATGCGCGATAGACACGATAATCCTTGATCTTCATTTCTTCCATATTGATCGCAACATAGCCAAACATCGCAGTCCCTCTTAACTTCTTTTAACAAAATCCGAATTGCACTTCGGACAATGGATAGATATCTTTCCTTTTCCCTTTGGCACACGTACCTTCTGACCGCATGTAGGACACTTAAACACACGGTTCACAGGATCCGCTGCTCTTCTTTGGAAGGTTGGTGCCCCTTTTGAAAACAGGCGGCTTTTCAGACCAAGAAACTTCTGATTCTCCTCATAACGGGCCGCTATATTTCTCGACAGCATCCTGTAGTATTCGTATACGATCCCTGCAACCACAAGGATATTCAATGTTCCGCTCTGGAAAACTACCGACAGTACCATGCAGACCAGGATCACGATCATAAGAAATCTTCCCATATCGTCCATTCCGTATCTGCCCTGCATAAATCTCATTACTTTTTCTCTAAACTGATTCATTCACATACTCTCCTTACGAATATCATCGCATTATTATAATCCTGTGTGTCCGGGTGCAAAAGTGCTCTGTCAAAGTTCTGTATCTGTCTTTGAGCCTCTGCCTTTTGTTTTTCATCCTTCATCATCTTCTGGTATCTTTCTCTCACCGCCATAGGCATCTTTCCCTGACACAAAAAGCATCCCAGATATTCGTTATCCGGCGAAATGATCTTTTTTACCCGATCTTCTATCTTTTTATAGTATGCCTCATCACCGCCAAATCCGCAGGTGCCAAAAAGTGCCACACGTTTATCAGTAAGTTTTTCCAAATATTCCTGAACTTCCGGCGGACAATTTCCTTTGTCTGTCCAGAATCCCACCAGATATGTCTCGGCATCATCCCATCTTGTATCCTCTGACAATTCCTCGATGTCTTTTGCATGTGCCGGCAATCCCTGATAAATAGCCGTCGCCAGACCTCGGGTATTGCCCGTATGACTGGAATACACAATCTTATATTTCAGCATTTATTCCACTACCTTTCTTCCTTCAGATTTCTTTTGCATCGTGCAGCTATAAAGATCAGATTCACACTCTATCTATATACTTTATCGCTTTTTTATGCAAAAAACAATTAAGTGAATCTAAAGAAAGTATAAAAGGTTAGTATTTGCTGGTTTTTATACATAATTCCTGCAGTTCTTTCCCACTCTGTTCATAATCCTTGAACCAGATTCCATGAAGGCCGGCGCTCCTCGCTACCTCCACATTTTCCAGACGGTCATCTAAGAATACACTTTCCTCCGGCTTAAGTCCAAATTTATCACAAAGATACTGGTAAATCTCCAGGTCAGGCTTCGCCATTTTGCATGTATAGGAAAATAAAGTGCCGTCCATATACGGCAGGAACTCCATCTTATGCTTTGAATGCTCAAAGGTATATTCTCCATAATTAGACAGGATGTACAGGTGATATCCCTGCTCCTTCAGGCTCTTCACCCATTCTACAGCGTATGGCATGAGTTCCACCGTATCACCGGACTGCATCGCTGCCTTTCTTATCTCCTGCTCATATGCCGGACTTTGTGCCACAAATCCCTCCACAAGTTCATCCCAGGACATCACGCCTCTGTCTGCTTCATCCCATAACTTATTATGAAAGATCGCTCCATTTACTGCCTCTCTTGTCTTTTCATCAAATCCAAGACCTATCATAAACTTCTCCGGATCGTAATCCACCAATACATTTCCCACATCAAATACTATGTTTTTTATCATGGGCTTCCTCCACATCTTTTTTCGTACCTTCTGCGCCTTCCAGCTCTGACTCTTTTTTTCTTTTTGCTTCTTTTTCTGCTCCTTTTTGTGCTTCTTTTTTCGCTTCTTCCTTCTGTATGTATTCCGGAACATCATTTCTGTGTTTCAGATATTTGTAGATCAGCGTATACGCATATAAGAGCACCGGCACGATCACTGTACAATATATGGAAGCTTTAAACCATCCTGTAGAATCAGCACTTCCGGATAATGCGAATACCATGGTGGAACCATACATCGCCAGCAGCAGCAAAACGCCGATAACCGCAAGAATTCTCTGTATTTTTTTCATTATTTTTCTCCTTTTAGATCTGTTTCCCATCATTTTTTTAATATGTATTATTATACAGTAAAAAAATGGGATTACAAGTATCCGTTTCTTATTTAAATGTTTACATGCAAATAATTGCTATGCTATACTATCATAAATAAAATACACCAAGGGGGAAATGCTATGTCAGGTACTATTTGGGCTTTGGTACCGCCAATTGTGGCGATAGCCTTAGCATTATGGACAAAAGAAGTTTATCTGTCACTATTGATCGGAATCTTATCGGGGGCTTTGCTCTTTACTAAGTTCCATGTACTTACCGCAGTGGAAACGGTGATCGACGTTATGAACTGGAAGATCGGAGATAATATCAACATCCTGATTTTCCTTGTATTCTTAGGTATACTGGTTGCTCTGATCACAAAATCAGGTGCATCCAGATCTTACGGCGAATGGGCTTCCCAGAAGATCACTTCTCAGAGAGGTGCTTTATTCTCAACTATGTTTTTGGGGATTCTGATCTTCGTGGATGATTATTTTAACTGTCTGACTGTCGGTACCGTTATGCGTCCCGTAACAGACAAGTACAAGATCAGCCGTGCGAAACTTGCTTATATCATCGATGCTACTGCTGCTCCGGTCTGTATCATCGCACCAATATCCAGCTGGGCTGCTGCCGTAAAATCTTCGCTTCCTGAGGACAGCGGAATCGATGGGTTCTCATTATTTCTTAAGACGATCCCATTTAACCTGTATGCTATTTTGACATTGGTTTTCATGATCATCATCATTGCAAAAAATGTTGATTTTGGTACAATGGCAAAATATCACGCTGAGCTGGCCCGTGGAAAAGAAGAAATCAATGTCGGTGAAGAAGATATCGAAATCACCGGACACGGCAAAGTAAAAGACCTGGTTCTTCCGATCGTCGTACTGATCGTTCTTTGTATCCTTGCCATGCTTTATACAGGCGGTATATTGGAAGGTGAAAGTGTTCTGAATGCATTTGCCAACTGCAGTTCTTCTCTCAGCCTGGTTCTTGGTTCTTTCTTTACACTGGTATTCGTATTTTTATTTTATCTTCCAAGAAAGATCATCTCTTTTAGAGAGTTCTGTGACAGTTTCGTCCAGGGATTCAAGGCAATGACACCAGCGATCATGATCCTTTGTCTCGCATGGACTTTATTAGGTATCTGTGATGCTGATTATCTGGCACTGGGAAGCTTTGTCGGAGACGCAGTTGCCGGAAATGCTTTTATTGGCGTTCTTCTTCCAGCTCTGTTCTTTGCAGTTGCTGTAGGACTTGCTTTTGCAACCGGAACTTCCTGGGGAACTTTCGGAATCATGATCCCTATCGTAGTTGCTGTTATAGGTACTGGAAATGTTTCTTTGCTGGCTATGAACGTATCTGCTGTACTGGCAGGTGCTGTATGCGGAGATCATATTTCTCCGATATCAGATACTACGATTCTTGCTTCCGCTGGAGCTCAGTGTAACCATATCAGCCACGTATCGACCCAGATACCATATGCACTCACTGTTGCAGCCTGCTGTCTTGCAGGATATCTGGTGGGCGGCATCACCAGCAATGGCTGGATTGCTCTGGCTGTTGGCTTGATACTTGAGATCATCGCATTATTCTTTATCTGCAGTAATGTAAAGAAAGCGCCGGCATATGATAAATAATAAAGACAATTCAATAACTCAAACTGGAGATCAGATCATGCGGCCTATTGCCCATATCCACAGTGATTTTCCTACTAAGTTTGGAATACCAAGACAGAGCGGACTAGTGTCCGCTCTGCGTTCTTCTATCGTGTTTGTTCCCCAGTATCGAACACCGGAAGCACTTCGGGGGCTGGAAGAGTTTTCACATATCTGGCTCATCTGGGAATTCTCTGAATCTATCCGTACCGGATGGACACCAACAGTCCGCCCGCCAAGACTGGGCGGCAACACGCGGATGGGCGTTTTCGCAACAAGATCCCCCTTCCGTCCAAACCCACTGGGACTATCCAGCGTAAAACTGGACAGCATCGAATGGGACACCCCGCAGGGAGCTATCCTGCACATATCGGGAGCTGATCTTATGGATGGAACTCCCATCTACGACATCAAGCCCTACATCCCATTCGCAGACAGCCATCCCGATGCCACCGGCGGATTTGCCGACCTGCACAAAGAAAACAAGTTACAGGTCCACCTCCCCGACCATCTAAAATCTCAAATTCCCCCAGAACTTTTGGAGGCACTCATAGGCGTCCTGGAAAATGACCCCAGACCCGCCTACCAAAACGATCCCGAAAGGATCTATGGATTCCCCTTCGCACACCTGGAAATCCGTTTTCAAGTAGATGGCTCAATCCTGACGATCACTGAGATTCTTTTGGAAAACACATAAGGACTTCTCGGGGCAAAGACAAACAAATTTCATCTCCTGCCGTATGTTCAGCCCTTGCCGCATGTTACAACAAATAAAGGGGCAATGGTGAAAAATCATCGTGGTTTGTCGGATAAAATGGGATATGATTTTGTTTTTTTGTGTAGATGCCCCGTCAGATCATCTAATTGCAGCATCGAAATTGCACTTCTGGGGCAGCTACAAACAGCTTAGCATATGTTTACACAGAATATAGTAATAATTGGCAAGAAAATGGCAGTTCCTTCCGATACCCGGTGGAACTGCCATTTTCTTGCAGTAGATTTTTTTAGTATTTTTACTTATGCAAATAACCCTTTGAAGCGTTTCATAGCCTCAACAGTATTCTCATAAGTTCCAAAAGAAGTCAATCTAAAGTAATTCTTTCCATTTTCTCCAAATCCAGCTCCTGGTGTTCCCACAACCTGGATGTTTTCCAACAGATAATCAAAGCATGTCCAGGAATCCATTCCATTCGGGCACTCAAACCAAACGTATGGTGAATGTTTTCCGCCATAGAACTTGATTCCAAGCTCGGTCAAAGTATCTGCGATCACTTTTGCATTTGTCTTATAGTACTCCAGATTCTCCTGACACTCTTTAATTCCTTCTTCTGTAAATACTGCTGCAGCACCATGCTGGACAATATAAGAAGTTCCATTATATTTTGTACTCTGTCTTCTGTTCCACATAGCATTCAGGGACATGGATACGCCTGTAGAAGCGGTAAATACCAGTTCTTTTGGAACAACCGTATAACCACATCTTGTGCCTGTAAATCCTGCTGTCTTTGAAAGGGAGCAGAACTCGATCGCACATTTTTTAGCACCCTCGATAGCATAGATACTTCTTGGAAGCTCCGGATCAGCGATAAATGACTCGTATGCAGAGTCAAATAAAATAATAGCTTCATTTGCCAGTGCGTAGTCAACCCACTCTTTTAACTGTTCTTTGTTATAGCATGCGCCAGTTGGGTTGTTCGGTGAGCAGATATAGATAAGATCCACATGCTGGCTGTGATCCGGCATCGGAAGGAAATCATTTTCTGCATTTCCCTGAATATAGATAACTTTATTGCCGCACATTGTGTTGGAATCCACATATACCGGATAAACTGGATCTGGGATCAGGATCACATTGTCATGAGCGAAAAGGTCTGTGATATTTCCTGTGTCACTTTTTGCTCCGTCAGAGATAAAGATCGCGGAAGGATCAACATCAACACCATTTCTCTTATAATAGTCAGCGATGGCATTTCTGGTATCCTCATATCCCTGCTCCGGACCGTATCCTTTGAATGTGTTTGTAGCTGCCATAGCGTCAACACCCTCATGAAGGGCTTTCAGCGCACATTCGCACAACGGACGGGTAACATCACCGATTCCCAGACGGATCACTGGTTTGTCAGGATGTTTCTCGCTGTAAGCGGCGGTACGGTGTGCAATCTCAGAAAATAAATAGCTGTCCTGCAGCTGCAGGTAATTCTCATTTAACTTAGGCATGGTTTTATAATTCCTTTCATCATCATTTTTCTTCATTTATTATAGCACAAGGAGACAATATTGGGACTCCTCTTTGCATATTCTATAGTTTACTTCTCAAAAGTTCATTGATCTTTGACGGATCTGCTTTGCCTTTCATCTTCTTCATGACCTGTCCGACAAGGAATCCAAGTACTTTTTCTTTTCCGCTGTGGAATTCATCTACGGTCTTAGGGTTCTGTGCCAGTACTTCATCAACAGCCTCTTCGATCGCACCACTGTCGGATACCATTATAAGTCCCTGTTCTTTCATATATGCAAGAGGTTCCACATCCTCTTCCACGATCATGGCAAATACTTTCTTTGCATTTACCTGATTGATCTCACCGCGTTCTACAGCCAGGATAAGGTCTGCAAGATGCTGTGGTGAGAAATCCAGATCTTCCGCTTCCATTCCTTTTTCTTTCAGAAGACGAAGAGTTTCACCGATCAGCCAGTTTGCTGTTTTCTTAGGATTTCCACAAATATCTGCAGTTTTTTCAAAGATATTTGCCATATGCTTTGTCTGTGTCAGGATTGATGCATCATACTCAGACAGTCCATATTCCTTCTGATATCTGGCGGATTTTTCTTCCTGGAACTCCGGGCGATGAGAGGAAATCTCATCCATCCACTCCTTGGAGATCATGACCGGCTGAATATCCGGGTCAGGGAAATAGCGATAATCCTTGGCATCTTCTTTTGATCTCATTGCATAGGAAGATTCTTTGTTGTCATCCCAGCGGCGAGTCTCCTGGATGATTTCTCTTCCTTCTTCCAGGAATTCTATCTGACGCTCCCTCTCTCCTTCGATCGCATGAGTGATTGCTTTAAAAGAGTTCAGATTCTTCATCTCAGTTCTGGTTCCCAGTTTGTCGCTTCCAACTTCACGTACAGATAAGTTTACGTCTGCACGCATGGAGCCTTCCTGAAGCTTACAGTCTGAGATTTCAAGGTACTGACAGATCATGCGCAGTTTTTCCAGATACGCGATAACTTCCTCAGCGGTACGCATATCAGGCTCAGATACGATCTCGATAAGCGGAACTCCACTTCTGTTATAATCCACGAGGGAGCAGTCTTCCCACTCATCATGGATCAGCTTTCCTGCATCCTCTTCCATATGCATCTCATGGATGCGGACTTTCTTCTTACCTGCGGATGTCTGGATCTCAAGGTATCCATCATGACAGATAGGCAGATACAGCTGGGAAATCTGATAGTTCTGCGGGTTATCCGGATAGAAATAATTCTTTCTGTCAAAACGGCAGTACTGGTTCACTTCACAATTTGTTGCAAGCCCCAGAGAAAGGGCATATTCTACTACCTGTTTGTTCAGTACCGGCAAAGATCCCGGCATACCTGTACATACCGGGCATGTATGAGTATTCGGTGCCCCACCAAACTTGGTAGAACAACCACAGAAAATCTTTGTATTTGTAGAAAGCTCCACATGCACTTCCAGACCGATCACGGTTTCATACTGTTTAGCCATCACATATCCTCCTTTTCCCAGGCACCCTTAAATGGTCCCCTAAGTTCTTCAAAGGCGGCTGCTGCCTTCAGTATCTTCTTCTCCTGGAAGCAGTCACCGATCAGCTGCATACCGATAGGAAGTCCTTTCGAGTCCATCGCACATGGCATGCTCACTGCTGGAAGTCCTGCCAGATTGACTGCTACTGTGTAAATATCGCTCAAATACATCTGCAGCGGATCACTCAGGCTGGTACCGATCTTCGGTGCAGTTGTAGGTGCTGCCGGTGCCAGAATGCAGTCATATTTTTCAAATGCTTTATCAAATTCTTTCTTTATCAGTCCTTTTGCTTTCAATGCTTTCAGATAATAAGCATCATAATAACCGGCACTAAGGACAAAGGAACCAAGAAGAATCCTTCGTCTTACTTCCTCGCCAAAACCTTCTGCGCGGCTTCTCTTGTACATATCATGAAGCTCTGTAGCTTCCGGATTGCGATATCCGTATTTGACGCCATCAAAACGTTCCAGGTTGGAACTGGCCTCTGCACAGGCGATGATATAATAAGCCGGGATCACGTAATCTACCATTCCAAGGGAGAAATATTCCACCTCGGCTCCGGCCTCGCTCATCATCTGTACTGCTGTTTCCAGTGCCTGCTTTACCTCAGCATCAGTACCCTCAGCCAGATATTCTTTCGGAATACCGATTTTCATACCGCTGAAGTTCCCGCTGGTCATGCTTTCCCATGATTCAATCGGTTCATCTGCACTTGTGCTGTCTTTTGCATCATGGCCGGAAAGCACTTCAAAAAGTGCTGCACAGTCTTTTACATCTTTTCCGATCGGTCCGATCTGATCCAGTGAGGAAGCATATGCGATCAGTCCATATCTGGAAACTCTTCCGTAGGTTGGTTTTAAGCCTGTAACACCACAGTAAGCTGCCGGCTGACGGATCGATCCACCCGTATCGGAACCAAGAGCGATCGGTGTCTCTCCTGCTGCTACAGCGGCACAGGAACCACCGGAAGAACCTCCTGGTACGTGTTCTGTATTCCAGGGATTCTTTGTCACGCCAAAAGCGGAAGTCTCAGTCGTACTTCCCATAGCGAACTCATCCATATTTGTCTTTCCAAGAATGATCATTCCTGCATCGTTGATACGTTTCACTGCCTCTGCATCATAAGCAGGAACAAAATTCTCCAACATTTTTGAGGAACAGGTTGTCTTTTGTCCTTTCGTACAGATATTATCTTTTACTGCGATCGGAACACCTGCCAGCGGACCCTGGTATCTTCCGCTCTTAATCCCCTCTTCCACTTCTTTTATTCTGAGAGCCAGTTTATCATCTTCCACGGAGAGAAATGCATGAACTTCCGGCTCCATCTTTTCCATCTGTTTTTTATAAGCTTCAACAGCCTCTTTTACACTGATTTCTCCACCCTGGATCTTCTGGCTGAGCGTCCGGGCAGACATCTGTAATATATCCATAGGTCTTCCTCCTCCTTATACGGTCTTCGGTACCACATACTGGCCATCCTTGCTCTTTGGAGCATTTGCCAGTGACTGGTCTCTACCGTCATCATTTGTCACTACATCTTCCCTGAAAACATTTACATTTGGAAGGATGTGTACCAGAGGATCAGCCTGATCTGTATCTAATTCATTCAGTTTTTCTACATAATCCAATATTTTTTCCATCTCATCCATGGCTTTTTGGCGTTCCTCAGAAGTCAGTGCCAGTTTTGCCAGGATTTCAACATTTTCCATGGTCGCATCATCTATTTTTCTGCCGCTCATTCCCTGCTCCTTTCTAGGTCATCTTCCTACATAAGTCACTGTCTCTGAAGGTATCCAGATACAGTGACTTAATTATTATGGCTAACACCTCTGTGTGCTCGCCCCTATGGCTCCAGTCTGCTCATATCTCTCGGGAACAGGCAGGCTTCTCTTACATTTTCTTCACCAAGGATCTGCATCGTAAGACGCTCAAGTCCTATACCAAGACCACCGTGAGGGGGCATACCATATTTGAAGGTATCAAGGTATTGTTCCATACCGTCCTCTGTCATCCCACGTGTCTCCATCTTATCAAGAAGCATCTGATATTCGTGTACACGCTGACCTCCTGTAGTGATCTCAAGTCCTTTGTACAGAAGATCAAAGCTTAAGGTATATCTGTCATCAGAAGGATCATCCATCGCATAGAATGGTCTTTTCTTAGAAGGATAGTGAGTAACAAATACAAAATCTGCACCACACTCTTCCTTAAAATATTTTCCGATCAATTCCTCTTCTTCCGGCTCCAGATCGAAAGGATTGCGGATCTTTCTCTGATATTTTTCAGATACAAGACGCTTTGCCTCATCAAATCGAACATATGGGATGCGGCTCACATCTGGAAGAGTGACATTCAGAAGCTTCAGCTCCTTGTCATATTCCTTTTTCAAAAGATCCATTGTATATTGAAGAAATCCAGTTTCCATCTCGCAGATATCCATAAAGCTATGGATGTAACCCATCTCAAAATCAAGACTGGTATATTCATTCAAATGTCTTCTTGTGTTATGTTTTTCTGCACGAAATACAGGACCGGTTTCAAATACTCTGTCAAACACACCAACCATCATCTGTTTATAAAGCTGCGGGCTCTGCTGCAGGATAGCCGGTCTGTGGAAATAACTCAATTTAAACAGGTTTGCTCCACCCTCGGCACTTTTAGCACCCAGCTTTGGTGTGTGGATCTCTGTAAATCCCTGAGCATATAAAAAATCCCTAAAACCTCTCACAAGACCTTCCTGGATACGAAATCTTGCTCTTTCTCTTACGTTTCTAAGAGAAAGGGAACGTCTGTCCAGTTTTGCCTCCAGAGAAGTATTCATTTTCCATTTATCAATTGCAAGGGGAAGGGGTCCATTTGCATGAGAAAGATGCTCGATCGTCTCAAGACGCACTTCTTTTTTATGCGGTGCTCTTTCCTCATCTTTCACCATACCTGACACATGAACGAAATCACCCTCTTTGATCTCAGCGAGGTCAAGATTTGTTTTGCCTTCTTCCCAGACTGTCTGGATCAGGCCGTCTTTCTTTCTCAATATAACGAACGCAATATCACCCATGTCACGCACGCTGTGTACTGCGCCTTCCAATATCAATTTCTGGCCCTGTTCGGCCGCCAGCAGATCTGCCAGTTCTGCTTCTTCACCTTTTTGATAACCCGTAACAAATTCCATATCACATTCTCCTTTAGCAACTTTTTTATCAGCCTTCCTCAAACAAAAGCGTTAATATCATCTGTGCTGTTTCTACCATATTTGTAGCATTATCCATACTGCTTTTCTGGATATATCTGTGAGCTTCCTCCTCAGTCAGATGATTTCGCTCCATCAGAAGATTCTTTGCATTTCGAATATAATTTTCTTCCCGCTCAGAGCGTCTCTTAGGTTTCTTATCTTTCTTGAGTTTCCACTCCATCTGACGCAAAACCATCTCTGCCGTATTTACGAGGTCGTACACCTTTAAAGGCGTCGTAAGCGAAAGGATTCCTGACTCTGCGGAACTGATCATACCTGCTGAACCCAGCAGTACCAGTTCAAAATGCTTCGGAAGACTTTCTGCCAGATCCCTGTAGTACATGTCTTTCAGCTTATATCCGCTGATGACAAGACCATGAGAGTGTTGGCTTACTTCCTGAAGCGCTAATGATGCAGAGGCACAGGCAAATACCTGTGAAAATCCATGACTGATCAGGATTTTTCTTATTTTTTTTGCATCATCCAGTTTTGGCAAAACCACAACCACAACACTCATCCGCCGCCTCCATCACACTTTTTATACCAGATACAGATATCTGTTGATTTCCCAATCGGAAACCTGTTCCAGATAACCTCTCCATTCTTCCCGTTTTGCCCTCATATAGGCATTTGTAAACTGCTCTCCCAGTGTTTCACTAATTAATGTATCGCCTTCCATAGAAGCAAGTGCTCTGCCAAGATTTTCCGGTAAAGACTGGAATCCTTTCGCCTTCTTCTCCTCCTCTGTCAGGCTTCTGATATCCTCTGTCAGTTCAGCCGGAGCCTTCAGACCTTTTTCTATGCCATCAATTCCTGCTGACAGACACAAAGCAAATACCAGATAAGGATTCGACGCTGAATCCGGGCTTCTAAGTTCCAGATTCAGATTTCCACCCATTCTCTTTCGGATGTGGATCAATGTATTTCTTTCTTTTCTGGACCAGGTAAGCTCAGATGGAGCTTCAAATCCCGGAACAAGGCGTTTATATGAATTAACCAGCGGATTAAACACAGCTGTCATTCCTTTAATATGGGTAAGGATACCAGCCATAAAAGCTTCTCCCTCACTGCTGAGTTCGCCATCCGGACCTTCAAAAATATTTTTGCCATTCTTCATCAGGCGCATATTCAGATGCATCCCTGAACCATTTACCGCCTGACGAGGCTTCGGCATAAATGTGGCATGAAGGCCATATCTTTTTGCTATAGTACGGACTGCCATCTTAAATGTCATGATCTTGTCTGCCGTACTTAATGCATTTTCAAAGGTAAAATCGATTTCATGCTGCGCTGGTGCGATCTCGTGATGAGAAGAATCAATCTCATATCCCATCTCTTCCAATGTCAGGATGATATCTCTTCTTGTATTCTCGCCAAGATCGACCGGTGAGGTATCCAGATATCCAGCCTGTTCATGGGATATCGTGGTTGGTCTTCCATTGTCATCTGTATGAAACAGGAAAAATTCGCATTCCGGATTCACCTGGAATGTATATCCCATCTTTTCTGCTCTCTTTATCGCCTGTCTGAGTATCCATCGGGAACTCACTTCGTATTCTGTACCATCTTCTCTGCACACATCACACAGGAATCTTGCAACTTTTCCCTGCTGCGGACGCCATGGCAAAATAGTAAATGTATTCAGGTCAGGTTTCAGATACAAATCTGTCTCTTCGCCCTGCGTGAAGTCATCCAATGATGCCATATCGATCACACATCGATTCTCCATAGCCTTAAATAAGCGGCTTGACGGGATCGCGATGTTTTTCAATACACCAAACATATCTGTAAACTGAAGACGGATAAATTCTACATCTTCCTCTTCAACCAACTGTAAAATCTCTGCCTTGCTATAATTATCCATAAAAGTTCTCCTTATTTAAATAGATACAAAATGTTCCTTTAGACGATCCGTATGCCTCTATCATACGGAAAAAAGGGCGACCTTATCCAGAGTACCCTCCGAATAAGACGCCCTTGCCTTTTATGTTCCGTATTATAGCAATCACTTTTTCGCTTGTCAATACTTCTTATTCGTTTTTCTTCTATAAAATGGTATTTGAAAAGATTGGTGGTTGGTATGGGGACGCTGCCATGCAAGATGGGATGCCTTGGGCGAACACGGGCAACGCTTTGGCAAGCTAGCTGCCAACTTCGGCTAAGACGCTCAGGAGAGCCTTCGCGCCTAAGTCTACGTAGGCATCGGATCTTGCCAAAGCTAAGGGCACCCGCTGAATTGTTCGCCGAAGGCATCCCATCTTGCATGGCGGCTGGCTTTTGGCCTGTCACCATGTATTGTCAGTGCGCTTCATTTTATATAAGATGGACTCATTTGGGGGTGTCGTTTGTCATATTTTTTCAATATAATGTTTCGTCGTTTCATCCGAATGAGTTTGGTTCTGTGTGCTTAATTATTCTGTATGGCTTAGAGGTTTGTGTAGCCCATGAGGGATTCGTCTACGGCTTTGGCGGCTTCGCGGCCTTCGCGGATGGCCCAGACTACCAGGGACTGGCCTCTGTGCATGTCTCCGGCTGTGAATACTCCTGGAACGCTTGTCTCGTAAGCACCTTCTGCTGTCTGGACGTTTGTTCTCGGGTTCAGGGCTACCTGGAAGGCATCTGTTACGTATTTTTGGCTTCCCAGGAATCCGGCTGCGATGAGTACGAGCTGTGCATCGATCACCTGCTCACTGCCTTCTACCGGCACCATCATCATACGGCCTGTCTTTTCATCTTTCTTTGACTCAAGGCTTACGATAACAGCTTTTCTTACATTTCCGGCTTTATCTTTCTGGAACTCTTTTACTGTTGTTTTGTAGATACGTGGATCATGTCCGAATACTGCGATGGCTTCTTCCTGGCCATAGTCTGTTTTCAGGACTCTTGGCCACTGTGGCCATGGGTTGGAAGCTGTACGCTCCACAGATGGCATCGGCATCATCTCAAGCTGGGTAACTGATTTTGCACCCAGACGGATCGAGGTTCCCACACAGTCATTACCAGTATCTCCGCCACCGATAACAAGGACATGTTTTCCTTTTGGTGATGCGAAGTTTCCATCCTGTAAGTTGGAGTCCAGAAGACTCTTGGTTACTGAGGTGAGGAAATCAACTGCGAAGAAAATGTTTCCACTGTCTCTTCCCGGTACGTTGATATCTCTTGGATTTGCTGCTCCGCAAGCCAGGACCACGCGGTCAAACTGTTTTTTCAGTTCTTCTGATGTGATGTCTTTTCCCACATCTACGCTGGTCTTGAATACAACGCCTTCTTCTTCCATCAATTTGATCCTTCTGTCAAGAACGCTCTTATCAAGCTTCATGTTCGGGATTCCGTAACGAAGAAGTCCGCCGATACGGTCTCTTCTCTCAAATACAGTTACCAAATGTCCTCTTCTGTTTAACTGCATCGCTGCTGCCAGACCGGAAGGACCGCTTCCGATGACTGCTACCGTTTTTCCTGTGCGGACCTTAGGAGGCTGTGGCTGTACCCAGCCGCTCTCAAATGCATGCTCGATGATCGCACGCTCGTTTTCTTTTGTTGCTACCGGCTTTGAATCCAGGTTACAGGTACATGCTGCCTCGCAAAGTGCCGGGCAGACACGGCTTGTAAATTCAGGGAAACAATGAGTCTTTGTAAGACGCTCGTAAGCCTGTTTCCAATTGCCTGTGTATACCAGATCATTTGTCTCCGGTACCAGATTATGAAGCGGACATCCGGAAGCCATACCTGCCAGCATCGCACCATTTTGGCAGAACGGAACGCCGCATTCCATGCAGCGGCCGCCCTGTTTTTGCTGTTCTTCCAACGGCAGAGGTGTTCTGAATTCCCGAAAATGGTTGATCCGTTCCAAAGGTTTTTCTACTTTTGCATTTTTTCTTTCAAACTCCAAAAATCCTGTCGCTTTCCCCATTTTTCTTACTCCTCCGTCTCTTTTGTCTGGAAACTTTCATAGAATGCTTCCATCTGAGCCTGTTCTGTGCTCATGCCTTTTTCCTCAAGTTTGGATGACAGAGCAATCATCTTCTTATAATCATTAGGAATGATCTTTTTGAACTTCGGCAGATAGTCACGGAAATTCTCCAAAATTACTTTTCCCCGTTCAGATCCTGTCGCTGCTACATGTTCTTCGATCAATTCCTTCAGTTCCTGGATATCGTATTTGTTTTCCACTTTCTCAATAGAAATCATATCTTTATTCAGGTTACGATACAGATGGCTGTCCTCGTCAAGAACGTATGCGATTCCGCCGCTCATACCGGCTGCAAAGTTCTTTCCAGTTTTACCAAGGACTACGACGCGTCCACCTGTCATGTATTCACATCCGTGCTCTCCCACACCTTCTACGACTGCGTAAGCACCGGAGTTACGAACTGCAAAACGTTCTCCTGCCATACCATTGATAAATACTTTACCGCTTGTAGCTCCATAGAGAGCAACGTTTCCTGCGATGATATTATCTTCTGCTTTGTATCCTCTTGCTTTTGGAGGGAATACCACCAGTTTTCCACCGGAAAGACCTTTTCCGAAGTAATCATTGGTATCGCCGCAAAGAGAAAGAGTAAGTCCGCTCGGGATAAATGCTCCAAAGCTCTGTCCGCCGGCTCCTGTACAATTAACTGTGATCGTGTCTTCCGGAAGACCTTCTTTATGGAGACGAGTGATCTCTGCACCAAAAATTGTTCCGAATGTACGGTCTGTGTTGCCAACCTTGAGGTCGATGGATGCTTTTGTTCCTTTTTCAATTGCTGCTTTCAATTTTTTCAGAAGGACTTTCTCATCCAAAGTTTTCTCAAGCTGGAAGTCATATACCTGAGAAGGCTGGAATGTTACACATTCGCTGCTTCCTGTATATGGGTTAGAAAGGATCTCACTAAAGTCCATCTTAGGTGCGATCTTTGTACTTGGATTTTCTTTGACTTTCAGAAGATCACTTCTTCCTACCATCTCATCCAGTGTACGAACACCAAGTTTTGCCATATATTCACGCAGTTCTTCTGCGATAAATCTCATAAAGTTCTCTACGTATTCCGGTTTTCCTTTGAAGCGTTTTCTAAGCTCAGGGTTCTGAGTTGCCACACCCACAGGACAAGTATCCAGATTACATACTCTCATCATTACACAACCCATGGTTACCAACGGGCCTGTAGCAAATCCAAATTCCTCAGCTCCAAGAAGTGCTGCCATCGCAACGTCACGTCCGCTCATCAGCTTACCATCTGTCTCGATACGCACACGGCTTCTAAGACCATTTTTCAGAAGTGTCTGATGTGTTTCAGCAAGTCCAAGCTCCCATGGAAGTCCGGCATTATGGATAGAGCTTTCCGGTGCTGCACCAGTACCTCCGTCATAACCGGAGATCAGGATAACCTGTGCTCCTGCTTTTGCTACACCTGCTGCGACCGTACCAACACCTGCCTCTGAAACAAGTTTTACAGAGATACGTGCATATTTGTTCGCATTTTTAAGGTCGTAGATCAACTGTGCCAAATCCTCGATAGAGTAGATATCATGATGAGGCGGCGGAGAGATCAGACTTACACCCGGTGTAGAATGTCTTGTCTTAGCGATCCAAGGATATACTTTTCTAGCCGGAAGATGTCCGCCCTCACCAGGTTTTGCACCCTGAGCCATCTTGATCTGGATCTCATTTGCACTTACCAGGTATCTGCTGGTAACACCGAATCGTCCTGACGCTACCTGTTTGATAGCGGAACAACGGTCTTCATTACTTCCAGCAGAGTCAAGACGTTCATCACTTTCTCCACCCTCACCAGTATTTGATTTTCCATGAAGATGATTCATGGCGATGGCAAGAGTTTCATGAGCCTCCTGAGAGATGGAACCATAGGACATAGCTCCTGTCTTGAATCTCTTTACTATCTCATCTACACTTTCTACTTCATCTATAGAGATTCCCTCAGCCGGGAAATTAAAGTCCATCAAACTTCTCAGATAACCGCTCTGTTCTTCATCTACCAGTGTTGTATACTGTTTGAACAGATCATAGCTTCCTGTCCATGTGGACTGCTGCAGAAGATGAATTGTCTGCGGATCATAACGATGTTCTTCTCCGCCGCTTCTTCTCTTATGCTTTCCAAGGCTGTCAAGGGTAAGATCCGATGCAAGTCCAAGGGGATCAAATGCCTGAGAATGGCGTTGTTCAACCTGGCTTGCGATATCTTCCATCGTGATACCGCCTACACGGCTTACTGTTCCTGAAAAATACTGATCTACCACTTCCTGAGAGATACCAATTGCCTCAAAGATCTTAGCACCCTGGTAAGACTGGATGGTCGAGATACCCATCTTGGAAGCGATCTTAACGATTCCATGAAGGATGGCTGCATTATAATCATCCACTGCTGCATAGTAATCTTTATCCAGCAAATGATCATCGATCAGCTCCTGGATCGTCTCCTGTGCCAGATATGGATTGACTGCACATGCACCATAACCCAGCAGTGTTGCAAAATGATGTACCTCTCTTGGCTCACCAGATTCAAGGATCAATGCCAGAGATGTCTGTTTTTTCGTAGTTACCAGATGCTGATGGACTGCTGAAACCGCCAGAAGTGACGGGATCGGCACATGGTTCTCATCCACACCACGGTCGGAAAGTACCAGGATATTGGCACCATCTTTATATGCTTTATCTACTTCTACAAACAAACGGTCGATAGCTCTCTCAAGCTTTGTGCTCTTATAATAAGTGATCGGAACCACTGCTACATGGAATCCCGGAACTTTCATCTTCTTGATCTTCAGCATATCTGTGTTTGTCAGGATCGGATTGTTGATCTTAAGTACCTGACAGTTTTCTGCCTTTTCTTCCAGAAGATTTCCTTTTTTACCTGCATATACTGTCGTACTGGTAACAATTTCCTCACGGATCGCATCGATAGGCGGGTTCGTTACCTGTGCAAATAACTGCTTGAAATAGTCAAATAACGGACGCTGCTTTTGGGAAAGGACTGCCAGTGGAGTATCCACACCCATAGCTGCGATAGACTCTCCTCCATTTAATGCCATCGTACGGATAGAGTTCTTATACTCCTCATACGTATATCCAAATGCCTTCTGCAACTGTTTTCTCTGCTCATTTTCATACTCATCCACACGAAGATTCGGGATCTTAAGATTCTTGAGTTCCAGCAGATTGCTGTCAAGCCATTCACCGTAAGGCTGTTTTACAGTATACATATCCTTCAGTTCTTCATCATGAAGGATTTTTCCTTTTACTGTGTCTACCAGAAGCATTTTTCCCGGATGGAGACGTTCTTTTAATATGATTTCTTCTTCCGGAACATCCAGAACACCAACTTCAGATGCCAGGATCAAATCTCCGTTTTTGAGTACATAATAACGGGATGGACGAAGACCATTTCTATCAAGAACGGCGCCCACAAGGTCACCATCTGAAAATACGATAGAAGCCGGGCCATCCCATGGCTCCATCATGGTTGCATAGTACTGGTAGAAATCACGCTCATCCTGGGACAGTGTCTGGTTATTTGTCCATGGCTCCGGGATAGTGATCATTACTGCCAATGGAAGCTGCATACCGCTCATTACCAGGAATTCCAGTGTGTTATCCAGCATAGCGGAGTCAGATCCTCTTGTATCTACTACCGGAAGTACTTTGTGAAGTTCCCCTTTCAGATGAACAGATTCCATCGTCTCCTCACGGGCAAGCATCTTGTCTGCATTTCCCCTGATCGTGTTGATCTCACCGTTATGTACGATAAAACGGTTCGGATGTGCACGTTCCCAGCTAGGATTTGTATTGGTACTAAAACGGGAATGTACCATAGCGATCGCTGATTCATAATCTGCGTCCTGAAGGTCTGAGAAGAAAGTTCTCAGCTGTCCTACCAGGAACATACCTTTGTATACGATGGTACGGCTGGACATAGAAACCACATAAGTATTGTCATTACTCTGCTCAAATACACGTCTTGCGATATATAATTTCCGGTCAAATTCCAGTCCTTTTTCAACCTGATATGGTTTTTTCAAAAATGCCTGTACGATATGAGGCATGCATTCTTTTGCTTTATGTCCCAGTACATCTGCATGTACAGGAACCTCACGATATCCCAGAAGTTCAAGACCCTCTTTCTCCACGATGATCTCAAACATTTTCTTTGCCTGGTTACGTTTCAGTTCATTTTGCGGGAAGAAAAGCTGGGCGATACCATATTCACGCTCTTCCCCGATGGAAAATCCAAGTTTTTCGCATTCTTTTTTGAAGAAGCGATGGGAAATCTGAAGAAGGATACCAACACCGTCACCGGTTTTTCCTTCTGCATCTTTACCTGCTCTATGTTCCAGATTTTCTACTATCTTAAGTGCATTTTCTACGGTCTGATGGCTTTTGATACCCTTGCTGTTCACAACGGCACCGATTCCGCAGTTATCATGTTCGAATTGCTGTCGATATAAACCTTGATTTTCTTTCATCACATTTTCTCCTCTCGCTGGCTATAATCCACCGCTGCCTGGATCAGTCCTCTAAACAGTGGATGAGCACGGTTTGGTCTTGATTTTAATTCAGGGTGTCCCTGAGTTCCTACAAAGTATGGGTGATCTTTCAGTTCCAACATCTCCACGATCCTTCCATCCGGTGAAAGTCCTGACAGAACCATACCGTGGCTTTCAAGCTGTTCTCTATATTCATTGTTTACTTCATAACGATGTCTGTGACGCTCGCTGATCTCTTTCTTACCATAGAGATACTCTGCGATCGTGCCGTCTTTTAAGATACATGGGTATGCACCCAGTCTTAAGGTTCCGCCCAGATTTGTAACACCATTTTGTTCCGGCATCAATGCGATCACCGGATGTGTTGTCTCCGGATCCAATTCAATACTGTTGGCATCCTCAAATCCTACCACGTGACGGGCATATTCTACGATAGCCATCTGCATACCAAGACAGATGCCCAGGAATGGGATCCTGTTTTCTCTTGCGAACTTGATAGCTTCGATCTTTCCTTCGGTTCCCCTTGTTCCAAATCCACCCGGTACAAGGATTCCATCAACGCCTGCCAAAAGCCCGGCTGCGCTTTCTTTATTTACATCTTCTGAATCAACCCAACGGATCTTCACATTTGCATGTGCAGCGATCCCGCCGTGCTTCAGTGCTTCCACAACACTCAGATATGCGTCATGGAGCTGTATATATTTTCCAACCATTGCGATTTCCACTTCATACTTCGGGTTACGCAGGCTTTCTACCATTGCTTTCCAATCACTGGAATCCGGTTCAGGACATGGAAGCTTCAAAGATTCACATACTACCTGTGCCAGATTTTCCTTTTCCATGGCAAGCGGTGCTTCATACAGGTATTCCACATCAAGGTTTTGCAGTACATGATTCCTTGGTACATTACAAAACAGTGCGATTTTATCTTTTAATTCTTCCGGGATCGGATATTCGCTTCGACATACCAGTACATCCGGCCAAAGTCCCATGGACTGCAGTTCTTTTACACTCTGCTGGGTCGGTTTTGTCTTAAGCTCTCCTGATGCCTTTAAATAAGGTATCAATGTTACATGGATCAGGATCGCATTTTCATGTCCTACATCATGCTGGAACTGGCGAATGGCCTCCAAAAACGGCTGACTCTCGATATCACCTGCCGTACCACCCACCTCGATAATTGCGATTCTGTTATCATCCGGTGTCTTGCCCTGATAAAATCTTCCTTTGATCTCATTAGTAATATGAGGAATTACCTGAACAGTCCCTCCGCCATAATCACCGCGGCGCTCTTTCTGAAGTACTGACCAGTAGATCTTACCAGTTGTTACATTAGAGTTCTGATCAAGACTCTCATCAATAAATCTTTCATAATGTCCCAGATCCAAATCTGTCTCTGTACCATCATCTGTTACAAAGACCTCTCCATGCTGGATGGGATTCATTGTTCCAGGATCTACATTAATATAAGGGTCAAACTTCTGCATCGTCACCTGGTAGCCTCTGTCTTTTAAAAGCCTTCCCAGTGATGCTGCTGTGATCCCTTTTCCTAATCCTGAAACCACACCTCCTGTTACAAATACATATTTTACTGCCATCACATCTTCCTCCTATTTATAATTAAGTAAAACTTGGTGGACATCTTTCTTTTGTAAATATGGTATATATCATAAGCTTTTATACGAAAAAAGGGGTCAGAAATCCCATTCGGATTCCTGACCCCTTTGTCAGTTGCTTTCCATAATATAGCTTACCATATATATTTTTTTAATGCATATATTATGTCTCTTTCGATTTTATTTGTCAATTATTTTCTTAGGTATCATATGGATTATATTTTTTACTTTTTTATATTTTTCACAATTTACCTCCTGTTTCCATGTTTTTTGTAGTGATTTTTGTGCAATGATTTTGTATTTTATTTTTCAGCATCCGTTTTTTCAATGTGTATTTGTATGTTTTTTGTGCTAAATTTTATCATTTTTCATACTTTGCGTCCTGTTTTCGACCCCTTCGTTTTTTCGAATTTTTAAAAATCAGGGATTGACAATCTCATTTTTCCGAGTATACTACAGGACATAAGCAAAGGCGCTTTGGATATATGTCCAAGGCGTCTTTTTTTGTATTCAGAAAGGAGAACATAACCATGACGAAAGAAATTCCAGCTTTATACGGAAGCCTTGTTTTTAACGACAAGGTAATGCGTAACAAACTTCCAAAAGATATGTACAAAGCATTGAGGAAGACAATTGAGAACAACACACATCTGGAACTTGATGTAGCTAATTCCGTAGCAGTTGCCATGAAAGAATGGGCTGTTGAAAACGGAGCTACACATTTTACACACTGGTTCCAGCCAATGACAAACTTCACAGCTGAGAAACACGACAGCTTCATCACACCATCAGGTGACGGCGAAGTTATCATGGATTTTTCCGGTAAAGAGCTTGTAAAAGGTGAGCCAGACGCATCCAGCTTCCCATCAGGAGGTCTGCGTGCAACATTTGAAGCCAGAGGATATACAGCATGGGATCCTACTTCACCGGCTTTCATTAAAGATGGTACATTATATATTCCTACAGCATTCTGTTCCTACAGCGGAGAAGCACTGGATAAGAAAACTCCACTCCTTCGTTCTATGGAAGCTTTGAATAACGAAGCTGTTAAGATGCTGAAACTGCTGGGTAACGAAACAGTTACAAGCGTTTCTACAACAATCGGACCTGAGCAGGAATATTTCCTTGTTGATAAAGAGTTATATAAGAAAAGAAAAGACCTGGTATTCTGTGGAAGAACACTTCTTGGTGCTCCTGCTCCTAAGGGACAGGAAATGGAAGATCATTACTTCGGTTCCCTCAAACCAAAGGTTGCATCTTATATGCATGACCTGGATGAGGAACTTTGGAAACTGGGTATCCCGGCTAAGACAAAACATAACGAAGTTGCTCCTGCTCAGCACGAGCTGGCACCTATCTTCGATACAGCTAACGTAGCTGTAGACCACAATCAGTTAACTATGGAGATCATGAAAAAAGTTGCTGACAAACATGGTCTGATGTGTCTGCTTCATGAGAAACCTTTCGAAGGTATCAACGGAAGTGGAAAACATAACAACTGGTCTATGATCACCAGTGACGGAGTAAACCTGTTAAATCCAGGACGTACACCAGATGAAAACATTCAGTTTCTTGTATTCTTGATGGCTGTTATCAAAGCTGTTGATGAATATGCTGATATGATGCGTGTATCTGCTGCTGGTGCAGGAAATGACCATCGTCTTGGCGGAAATGAAGCACCGCCGGCTATCGTATCCATCTTCCTTGGCGACGAACTCACAGAGATCTTCCAGTCCATCGAAAATGATACATTCTTCGGCAAACATGAGAAAGTTCAGCTTGATATCGGAGCTCACGTACTTCCTCACTTTACAAAAGATAATACAGACCGTAACCGTACATCACCATTCGCTTTCACTGGAAACAAATTCGAGTTCCGTATGCTCGGTTCTGCTGCATCTGTTTCCAATCCTAATATTGTTCTTAACACAGCTGTTGCAGAAGCACTGGCTCAGTTCTATACAGAACTTGAAGGAACAAAACCGGAAGATATGGAGCATGCAGTTCATGAACTGATCAAACGTGCGATCCGTAAACACAAAAAAGTTGTATTTAACGGAAATGGTTACACAGATGAATGGGTTCAGGAAGCTGAAAAACGTGGTTTATTCAACCTCGCATCTACTCCTGACTGTCTGCCACAGTTTATCGCAGATAAGAACGTTGAACTGTTTACCAAACATCATATCTTCACAAAAGAAGAGATTTTCTCACGTTACGAGATTCTCCTTGAGAATTACGTAAAAACGATTGGTATAGAGGCACGTACTCTGGAAGAAATGCTCACAAAAGATTTCATTCCATCTGTAAGCACCTACGTAGGTCAGGTTGCCGAAAGTGCTGCTTCCAAAAAGGCATTTATGCCTTCTATCTCTACAGCTTCTGAAGAAGCACTGGTAGAGAAATTATCCTCTGCTTACACTTCTCTTACAGATGGTGTTGCAGAACTTAAAACACTGGCTGCAAAAGCAGAAGCTATCGAAGATATGCAGGCTTGTGCCGATGCTTTCCACAACGATGTACTCGCTAAGATGGAAGAGCTTCGTACAATTGCCAGTGAAACAGAGGCTTTAATTCCAGATTCTATCCTTCCTTACCCTACTTACGATCAGCTTTTGTTCTCCCTGTAGTGAGGTGGAGTATGGGACAGGATAGACGGATTAAAGAAGCCTGCGGTGTATTTGGCATTTATAATACCAGTGGGGAAGATGCAGCCTCCTCTATCTATTATGGGCTGTCTTCCCTCCAGCACCGGGGGCAAGAATCCTGCGGAATCGCTGTGTTTGATACCAGCGGTCCCAAAGGTAATATGAAAGTTCAGAAAGGAATGGGACTGGTCAGTGAAGTTTTTAAAGAAGATGTTTTATCTTCTCTCAAGGGAAACCTTGGTATCGGCCATGTACGCTATTCCACTACGGGAGCTGCAACTATAGAAAATGCTCAGCCTCTCGTACTTAATTATATAAAAGGAACGTTGGCTCTTGCACACAACGGTAATCTGGTCAATACTGATCAGCTTCGTGACGAACTTGCACAGGGTGGAGCCATCTTTCATACAACTACTGATTCAGAGGTTATCGCTTATCTGATCGCCAGGGAAAGAGTTCATACAAAAACCGTTGAGGAAGCAATATTAAGTACCGCTTCAAAGATCAAAGGGGCTTACGGTCTCGTTATCGCAAGTCCAAGAAAATTGATCGGTGTTCGCGATCCTCTCGGACTCAAACCACTCTGCCTTGGAAAAAGAGATGATTCTTATGTCATCGCCTCTGAAAGCTGTGCACTTACTTCAATAGGTGCTCAGTTTGTAAGGGATATCCGTCCTGGAGAGATCATTACGATCACCCGCGATGGTATAACATCCAATCTTGATTTGTGCCAGTCCAAGCAGGCTCATTGCATTTTTGAATACATTTACTTTGCTCGCCTTGACAGCAAGATAGATGGTATATCCGTCTATAATGCACGTCTTCAGGCTGGTGCTGCTCTTGCCAAGGCTTATCCTGTGGATGCTGATCTTGTGGTCGGTGTCCCTGACTCCGGGATAACTGCTGCACAGGGATATTCGGTTGAATCCGGTATCCCTTTCGGACTGGCATTTTATAAGAACAGCTATGTAGGCAGAACATTTATCAAGCCTACACAAAAGGAAAGGGAATCCAGTGTTCGACTGAAATTAAGCGTTCTGGAACCTGCAGTAAAGGGAAAATCAATTGTCCTCGTAGATGATTCCATTGTTCGTGGAACTACGATCGCTAATCTGATCCACCTTTTGAAAAATGCAGGTGCAAAGAGTGTACATGTTCGGATCTGTTCCCCACCATTTTTGTATCCATGCTATTTTGGCACAGATGTACCATCCAACCAGCAATTGATCGCTTCTTCTCATTCAGTGGAAGAAATCAGACAGCTGATTGGCGCAGATTCACTGGGTTATATGAAAATATCAGACCTTCAGTCGATGGTTGGTGACCTTCCTCTTTGTAAGGCATGTTTCGATAACATATACCCCATGGAAATTTTAAAATAGTAATCGCGGCGGAGGTATATTACTTCCCCGATTACATACATCACATTTTTCTTACGTAAAGGCGCGTACTTCTCTCCAAAGGTATGCGCCTTTTCCCGTTAAAAGAAAAACTTTTGAGAGGAGAGAATTATTATGAGTGAATTATCAGCTGTAAACACTATATGGGTGCTCGTAGGTGCCGCATTAGTATTCTTTATGCAGGCAGGTTTTGCAATGGTAGAGACAGGTTTTACCCGTGCAAAGAACTCAGGTAACATTATCATGAAAAACCTGATGGATTTTTGTATCGGTACTCCTACCTTCTGGATCGTTGGTTTCGGTATCATGTTTGGAACAGGCAATGGCTTCTTCGGAAGCATCGCAGGTATTGCATCTGAAGGTAACTATGGAGCAGGAATGCTTCCTGATGGAGTTCCTTTCTGGGCTTTCTTGATCTTCCAGACAGTATTTTGCGCAACTGCTGCAACAATCGTTTCTGGAGCAATGGCAGAGCGTACTAAGTTTTCATCTTATTGTATCTACAGTTTCATCATCAGTTTAGTTGTTTATCCTGTATCCGGTCACTGGATCTGGGGCGGCGGCTGGCTGGCACAGATGGGATTCCATGATTTCGCTGGTTCCTGTGCAGTACATATGGTTGGTGGTGTCGCAGCACTTGTTGGTGCTAAGATCCTTGGACCTCGTATTGGAAAATACAGCAAATCAGGCAAATCAAGAGCTATCCCGGGACATAACCTTACTATCGGTGCTCTCGGAGTATTTATCCTCTGGTTCTGCTGGTTTGGATTCAACGGTGCTTCCACTGTATCTATGGAAGGTGAAGCAATCGTATCTGCAAGTAAGATTTTTGTAACAACAAACCTGGCTGCTGCTGTTGCAACTGTAGTAGTTATGTTCATCACATGGATCCGTTACAAAAAACCTGATGTTTCCATGACTCTGAATGGTACTCTGGCAGGTCTTGTAGCTATCACAGCAGGCTGTGATACTGTATCTCCTACTTCTGCAGCTATCATCGGTGTTATCTCTGGTTTCGTAGTAGTATTTGGTATTGAATTTATTGATAAAGTATGTAAGATTGATGATCCTGTTGGTGCTGTTGGTGTTCATGGACTTAACGGTGCTCTTGGAACATTATGTGTAGGTCTTTTCTCTGATGGTACTGGTACAGATGGACTTGGTCTTTTCACAGGCGGTGGTTTCCACCTTCTTGGTATCCAGTTCATCGGTTTCATCGCAACAGCTGCATGGGTAGTTGTTACTATGGTTATCGTATTCCAGGTTATCAAACATACTGTTGGTCTTCGTGTTTCTGCTGATGAAGAGGTTGCTGGTCTTGATATTCGCGAGCATGGACTTGCAAGCAGCTACGCTGATTTCGTTACACAGGATACTTTCGGACATATCCCAAGTGTTCTTGGTGCTGAAAATACTGCAAAAGTTGCTGCTGGTGCTGCTTCCGCATCCCAGTCACCTGCTGAAAGCCCAACTATGGAAGAGCTTCAGGAAGTTCCAGAAAACGGAACAAGCATGAAGCTTAAGAAACTCACAAAAGTTGTTATCATTACCCGTCAGAACAAACTCGAAGAGTTTATGCAGGCAATGAACAACATCGGCGTAACTGGTATCACTGTAACAAATGTACTTGGTTGTGGAGTTCAGAAAGGTGCTTCTACCTTCTATCGTGGTGTATCCATGGATATGAGCCTGCTTCCTAAGGTTAAGATTGAAATCGTTGTAAGTCTTGTACCTGTACAGAAGGTTATCGATACAGCTAAAGAAGTTCTTTATACTGGTCAGATTGGCGATGGTAAGTTATTCGTATATGACATTGAAAATGTTGTTAAGATCAGAACTGGTGAGGAAGGATTTATGGCTCTTCAGGATACTGCTGATTGAGGTGAATAAGTTCGGATATGTTTTATATGTTTTAACTCCTACCTAAATGTGTATGATTTATAGGAAGGCGGCTGTGCTCTTGATGAGTGGGGCCGTCTTTTTTATATGTTTTGTTTGATTTATCTTTGATTCATGTTTGATCTCATGGGGACGCCAGAATTAAGGGTATGGTCCCTTTTCCAAACGAGAGCAGAGAACTCCCGAGCTAACTCCCAAGCCGCACTAAGCTCATCGCCAGTGGGCTCTTCGCTAAGTGCTTGCTAGGGAGTGGATCTCGTGAGATTCTCTAAACGCTCTCAAATTGTTTGGAAAAGGGACCATACCCTTAATTCTGGCTGGGGGTTCAGAGCTCTGGTTTAAAAAATGCCAGGTTATACTATAACATTCTTAGTTATCTTTCTTCAAATACGTCTCGGCGTACTTGCTGCGTCAGCTATATTGACATAATACATCTGAGCCGCTCTGCAATCCGCCGGAGGCTTTAATTGGTAAGAGTAACAAGACGCAAAAATAACCGCCCTGTCCTGACAACTTCACGGTTATTTTTACTAATCAACTAATCAGGCTGACCGCCTATCGGCAGCACGCTTTTTATATGATTATAGTAGTATTCTATTATCTTTTTGTCAATATCTGCCCTTATTCCGATGCATATGAGGAGTTACCAAATATCTTTCCTCCCCATCCAACAAACAGTGCACCAGGAAGGGACAGTCCGTGGTTCCGGGCGCGTGTCCCCCCCTAACCATTTATCCTAAAATAATCAAGATAAGCTTTATATTTATCCTGAGCATGTAAACAAGTGTCCATCAAATATCCATTCTCATGGTTCCACTCTTTCAATCCACGATAATAAAACATTTTCAAATCATCTTCTATAATAAAAGGAACAATGTTATGTTTCAAACATTCTTTAAACATAATAAGTCTTCCCACACGACCATTGCCATCTTGGAATGGGTGGATTTTCTCAAATCTGACATGGAATTCCACTATATCCTCCAAGGTTTTTTTCCCTTTGGAATTATACTCCGTCAATAATTCTCCCATTTCATCTGCAACTTCTTCTGGAAGTGTCGTATTCATTCCACCAACCTCATTCGGCAGCTTTTTATACTGCCCTACCGCAAACCAATCTTTTCTTGAATCACTTGTTCCTGTTTTTAATATCGAATGAAGTTCTTTTATTAATTTTTCTGATAATATCGCTTTCGCATTGTCAATGATCTTATCTATACACCGGAAATGTATAACACATTATCGGCAAAATTTATGCATTAATATCTATTTTTTATTTTTTTGCCGATTCTGGGTTACTGCTCACTGGGGCAAAGACAAGCAAGATTCACCTCCTACCCTATGTCAGGACTAATAACGCGGCAATAGTATAAATGTGTTGCAAGATGCCCCAATTCACTTGAAATCATCGTGTTTCGTTAGCCAAAACGGAATATTTTTTTCCTCTTTTGTGTATATGCCCCGCCGGATCAATATTAATGGCAAAGACATCACCATTGCTGCCTATGGAATCATTGCAACTTTTCCCACACTCATCCTGTTTAATGAAATATCAGCCCCTTTGCTGGCTTATGGGATTGGCATTGTGTTTAGATTTTGCATTATAAGGGATAGGCAGCGGTCGCCAATCTCGCAAGCAGTTTGCTCACTCCTTATATCACATAATTCCCCACATCCGCAGCATCCTCCAAAAGATCCTGCAGCGTAATCCCATTGAAATAATCCTCGATTGCCTTATAAGCACCTTCCCACATCTTAAGTGTCTTGCAGCTTCCCGCTCTCTCGCACTTATTTGGTGTGTTCTCCAGGCATGCGACCGGCGCAAATGATCCTTCTGTGAGCCTCAGGATGCTTCCTACCGTATATTCCTGAGGGGTTCTTGATAACTGATATCCGCCGCCCTTTCCACGCATGGAAAAGACAAATCCATTTTTGCTCAGTGAAGCCACGATTGCTTCCAGATACTTCTCTGAGATATCCTGTCTTTTGGCTATATCCATCAAAGGGATATACTCCCCGGTATTGTGCTCCGCCAGATCCAGCATGACCCTGATAGCATAACGTCCTCTTGTTGATATCTTCATCCTCGTAAACCTCCGTCCCTCTGTATTATACCTAGTTTACCACAGGGGAATTAGGTATATCAAGCATATAACGAAAGTATTCTACGGTAAATCGCAGCATATATGTTACTGTTATCTGGGGCAAAGGCAAGCAAGATTCGCCCCCCTGCCCTGTGTCAGGACTAATAACGCGGCAATAGTATAAATGTGTTGCAGATGCCCCAATTCACTTGAAATCATCAAGTTTAGCCAGTCAAAATGGAATATATTTTTGCTCTTTTATGTATATGCCCCGCCGGATCAGCATTGGCGGCGAAGACATCACCATTTTCTTCGTTGATGTCAATTTTTTTCTTCTTTCGTTGACATCAATTTTCTTTCTTCCATATATCCTTGCAAAGCGCGTTGTTGAACAATGAATGAACAGTATCCGGCATATAGCAGAAAAAAGTCTTTGCCTACCTCACGCCCTCCATTTTTTCACAATATAACACATGATTTTGTTGATATGCACTGCAAATAGGGCATCCGTAAGTTTTCTTCTTTTCTCTGCCACACATTTTTTATATTGCGAGGCAGCGTATGTATGTATTTTTGTATGCACCCCGTTGACCACATTATACTTGCACTATCTGCTTAAAAGTAAGGTCATTATGTCCGTATCGAGGCAGCACTTAGCGATTTTATTACATATGCCCTCTGTCCCATCATATTTTGATCACACACCAATTCTGCGATGCGAATTACGATTTTTTAGCTTGTTTGTATCGCAAACTTATTTGTATTGCAAACTTATTTATATTGCAAGCTTATTTGTATCGTAAGCTTGTTTGTATCGCAAATCGAGTTACTGCGCACATAGTGAGCTATAACTTGTGATACGCATCCTATATAACACTTATACCTGTAGTGATGTGTATCATGCGAACGGCTTATTCCATCGCTTCCCGGATTTCTTCCTCACAGCTTCTCATCGCAAGGATTGTCTTCTGGATCAGTTCTTCCAATGTTATTCCCATCATCTTTGCACCATTTTCTATGACTTCTCTGGAACATCCTGCTGCAAAGCTTGTGGTTTTATATTTTTTCTTCACTGATTTTAATTCCATGTCCTGTACACTCTTTGATGGACGCATAAGAGCTGCTGCCCCGATAAGACCAGTAAGTTCATCGACTGCATACAACACCTTCTCCATCTCGTGCTCTGGCTTTACATCCACCGTAAGACCGTATCCATGGCTGCAGACAGCATGAATGATATCTTCTCCCACACCTGCCTCTTTAAGAAGTTCTGAGGCCTTGATACAGTGCTCTTCCGGGTATTTTTCAAAATCAATGTCGTGCAAAAGTCCCACGATACCCCAAAATTCTTCATCATATCCCAATTCTTTTGCGTACCATCTCATTACGCCTTCCACCGTAAGTGCATGCTGGATATGAAATGGCTCCTGATTGTATTTTTCCAGTAATTGAAATGCTTCTTCTCTTGTTATATGATCATTCATTTTTATGATCCTCCTTGATAAAATATTTCTTATATCGTGATTCGCACTTTCAGTGCTTGACGCTGCTTTGCAGCTATCACGATCGCCATTCGCCGTTCGCCATTCCTGCGAGCAGGTTGCCTCACTAACACTCATTATATCGTGATTCGCACTTTCAGTGCTTGACGCTGCTTTGCAGCTATCACGATCGCCATTCGCCGTTCGCCGTTCCTGCGAGCAGGTTGCCTCACTAACACTCATTATATCGTGATTCGCACTTTCAGTGCTTGACGCTGCTTTGCAGCTATCACGATCGCTCATTATATTATCTGGCTTTTTCAGCCACAATAAAGCAAGTAGAATTAGGTATGGCAAGCGGCTGATCGTCGCTGTCAAATAACTCAATATATGGGGCAAGATGATCCACATAGCCACTTTCCAGATATTCATCGGCCTGCAGGATCTTCGCACCCACAGATGACAGAAAATCTTGATATTCCTTCAACGTGAAATATCCAAATTGTTCCTGGACCTCATGAGGATAACTATCCGATCCCCAAGTCAGGGTAAATAAAAATTCACGTATATAATCCAAAGGTGCATTCATTGCCCCGTCCCTGCGTTTCAAAATGATTGCATCATCGGGAATGTCTGTTAGCCCTTTAAAATCCTTCCGATAATTTTCAAGGCATTCCAGTGCCTCTTTAGTTTTCAGTTTGAGTTTTGCCGGTGCTGTACCACAGCGTATCCCATCCCGGATAATGATGCGTCCTCCGGGCAGCAGAGAATCATAAGCATTTTTCAGTGCTAATTTGACAGAATCAATATTGAATTTCTTGCCATCTAACTCGGTGTACGAAAAAATCTCATGCAGAATGGAAGAGAAAATGATCGTATCTACCTTGAGATCCAGCGGTGATTCTACAAAATTATGCTTCTTCACCTGAAAATGATGAGTGTCCTGAAGATGGCTTAGATTAAGCAAAACTTCCGATGAAATATCCGTTCCAATAATCGTTTTATCAGGGAATTTTTCTTCCAGTGCCAAAAGCATGGCTCCACCGCCAGATCCAACATCTACAATGATTTCACCTGTCGCATAGTTTGGAATCGTTGATTTTGTAGATGTGGTCATGTGATTCATCGTATCAAGGTAAGAGTGTTCATTGTTTAATCGGTCAAATTTGTCTTTTCGGAATCCAAACATGTCGAATAAAAGTGTAATGGATTTCTCATAAGTAAGGATCCCCGATCTCTCGGCCTGCACGCAGAATCCGATCAAACTCTTGCATACATCCGTAAAAATAAATACAGGATAACCTACGCGATTTTCCTTTACAAAAGAAAACGACACATGATCTGAATTTTCTCCATGAAGAAAATTCTCGATGATCCTTTTTTTATAAACATTAATATATTTCTTCCCTCTATAATCATAATAAAGATCATCCATGATTTTCTTAAATGAAATATCGGTTATCTGCGCATTTGTCTCCAAAAATCCTGAGACCATGGACATGATCTTTACAAATTCTTCATTGGAAAAAGAGTTAAGAGTGCCTTCTACATACCAAAAATCATATAGAGAAAGCATCTCCTCCACTTCCACAGGAATAATGCAAGCGGGTTCAAACCCTGGCTTCAATTTAGTTATTCTGTCCAGAATCGAATAATCACGATAATCTCCGTCTTTTATCGACCGAACGATGCTATAGGCCTTATCCTTTACCAAATCCCACAGTTCCATCGAAACGCCGCCGATCACACAATAAGATAACGGTATCAGATAATCTGCAATAGAAACCAATTTGGGAAGATATTTTTGTAAGGACACCTCACCCCTGATCGCCTGACCGATCAAACCATGACATTCGATCAGAAGAGGAACGATTCCATTGGTTTCATAATAGTATCGATATAAAGCTGCCGAATCAAGGTTATGTATTCCCGTCTTTGGAAATGGCAGTTCTTCTGATTTTCCTGTTTCACACCATTCTAAAGCTGCCTTCAGATTTTCATATTGTGACAATGTCAAATCCTGACAGTTATCCAATATATCCAGTGTACGCATCACATACTCCAAGGTCTCATCGCCGGACAGACTGTCTACCGATTCCACCCGCTCCATATTAATCGCTTTTTTATCAATATTTTTCAAATACTTTTCCGCTCTATAATTCATGATCTGCTCCTCTTACTCCCTATCATTCAAAAACTGCTGATTTTTTCGAAAAAAGAATCCCGCCTACAGGGTTCTGCGCCGCAGCGCGGTCCTCGTGGATCGTTTTTATATTATATGAAATACTTTCCTCTGATACAAAATAATAAGCTGCCATATTGATCCACCTTCGGGACAATATGACAGCTTATGTATATCAATCATTATATTCAGAAAATACTAACGATAGATGATATCATCTCGTCCCGGGCCATTGGAGATCATAGTGATCGGGAATCCGATTCTTTCTTCTACAAACTCAATGTATTTTCTGCAGTTTTCCGGCAATTCTTCATATTTTTTAATTCCACGGATATCACAGTTCCAGCCTGGAAGTGTCTCGATAACCGGTTTTGCTTTTTCAAGCAGGCTTGTGGTTGGGAAATCAGTAGTAACTTCACCGTTGATCTCATAACCTACACATACAGGAATCTCTTTCAGATATCCCAGTACATCCAGTACTGTAAATGCTACGTCTGTAGTTCCCTGCATACGGCAGCCATACTTAGATGCAACTACGTCAAACCATCCCATACGTCTTGGACGTCCTGTTGTTGCTCCGTACTCTCCGCCGTCTCCACCTCTGCGGCGAAGCTCATCTGCCTCGTCACCGAAGATCTCAGATACAAATGCACCTGCTCCTACAGCACTTGAATATGCTTTACATACAGTAACGATCTTCTTGATCTCATATGGAGGAACACCGGCACCAACTGCGCCATATCCTGCCAATGTAGAAGAAGATGTAACCATCGGATAGATACCGTGGTCAGGGTCTTTCAATGATCCTAACTGGCCTTCCAGCAAGATTTCTTTGCCCTCTTTCAGTGCATTCCACAGATACAGGGAAACATCACATACATATGGCTCAACCATTTTCTTGTAGCTCATCAGCTCTTCGAAAATCTCTTCACTCTTTAATAATGGTTTGTGATACAGATGCTCAAACAAAACATTCTTTGTCTCGCATACTCTTTCAACTTTTTCTTTCAGGCTTTCCTCGTCAAACAGCTCGCTGACCTGGAAACCGATCTTTGAAAATTTATCAGAATAAAATGGAGCAATACCTGATTTGGTAGAACCAAAGGACTTTCCGCCCAGACGCTCTTCCTCATACTGATCCAACAATATATGATAGGACATTACCATCTGTGCCCTGTCGGACACGAGAATCTTTGGTGCCGGAACTCCTTTTTCAACGATTCCCTGAATCTCCTTAAATAAAAGCGGAACATTCAGTGCCACACCATTTCCAATTACACTGGTGGTGTGATTATAAAATACACCTGATGGCAGAGTATGCAGCGCGAACTTACCGTAATCATTTACGATCGTATGTCCTGCGTTTGCTCCTCCCTGGAAACGTACGATGATGTCTGCCTGCTTTGCAAGCATATCCGTGATCTTTCCTTTTCCCTCGTCTCCCCAGTTTGCTCCAACAACTGCTTTAATCATATGGTTACCTCCTGATGGGTTCTTTAATGTAAAACTTTACCTTCACCATTATACACTACTTTTATTATAAGTAAAACTTATTATTACTTATAAATAATGGATAATTATAAAATATATTAATAAATGCTCGCATGTACAACACTTCAAATGCCATACTTTTCGATTATACCCCATATTTGGGGATATCTCAACCATTTTAGCGAATTAAAGTAAATAATTTTGTCACTCATTTCCCCTCGAATATGGTAAAATTTATATAATCTAACCGTAGTTTAATGTAAAGGTGTTATATATGATAGATAATTTATTTCATTCTGAAAGAAGGTGGAAACATGCGTATTTTACTTGCCGAAGATGAGCAGGATCTCAATCAGATCATTGCCCAGAAACTGACTTCGGACGGATATTCCGTAGATTGCTGTTTTGACGGCGAAGAAGCCATTAATTATTTGGGCTGTGCCGATTATGACGCACTTATTTTAGATATCATGATGCCCAAAAAGGATGGTTTTGAAGTTTTGCGCATCCTGCGCCAGTCAAAAAAGACGACACCGGTTTTATTCCTGACTGCAAAGGATGCGATTGAGGACCGGGTAAAAGGGCTGGACAGCGGGGCAAATGACTATCTTGTAAAACCATTTGCGTTTGCTGAATTGTCCGCACGGCTGCGGGCTATGACACGAAATAATTTTGGCATGGTGACCAATACTATCACGATCGCCGATCTGACGCTGGACACTGCCTCCCACATCGTAAAACGGGGCAATATAGATATCACCCTCTCCGCCAAAGAATATGCCCTGCTGGAATATCTGATGCATAACGCCGGCATCGTCTTATCCCGCGAAAAAATCGAAAATCATATCTGGAACTTTGATTATGAGGGCGGTACTAATGTTGTTGATGTGTATATCAGTTACCTGCGCAAAAAAATAGATGACGGATACTCCAATAAATTGATCCATACGATCCGCGGCAGCGGCTACGTTCTTCGGGAGGGCACATGAAAAATATTTCTATACGAATGAAGATCACACTGTGGTTTTCCACTATCCTATTTGTCATTACCGGTCTTTCCTTTGCTGTCATCCTGTCCGTCAGCGGGTCCGTACTCCAAAAGACCATTCGTGACAGTCTCATCGATACGATTGAAAATAATGTAGATGAAGTTGAATTTTTCAACACCATGAGCCGCGTAGAAAATGATAATGATGCTGACCATTACATTGAATATAACGGTGGCTATCTGGAAGTGGATGATGATTACCTTGATCTGGTAAATGGCATTTCCACCTCTCTTTGTTTTGAAAATGGTGAACTTCTCTACGGAGAAAATCCCATCATGAAAGACACGAAAGATTATAAACTCACCGATGGAAAGATCCAAAAGTTATCTGTCGGCAAAGTTACCTATTATATCTATGACCGGATGCTGACAAGGGAAGGCCTGCATGGGCTTTGGCTCCGAGGCGTCGTATCAGAAGAACAAGGCTCTGTACAGCTTTCAAATATTGCCCGGATTTCCCTTTATATACTGCCGCTTCTGCTGGTTTTCGCTGCATTTGGCGGGTATATCATCGCAGGAAAAACTTTAAAACCGCTCCGCCAAATAGAAGATGCCGCCTCCCGGATCAGCAAGGGACCGGATTTGAAAAAACGTATTGAACTTTCACCCGGAACAGATGAACTTCATCAGCTCGCTGATACCTTCAACGAAATGTTTGACCGGCTTGATCAGGCTTTCGAAAGTGAAAAGCAGTTCACCTCTGATGTATCCCATGAACTAAGGACACCTATGTCTGTGATCATGGCACAGTGCGAATTTTCGCTGGAGAAGCTGCGGACCCCTGAAGAATATGAAACTGCTCTGTACGTCATCAAACGACAGGGCGGGAAAATGAACCGCATGATCGAAGACATGCTCAGTTTTATCCGACTGGAAAGAAAATCTGACAGTTTCATCAAAGAATCCCTGAACCTCTCCTCACTGGTCACATCTGTCTGTGAGGATATGGCTCTGCTGCCAGATCAGGGAATCCTCCTGACTTCAACCGTTGAGGACAATATTTTTATCGTCGGTAATCAGGCACTTTTATCACGCCTTTTAACGAACCTGATCAGCAATGCTTACCGCTATGGACGTCCAAACGGTTATATCAAAGTAACACTTTCATCAAGGGAACCAAACGCAGTATTGACCGTATCGGACAACGGCATCGGCATTGCCAAAGATCAGCTGGAAAAAATATTCCACCGCTTCTACCAGATAGAATCCTCCCGAAGCGGCAAAGGCACTGGACTTGGACTTGCCATGGTACAGGAGATCGCTCGTTTTCACAATGGCACTGTCCATGTGGAAAGCCAACCGGGAGAAGGAAGTACCTTTACGATAATCCTTGGCCCCACAATCGATTTTCCGAATAAATAGCTATATTCTTTTTACCTCTTAATGTTCCTCTAATCTTTACATGGCATACTTATTTTAAGAAAGAATCATATTTCCTATGATACAAATGATGTCCAACGTAAAGAAAGGGGCGTATATTATGAATAAAGGTAACTGTTCAGTACCCTAATATCTAACAAGTACTATATTTGTGCAAAACAGAGAAAATAATTTTTCTGTTTTAGCACCAGTTTTAGGTTT
>SAAH01000073.1 GCA_009929525.1 Clostridia bacterium | reverse complement strand
CATAAGCATGGAATAAATGCTTTTACAGCAATCAGAGAAGCCCTTTTAGGGAATTCCGATATCATCTTTAACTAATGGAGTTCTGAACAGTTACAATTTTCTTTATAATACCGACAACTCATCCAAAAAATTTTCAAATTTACTCTTTTTTAGCAAAACCCGATTCCCATTCATAATCAAAAAATCTGCTTCTGGATGCAAATCCACAATATTTCTTATTTTTTTCTCCCCTATATGATAATAAGCTGCTGCCTCTGAAATACTTAAGACATATCTTTTCCATATAGGAATACTACCTAAAGTTCCAAATTGAATATCGTCTTTAGATTTATCCTCATTATTTTCTTTCATAGCTGGACTCCTCAATTACTACATATGTTAATTACAATTTTTCTTCGCATTTACATCTTTTCATCGCTAATCATCAATTGCCTAATTAAAGCTTTATTTACAAGAGACATAACCTCCGAATCCTCTGGAATGTGCCCCGTCTTACTGATAATCTTCTTTCTGTCGATTGTTGTTATTTGCTCAACGAGTAATAGAGAAGGCTTCTCCAGATATCCATTTACGTCCTGTGGCTCAACTTTTACATGCACCGGAATATTCTTCTTATCCAGCTTAGCTGTAAATGGGCATACATTCGCCACTTTAGAAGATGGATAACTGCTGATTACCAGACATGGTCTCATTCCTGACTGTACAGATGAATATGGATGGTCATCTAACTTCACATAGATCACATCACCTCGTAATAGTTCCCGCTTCATGCTATCCCTCCCAACTTTCTGATAGGAAGGCTAAGATTCCCTTCATCTACAGTAACAACCTGTCCTCCGGCTGCTATGACCTTTCCAATCTTATAATAGGCATCTGATACACTGACAGCGACTGTACCCATATTTGCAAGCAAGATTCCCTCTGCTTCTTTATGAAAAATGCGTTCAATCATCCGCTCCCATGTGCGGTTCGTAAGATTCTGCCCAAACTCACCCTTATGAAATATTTTCACAACTACAATATTATGAGCTTTAGCATACTCTCTGATATAGCGGAGCTGCTTTTTCTCTTTTATCTCTACCATCGCCTCA
This sequence comes from Clostridia bacterium, assembly GCA_009929525.1. Lineage (GTDB taxonomy): Bacteria > Bacillota > Clostridia > Lachnospirales > Lachnospiraceae > Oliverpabstia. The sequence goes on along the minus strand of SAAH01000073.1, from coordinate 21,558 downwards.
TCTGCATCTGTTGAAAGATAGACGAAGCACCGGATTTTCTTATCTTTTTTTCGTTTCATTTCTAATTTTCTTTCTACCTATGCAGGGATTTTCTCTATCATCTGAAGGAACATTTCTGTCAAGTATCTTCTCTGTGACGCATTCAACTGTTGCAATTTATTATCAATAGACACCATTTCCCGTGCATTTTCCTTTTGTTCAGGAATTCCCAGAACACGGTTCGCATCCGTTTCCAAAACATTCATCAGTGAATACAGCAGATCAATACTCATCTTTCTGCTCCCAAGTTCAAGCTGGTTGATATGTGAAGGTGACTTATCAACTAATTCACTTAACTTTTCGATTGTTAGTTTCTTTTCTGTCCGAAGATTCCGAACTGCCTGTCCGACAACCAATCCATCGTACTTCACATATCTCACCTCTTTTCTTACCCATCATAAAAATCCGCTGCAATCTCGTTGACAGCTTCTACCGCCTCTGATTCCGTTGGATAATCACCTACAATATTTCCATAACGGTCAAAAACCAAAGTACCGCCTTCATATATCACATAGTTACAGAGTTCCGCATCCAGCCTCTCTCCTTTGGAAAAACCGTAGTTGTGGCTACTGCTCAGCATCCACATCCTCCGTCCCATGGGATATATGCCAGATTCATGTTTTGTTCCATATCATAGATAGAAACACCCAGCATCTCTGCTCTTGCCATGAATTTCATTAAGTCATCTGTGTCCCTGGTAATATCCCAGATAGAATTGACCACAATGGCATCCACATAATCTTTTTCCATCCACTGCATCAGACGATCTATTTTTTCTCTATCCACATCAATTCCGCTTCCGCTGTCCACAATTACTTCCAAAAGATTCAGATTCTTCTTTTCTGCTTTAGAGATCATCGTCTCTCCCAGCTCCATGATCTTACTGTCTGATTTTCGGGACTTAATAAAGCCCACACCAATGTATTGATGTCTGATACTTACAAATTTGATTTGTCTGTTCATTTGTTCAATCTCCTTTTCACTGTTGATAAGGAGAGTTTCGCGCGCTACACTCTCTGGTGTATTGGTCTTGCCTGACCATGTATAAATTTTAGCTGAATAAGGGGGATAATTTAACGGATTGGTATGCAGAGTCGCATAGAAAAACCCCGAATGATATTCGGGGTTAGGGATGAAATAATTATGTAGTTAGATATCAGTTTCCTAAGATTTACATTTCCATAGTGCCATTGGATGTTCTTTCACTCGTTCTATAATTCCAGCATCCTTAAACAGCAATTCTGGTCTGTATTCTTTTTGTTCAAATGCTTCCATATATTCCATTTCTTCTGCTGTAACCTGCATCAGATCTGCAATATATTTTCTCGCACTCGACTTTCTTGCGTCTAAATCAAAATTTTCCTTTTTCCGAAGAACAGGAAATAGATCTCGCCTAATCTTCTGAAATGTTAATCTCTCGATTGCAGATGTATCAAAAGTTTTATTCACTGTTTCCTGCGAAATTGTATTGTAAAAGATAATGCATTTTCGGAACATATCTTTCTCGTCTGAATCAAAGAGTCCATAATAAACCATATTGTTAAAATCGTACAAATCTCTGGCTGCTGCACGGCTTATCAACGCATTTGTTTTTGCTGCAAATATTTCCATAGGAGCAAGTGTACGAATTTCAAATCTTTCCTCGAAAACATCTGTTAGTATCTCGGTTTTTATCGGTTTCAACACATGCGATCTCAAGGAATAATTCAGCTCTATCTTAATATTATCCATATTACCAGCTGAATTCCGGTATTGATAATGAAACGCATCCAGACTAAAACTAAATCTAGACGCTGTAGACAGCTGATAGCCTTCCATATCCATATATTCCTTGAGGATTGCAGCAATCTTTTCCCTGTCCTCTGCCATCTCATCCTTTGTAACATTAGGGATATAATCCATATCAATGTCTACAGACAGTCTTGGAAGATTGAAAATCACCATATTGATTGCCGTTCCACCTTTCAATACCAGATGCTCCTGTAAATATGATTCGTTATTCATAAATTTCAGTATTTCTTTTAGACGCAGAACTTTTTCAAAAGTATCTCTGACAAATCCATATTGCTGTGCAATTCTGCCAAGCTGTATTTTATTATATTCAATCATCTTCACCACTCACTCCGTTCTTCAAGTATTCTTTCGCATCTGATACAACCATTTTCCACTTTGTATTATAACAACCCTGGAAAATATCTTTAGAGAGATAGCGATTGCTTTTCCCAATATGCTTCAGACACATCTCATAAAATCCGTTGGTTAGACCACTTGCCTTGCAATATGTTTCCAGCAAATATCCCATTTTCTGATACAAAAACTGATTGTGATACTCTGTCAAATACTGGCACAGCTTGTTTTCATCTAATTTACGAATTGACTGAATGAATGCAATCACTTCTTCGATTCCAGCAATCTTATCCATATCTTTCACGCTGTCCAGCAAAGTCTTTTCCAAGTCAGTAACACGAATTCCACCACTATATTTTACGCATTCAATACCTGTCTGCGTTTTTGCCGGAATATATTTATAGGTATATCCATCAAACTCGAATTCCTGAAATCGTGTTTCAGAAGACACATATACATCATAATACACCTGATCCGACATTCCATGATATTCGATTGCAGTGTGATGTGATATATATGCACTCTTTGTAATCATACAAGCTATCTGAAATCGACTTGCTACAGGTGCTCCAGTCTCCCCACTGATACAGGTATACAGATTCTTTCTGATTTTCATAATCAGTTTTTGTTTCATAAGCCGCTTTAGAGCCGACCTTGTACTTTCAATATTATCATAATATTGATTCACATCGTCGGCTGTAAATACTGGTTTTTGTAATAATTCAAAGTATAAATTCATATTATCACCTTATTTTTTGTATAATACAGTTCGTTTTTAAACTGTTTCATTCTTGTTATAAACTATAATACATCCCTTTCAAATAATATGCAAGTTTAATATTTGTATGTTTCGGTTTCTTTTTGAACTCTTTTATGTCAAAAATAAAGTATGAACATCTACTTTCTATTTCTCTGCTCTAATCAATACGAAAATACTGTCCATGCATTTCTTCATTTAAGCTGCTGGTTTCTGCAATAAAATCTGGAGCATTGCATGGACTCTATTCAAATCAAAATCACTACAAGTTTGGAGTATTCCGATAATTGCTTCCATTGTAACAGATTCCTTTTTCTTTAATTCTTTTTCCATCCCAAAGAAAAGATAGTCAGCAGAAATATTGAATATCTGACAAATCTTCATCAAATGTTCCGGCATACAGGTCGTTCTTCCATTCTCAAAATTTGAAATGCTATCTACGGATAACAAAAGTATATCTGCAAGCTGTTCCTGCGTCATACCACATTTCTTGCGAATCGCCTTGATTCTTTTTCCAAGTTCTGTAGAATCATAGTTTTCATCAAACTCCATTTCTGCTGACACCTCCTTTCTTAAAGTAAATATGTACATTAGGTTACATATATTAAGTAGCCTTGAACTGATAAATACTCGAAAAAATATTTTCCAACTATCTATCTGCTAACCATGAACCTATTTTACTAAAAAGAAAGACATTTGCAGAGTGACTATACCCGCTATTTCGGTGGAACATAGTACACCTTTTTGATAAATGGGCAAAAAAATTGACCCTGTAAGTATAGAAAAATACTTACAAGGTCACCATAATCCTGTACAATAATGTTATGCTTTTGTATTATCATCTGGTGGGATAAATTCGAGCAGATCGCTGATAGAACAATTAAGAACTGTACAGATACGAGCCAATACTTCTGTATCAAGTCTGGTAATCTTATTATTACAATAATTGTTTATCTGTGAACGCTGCATTTCAGCTTTATGGCTCAACTTATTCTTGCTGATACCAGCCTGTTCAATCAGTTCCTCCAGCTTAATGCGTATAGTTCCATATTCTTCCATACGATACATCTCCTAAATCTCATTTCTTGTTTGACATCTATAGTGTACCGTTGTTAGAATAGAAATATAAGTTCTTAGAAGTCTTGTCAGACTTCTTGCACATACTTTAATGAGAGGAATTCAAAAAGAAATGAAATCAGAATCAATCAATGAAGATATTATCCAAAAAAATTTACAGGAAATTGCGAGAAGAGAAGGTATTTCAGAAGAAAAAGTGCGGGACGATATTCTGTATGCTATATCACTGGCACTGAAAAGTGATGATCCAAAGGTCAGAGATTTTTGGAAACTCATTCCCTGCGAAGGAGAAAGTCCTACTGTAGATGAGACACTTAATTATCTAATTATGAAGGTTGCTGCTGAAAATATATAAAAAGTTTATTCCTTTGACATCAAAACCGTAACCAGAACAATCTATATGAATACAAGAGAGGCAGGATCATCTACTCACTTTAAGTAGCTGTCCTGCCCTTTTAAAATCTGCTCTACCATATGCAGCACGAACTCTACTTCCTTACTGCTGCGTTCTCTGGTCATAAACATAAATTGCTCAATATGATGTTTTCCATCTTTCATATCAACTATAAATGAAAACGGTGTCGTATCTAATGCTCTCACAAGCTTCAAATATGTATCTAAAGTCATTGCCCGTCTGCCACTCTCCACACTTTTAATTGTATCTATTGAAAGGTCAGCTTCCTCTGCCAGCTGAGCCTGTGTAATTCCTAACCGTTTTCGTTCCAATCTGATATTATCCGCAATAATTTCATAAATATTATCCATGGTCTTCATAACAGCATCCTTTCTGACTGTGCTACTATATCAGAAAAAATGACTGTTTTTGTCATGCTGTAATACGATTACATCTAAATGTAACGCTTTGTACTAATTCTTCCTATTACCATGAATACAGCAATCAAAATTATGCTAACATACCCTGCGTAACTGTATTCATACAAGTCCATGTAGAATAATCCCACTACAATACATGCCTGGATGCTTACCATACAGCGGCTCACTCTTCGAAAGAACTTAATTTCTGTTGGCTCTAATCTTTTGTGTATGCTTTCCACCGGGCTAAGAATGACAACCGTCGTTATTGCGCCCACTCCGATCCACGCAAGCACCGTCAAAGGTGCTGATCGGAGTATCCAATCAAAACTATAAATCGGTATCAGAAGAATCAGTGAAGAACAAAGATAACACCCGATTCTGCTTTCAAAATGATATCCTCCACTATAAGTACGATGCGACGCATAAAATAACAAAAAGACCAGAACAATCTCCAGTCTTCCTGTCATAATTCCTATTAGGATTGCTGTCAACAGGTTCACAAGCATAATGATACCATTAGCCATGCTATACTCCTTTCAAAGGGAAATATACAGGTAACAATGTGCTTTTCCATCTTTGGTATATTCTTTCGGAACAGTGCTCTCATAATCCTTCGTATATGCACGAACTATTACACCGTTTTTTTCGTCCTCTTGCACTTGAGACCATGCCCGGTTTATAGCATTCTGCATATTGGCATCATCACAATCATATTTTCTATACTTTCCTTCGATTATTCGCTGCTCCATTTGTGCAAAAAAATCCGATTTCACTGTAATAATCTTTAAATCATATATACCTTTTTGATTTGCTGCATAATTGGTAAATAATGATATCGGTGATAATCCATCCATGAATTCCCCATCACTGTCAAATAGCAATGGGATTTTTCCACTTTCCACATCTCGCCATATGTCATTCAGATTTTGCACTTCATTTTCTGAGCCATCCATACTGATGGCTATTTCTTTTAACACATATCCCATAATTTCATTTCTCCATTGTTTCTATCCATTTTCTTATTTCACGAATGCTTTTCTTTCCCGCTATTGTTCGTTCTGATAAAACCATATCAAATGCATGATCTACACCTGGCAGATTCAAGACTGTATAGGCACCTTCTATCATCATGATTAAGTATAAGTACACATCATACCAATTACATCGGATACTTTCACTTTGTGTCAGTTTTTTCTTACCGTATCCTTTTAATATACTTGGATTTATATTATGAAAGCGAAACCGATCCTCCATCAACCCTTCTGCCCACAAGGCTCTCTCCCAGTCAATCAATCCAACTACCTGACCTTGATCTACGAATACATTTCCATCCCAGGAGTCAAAATGTATCATTCTTGGCTCACGCACTTCATCAAAATACATTTTATCCTTTTTTAGTTTATCAAACAGCTCTTGTGGTGAAATCAAAATATTAACCTCTTCTCGTAGTTTCATCTATAAATGTCCTCTGTATCATCTATTGCTTGTACCTTTTTATTAGTTTATGATGATACCTAATCATAAAAAATATGGGCATAATCAATCCCCCACAATATGGAATCACGCATAAAACATTATCCCCTATCATATAGCCACAAAAATAGGAAACAATAATGATTGCTCCATACACTAACCACATGATTCCATGTTTTCTATTCCATGCCTGTACATCTATCAGTTCATCTTTAGCAGGCCCTTTTTCGCCAGAATAAAAACCAACTGGGGTAGTGCTTCGCAACTGCGATATACCTATCCCGATCATGATACATGCTACTATTATAAAAACAATCAATGTGATTATATTTGTTGCTGTCATATCGATCTCCTATCCTCCAAGTACCATTAATATGAAGCTTACTGCGGAAAACAAATTACAAGTACAATGGAATACTATCGAAATAAATAGGTTCTTTTTCTTCCATGTCATATAGCTTACTGGGAGAAATACCGCAATCCGAAATATGTTTTGAAACGGCAACCATAAATGATATAGCGAGAATAGAACTGTCACAATCACCGGTGCCATGTTTCCAAATCGTTCTATTTTTCTGGTCAAAAATCCTCGAAAAAACAATTCCTCCACAATTGGACCTACTATCACATTACCAATAAAATATACTATCAATGCGACATATATCACATTCTTTGGGTAATGTAGAATGCTTTCCATGTTATCCCACTGAAAGAAAACAGGAGTTGTCGAATGTACAACTTCCGCAACAGACGTTATAATCTTTGTTTCCAATGGCAATACCACAACATTGCATACTCCCGCATAAGCAAATGCCAACAGCCCGGGAAAAACTGCTGTACCCAGTTTCATATTTTCTTGATCTGTTAGTGCCGAACGCAAAGAATATTTTCCATATTCTTTTTTGCTTTCTCTCGCTATCATTGCAAGTTCCAATGGAAACAGAGTAATCACCGCAACCAAAAAGAACAACAGCAGGGATGGCAATTTCTGAAAATGAAGTCCCACACAAATATAAAGTCCTGTACTTATTATAGTTGGAATCAAAACACTGCCTATCAGTTTTCCTACGCCAAACTCCCTGCTCTCCATTCCCTTTTACTCCTCTCTGCTACACCCTAGCTCTACTTAACCTCGATAGAGCGACACAAAAAATCCACAACCATTTCTATCTTCGTGGTGTCGATCCACTCCAATGTGTCGCTCTTCGTATGCAACACTTCATCCACAAGTCCAAATATGCCACTTGATGTAATTGCAACAGCTGGAACCCCTGAAACTGCAAAGAGTGTATGATCTCCCTGTGGCCAAGGTTCTATTTCTTCAATATCCTGAAATTCTTTTGCAGCCTTTGCAATACTACTAACAAATTCCTTTGGGCATTCATAAAGAGAATACGATATTTTCTGATTCTTTACCCCAACTCCATCAATGTTGTATGCATATACATAATCTTCCGGTTTCGAAAGATAGGAAGCCATATATGTCATTTCACCCGGATTGGAGTAATAGTCCTCTCCATTAAAAAGTACAAATTCAACACGATACGCTAATTCCAAATCGGATAATTTATCTGCTAATGCCAGCAGAACGGTGACACCCGATGCGTTATCAAGTGCTCCCGGTGTTCCTTCCTTTGTATCAATATGCGCTGAAAAACAGATTTTACGTTCTCCTTTTCCTATAGTTGCAATTACATTCTCTGCTGTTGCTGCTTTTCGCTCTGTATTGATTTGCAAAATAGCATCTGCTCCGTTATGTAGCAAATTCACACTTTCTGGAAGAACGATTCCACAAGCTATCTCAAAGTCTCCATCCTCAATGACAGGAATATATTTTTCTACCGAAAGGCTGACTGTAAGTACAGCTAACGGTTTTCCATTCTCCAACAGAGAAATCGTCTCTTTATGCTCATCCGGATTCCAAAACACAAAACTCTTAGGCATAAGTGGTTCTGACGCCAGCTCACCGCACAATAGCACAATCTTTTCTGTGATCTCTGTGCGTCGTAATTCATCTAAAGAATTCACACATACGATTTTCCCCTGCACATCACATGCAAGACTATATGGTGCTGGGAAAATGCTTACTTCTTTTCCGTCAACCATCAAACTACATTCTCTATGTGTCCAGTCCATACAATCAAATTTCTGTCTCTGTACCTGACATCCGCATTTTTCAAATTCTTCGCTGACGTAATCTACCGCTTTTTGATTTGCCTCTGAGCCTGTAGGTCTTGTCCCAATTTCATTACAAAGTACCTGTAAATACTGTTCTATCTGTTCTCTCATCTTCATTTTAATAACCCTCCATAGTCATATTTTTTCTTCAACGGCATCAATTTCAATTCAAGAAGAAGTGCATCATCAGACAAATGAGAAGACACGCAGCTGCGGCCATTACAGCGCATCCAATCACCAAAAGTACTTTTTGATAAGGACGTTTCCCAATTTCACGCTGCTTTTGTATCTCATCCAGCCGTTTCCCTTCGGAAAATGCCACAATTTCCTTGTAGGTCTGAATATCATTGTCCTTTTTCAGCTTCTCAATCTTCCAAGCGGAACCCAAGGCTGCCGCGGCAAGAATCCCCCACGGGATAATTGCCCAGGTGCCAAGCCACATAAAAAGCGGAGCCGCTGATACCACCACTCCAATCAGCAACACTGTGTAGATTGCTCCATGCCGATTGAATTTTGTTACTTCTTCCTTTTGGATTTGCTTTCCAAGCTCCATCTTTTCTCCTTCCACAGTTATGTTTCTTCTCAATATATTGCCTGTAATTTCTAATATCATCCTATATTGCAAGTTCCAATTGAATATCATTTGGATCTTCTGCAAAAAGTTCCTCATTTCGTTCTGTTGCTGCTTTGCATCCTAATTTCTTATAAAATGCGATGGTATCTTCTGCGGAAGCGGAACACAAGTATATTTTCTCTGCCCCAAATAATGCCGCTTGGCTTTTGCACATGGAAACCAGTTCTTTGCCAATTCCCTGATTTCTATACTCTTCTGATATAAACAATTGATCCAATAGGACATACTTCTCATGTATTCCAAATACTTCCGCATTCAAAGTCACATATCCTACCAGTCTATTACCTTCAAAACATCCAAATGCTTTTCCACCTGAACGAATCGTTTCCTTGAATCTGTTAAAATGCCAGTCAAATCCGTTCGGAAGTTCATATTCTGTCCAGTTCATTTCCTGAAGTTCATACTCTCCTGTAGATGCGTTCCATCTCCATGCATTTCTGATGTACCAGGTAGCGTCAATTTCTCTAATTTGTTCCGCTTCTTCTAATTGCATTTCCCTATATATTAACTTCGTTTTATTCTCCATTTTGTCACCTCAATCTTTCTTATAACGCAAATCATCCATTTCTTTTCTCTTGCTAATTGCAAAGGAAAATAAACTTCCGATGATTCCGGTACATAAGAACATGGCTGCCATACCACTTCCATTCCCTGTGCCTACCAAAGTCTGCACTGCTTTTGCGACGATATTCTCTGATTGCACAAATGGCTCAAATACATATTCAGCCAGGAAACCTCCCAATAAAATCGCTACTGGAATGGTACCGAACTGAACTGCATTACGAACTGCAAACACCCTGCCCTGAATAGTTGTGGGTATCTTTTCGTATAGAATTACATTCTGTGCTACCATAATAAACGGAATCGGTAAACTGGCTGCAATTCCTGCAAAGCTCCAAAAGAAATAATTTCTTCCCAGTCCCATGGTCAAATCTCCAAGCAAAAATGAAATCGCAGCTGCACCATACATCGTTTTCACACGATCTTTGGGTAGCTTTCCGATAGAAACTAACAGTCCACCTGCGATTCCACCAACACCTATGGCTGCATTTACAATGCCATAAGCAATCGTATTGTTTCCGCTTCTAAAAAGGATCATCGGAGATAAAATATTTTCATAGGTCAGTCTGGACAGGAAATTGTTTACTGCCATCGTAACTACGATGTACCACAACCCTTTATTTTGAAACAGAAATGCAAATCCATCCTTACAGCCTGCAAACATCGCTTCCTTTTTCCTGTTCTCATATACTTCCGGTATTTTAATGACAAAAAGCAAAATCAAAAATGCAAATAAAAATGTTGCAAAATCAATGGTTAATACGATTTTAATTCCTCCAAATGCAAAAATAGTTGCTGCAATAATGGGTGAAAAAACAGTAATCAAATTACTGGAGAAAGAATTCAGTCCACTAATCCTACCCATTTCTTCCTTTGGTACAAGTCTCCCTACTGCAACTGCTGATGCCGGCTGTTGAAACGCATTCATAAAACCAATGACTGCATTTACCATATAAATATGTATAATCTGAAGGCTGCCCAAATTCCACAGTAATAACACAGCCAGCGAACAAACTGCCGCTACCGAATCGGATGTCAGCATTACTTTCTTCTTACTGTGTTGATCTACGAAGCTGCCTGCAAACAAGCTAACTAATATGTATGGTACATAGTTACAAAATGCCATAAGCGACATTGACATAGCTGATTCTGTCTTGGTAAATGCCCATAGTACCAATGCATTCCCTGTCATGGCACTTCCAAGCTGTGATACGGACTGACTCAGCCAAAAAATAATATATTTTCTAAAGTTACTGTTTGATTTTGTATTCATTAGAGTTCTCCCTATAGTCTATTTTTTTGTTTCCTATAAGACAGAATCCCATGAGGACGATACCATTTACTCTGTACAGTTTTCGCCCAACTGTGATTCTGTACAGAGTTCTCCGCTTAAATCAATTATTATTTTGCAAATCATGATGATTCCCCGCTTTCTATGTTATTTATATGCTAAACCAATAAAATGGACGTTTCTTAAATAAGCTAAATCCACACCCCTCTGCTACTTTTCTTGATGCCATGTTTGATTCGACACAATCCCATTGCGTAATACAGTCTTTTTTAATACAGGCATTCACAAAGTATGTCGTCAACCTCTTTGCTATCCCTTTATTTCGATGTTCTTCCAAGACCTCTATGTCTATATCAATCACATTCTTAAATCTTGCTGAACCAAAGATAACTCCAACAATCCTCTTTTCATTTACAGCAACAATTGCTTTACTGTATTTCAAAAAATCTTCTGTTGAATACCATGATTCATCGATTCTAACTGTCAACATTTCACTGTTTTCATACGAATCAATTTCTTCTAAAAAGACCTGATCTACCTCGATGAAACCATAATCTTGGATTGCTATTTCAGAAACACATTCTCTATTTCTACGAAAAGAATATTCCTGCTCTGAATATACTTCCTTCTCCGAAAAGATGCTTAATATTTGTTTACTCAAATGCTCCTCTTCCGCGGAAAATTCAAATTCATTTATATTTTCATTTCGTAACGCTTCAAATACACTCTCAAAGAATTTTTTTGCCTCTTTCTCTTTTCCATCTGGTATTATTCCAACAACACCACATCCACCTACACAATAAGAATATAGAACATCTAAAACTAAATCATTTTCCCTACATGACCAATGCATTCCTTTACAGCAGCCATCTAAGATTCCGTACATACTTGGATTACTGTCACCCACTATATATTTTTGTTCTATCATTTTGTTCCCTCAATCAACTATTATGCTTAATTCGCTAAGACCGTCATAATTGATATACATGCTTCTGATTCACGATAACTTTAACATAATTAAAATCAAATAAATTGGCTTAGCAAAAATGACATCTATTTTAGAGAATTATTCAACGCACGTTTCCATCCATTCTCTTATTTTTTCAATCACTTTAGGTTCTATCGGATTGAGAGATAATCGCTGATACTGTTTCATCGCTGTCATCATACTGTTTGCATCATCAACCTCCCTCAAGATATGATTCACATTCTCTGGTGCATAGCAGATGATATGTTCCATTCCTTGAAAATCATCTAATACCTGGTAATCAGCGGATAAATCTGCTGTTCCTGTTATTGCAAGTACTCTGCCGTTGTATTGAGAAAGCTTATTGACAAAATCCCTGGAAGTATAGCTGCCATGTTCTGTCATCCATTTTGTATTCAACATCGTCCCACTAAAGAATGTCCGACTTTTTTTGCTCTGAATACATTTCAAAAACATCTTTTCCACTTTCTGATCTGCTTTTTCCTTGTTTAACTGCATCCTGACAAGCCAACCAAGCAATCCTTTTTTCTTTTCAAATTCTAAAACTGCCAGTCTATTCTGATAAAGCAGTGCATCTTTTAATGAAGTTCCTGCTCCTCCAAGTAAAATTAGTCCCGCTAACAGTTCCTGTTCAGAAGCTAACGTACCTATCATGGTTCCTTCACTGTGTCCACACACTATCACACGACTTGGATCTACATAAGCTAATTCTTTTGTATACTGAATTACTGAAATAGCATCTTTCACTAAATCGGATAGTCCAGAAGTATTATAGTCACCTGATGTTTCAAATGTGCCGCGCTTGTCATACCGAACACACACGCATCCCATTTGAACAAATTGATCTGATAGTGTTTTGTAAAAATTAGTATGAAACTTTTTCTCATTACCATCCCGATCTGCTTTACCAGTTCCCATAATCAATACTACTGCTGGCTGTTGTTTCAATTTATCATGATAGACAATAGTTGCACCAATAGATACTTCACCTTGAATATGTACTCTTTCTTCATTCATTGATATTCCCTCCCCTTTCAAATCCTACTCTGTAGGTGCTGAGACAAAAGAAATACTTCTCATTTTACCGTGTAATGTATCTTCTTCTTTTTGATACTTATCAATCATGTCTCTCCATTCGCCAAAGAGTTCCAAAAACTTTTCATCTGTCAATTTCAACATACAAGTTCTCATGCTGAGCATATCCCGAACCGGATCACAATTTCCCTTTTCTTCATACTGTCTAAATTGTAAAAAGAGATTCATCAAAAACTGATATGCTGCCCCTGCAATTCCGTCATTTCCAATATCAACCATCATTTGCTTATTGATAGCAATGGAACGTTCCAAACTTCCTCGAACCTTACGTTCCTCAACTACAATCAAGATTTCTTCCTTCAGCATTGTATTTATGTGTCGATACAGAGTTGCTGTTGGAATATCTGTTAATTTTTCAGCAATCTGCTTTGTCGTTACCGTGTCATTTTCCTGTACATACTGCATAATTCGTAATTTCACAGGATTGGATAATGTTTTCATTAGTTCCATATTTATTCCTCCATTCTCATATTTGTATTATATTCTCATTTCATGAGAATAGTCAAGTAAAATTTAAGTCAGCACTTCTTGAATTAGAAATGCTGACTTTTTTCTTATGTCTTTATTTAACTATTATTCATATTTCACATATGTCACTTTGATTATCAAGTATAAATTTATCTACACTTCTCACCTTTTTCTGCTCCTATTATTTTGCTCGATTCCGTCAGATTTGCTTCAACACCTGCATTCCCTTTTGTATTTTGATGTGCCTCAAATGCTTCACTGCCATACTGTGCCTCTGTCTCCGCTACCAATGCGAAAGCTGCTGGTGCCTGTTCCTGCTCTGTCGACTTCTGATGCGCCTTTTCCCTTATTTCCTTATAGGTCTGTTCCATCTTGTCAATTTGCACATCCATTGAAAGATTCTCAACCTTATCAATCGCTGCATCCAAACGAAGTTCCATACTATCCAGGATTTTTTTCTTAGCAAGCCATGGCTTCTTAAACAGTTCTGTTTTAGAAATTTTCTTCTCTTTTTTAGAATAATCCACTTCTGGCTTGTCAGCAAAAGTACGGAACGTATTGGCAATCTTCTGATTTGCTTCTCTCATTCCTACCCCAAATGCATCTATCTTATATACTCTCCATGGATATATGGTGTCTGATGCAGATAAATTTGGTGAGGAACTCAAATCTGCAACAGAATTGTTATTCAATATTTCAACCAATTCCAAAGCTATAGAAAACCAATCTTGTTTTTTTCCTCTGAATTCAGGAATTGACCACCCCTTTCTTTTCCATTCACTCTTCTGTTTCTGAACATTCTCGATATTCATACAAATATCCTCCCCTGTGCACTTTTTTACCAGCCACTGTATGGACTTCTTCCATGTTGCAACATTTCAGCTGTGAATATCAAAATTATTTCTAATCTAAGATTCCTATTAAACTTAGCTATTTTGTAAAATATCCGCTTTTATAGCTCATCATACTTCGCAGAACTTCCCTTAGCCTTCTCCACCGGATACTTTACCTCATTCATCCCCATCTTCATATTAACAATTTCATCCACATCAAGCCCCAATTTATCCAGCAGATTTTGGCAATACACAATAACATCGGCCAATTCTTCTTTCACATGCTGCAGATTATATTCCGTATCGCTCCACTGAAAACATTCCAAAAGTTCATTCGCCTCAATAGAAATCGATTTTGCCAGATTTCCAGGTAAGTGGAACTGATCCCAATCTCGATCTGTTGTAAAATTTCTAATTCTCTCTATTGTTTCCTGCTTCATTTTTCCCTCCAAATCAATTCATTGCATTTTTCAATGCAGCTCTCAGTTGCTCATCACATGCATAAATAAACATTCCATTCACACCACGGGTCATGAGTACACGTACCTCATGTTGAATAAGTGTCTCTCCAAATTTCTTTTTGGTTCCATCAGATAATGTTCTGTTGCGAACTGCCTTATCGTTGCAGCTTTCGGATGGATCAAATATTACTTTTCCATCCCTATATTTCACAGATGGACCCAGGATAACTCCCGCGTAGTTCAGGTCAAATCCCTGAATTGTAAATGTAGAGCCTACTTCGCCAATTGTCTGTGGTTGTTCAGCCCAGGACAATCCGTTCAATGCTCTTTTTTCTTTTCTTGATAACTCTGCTTCCAATTCTCGATTCCATGGTTTGTGCCATTTACCAATGTTCACTTCCCAGTATTTCATGAATCTTTCCTGTGGCTTTTTTTTGGGATTATAAGCCCAATCATATGTGGCAATCACCCTTGAGAGTGATGATGTTCCTTTCTCTGCTTTCTTCTTAATTTCTATATCCATTTCATTTGGATCATCAAAAATTTTAATACAATATCCGCCGAAAGTTTCTGGAAGCTTTTTGACTATTCCTTTTTTCGTAAATGAGTCAATCCAATCAACCATTGCAGGATCCGCCTGCATTCTAAGCTGTTTGTCCAGAACGATATGATTGTTCATAGACTTCGCTTTATTTCTATACCTTTCAAGTATTTGTGACTCCCAGAATTGTTCTGTTGTAAGAATCTGATTTTCATCAAACATCACTACCGTCACTCGCGCGCGATCAATAATATCTTTAAGCTGGTTTTTACCCCTATACGACTGTTTCCCCTGCGTTAGTAGAAGATGTGCCTCATCTACAAACGCTACATCCACAGGCTCTTCTTTGCGCTGATTATTGATAAACGTTGTTGGCTTACTTACGACTTTTCCATATTTCTCTGTTAACCCCAGCTTGTCTGCGATTTGCTCATATACGGTAATCTGCTCATCATGATTGACAAGTAAATGGCATCTCAGTTCATTATGATTCTCCTCCGCCTGACAATACAGTTCGTAGAACGTACTGCTATTCAAGACAGTTTTTCCGGTGCCAGCCTCACCATCAACGAAGATTAACTGCTTTGTTTCCCCATTTGCAAGTGCCTTTGACACCTTGTCAATAATCAGTTCTCTAGCTTTCTCCTGCTCTCTGGTAAGCTTATGTAATGGCGATGCTTTATAGATTGCCGAATCCTTTATTGCACTTTCTGTTGGAAATAACTCCTTGTTTTCTTTTCGAAGTCCTTTCCAGATTTTCTGAAAGATATCCTCCAACTCTTCAATTGGATAATAACTTGTCTGAGGATTATCTCTTAGATTGTGTACGTGTTTGACCCGCTCCACGCTCATCATATAGTGCATGAGACGATTCTCAATATCTAAAGTCAATGACTTATTGAAATGCTCATGCCCAATGATAAACAGGCTTGCGTCTTTTTCCAACAATTTATGCTGCCACTTGTCGCCGTCTGTCGCAGTATCATAATGTTGCTTTGTCCTCTTAAATATATCATTGGATTCACCAACATATACTTCATAGTCTCCTGATTCCTGCCAATTATGAATATATACTGTTGGAAAACTCGCAATGATTTCCTGTGCCTTCTCACCCTCTGTTGGAAGTGTCACAGTTTCAAAGAATTCTAATGCTTCTCTATTGTCCTTGATTTGTCGAATAATTGGTTTTGCTACTACATTCATCTGCTGTATTCCTCGTATTTCTTGGATGATGCTCCATATTACAGATATCTTAATGTTGACAAATTATCTATAAGTGTTAGCTATAAATATTACATTAATATATTTTATTATATTCTTAAGAGAAAACAGTTGCAATTGAAAACTGCAGATTTCCCGGAATATGCAAATAATTTATGTTATTTATTAGAATATCTATTCTAATTATATCCAATTTTCTATTAATCAACTTCTCAATTATATCATTATATCCTCAACTGAACGAATTAAACCCAGCCGGCAATATCAAATAACCACCCTGGTTTCCTTGATATTCCCGTCTGGGTCTCTTCTTTGTCACATCCCCAAAATCCCATTAAAAAGTTCCGTTCGGGCCGGAATGTCCCCCTCTACTACCGCTTACCCATGCTTCCTTTATCTGCCCCTGTGCTTTTCTTTTCGTTTTTGCTGTTTTAACTCGAACATACGCTCCTTCTCAGCTTCTTTTTGTTCTCTGCTGATTTGTTTGCGTTCCGCTTTCATTTCTTCCCTCTGCAACTGCAGTGCTTGCTGTGATTTCGTACCAATTCCAACCGTCTGTAATTGTTTCTTAACCTCACGCTGCACTCGTTTGGGATTACTTGAAGATCTTTTTTGCTCGTTCTTTACAGCAGGACTAAATTTCAGCCTTCCATAATTTCTGAGAATAAAATCATACACCTCATAGTCCTTTGGCTCTGCACCAAATACCACTTTGCATGCGGATAACCCATCATCTGATATACGTTCAAATATACCAACCCAGAAAGGTTCCTCGAAAAATACAGTTAGTCTACCAATTATTTTGTCCATAACGAATTCCTCCTTTTTTCATTGCACGCAAAGAACGGACGACCCAAGGAGGGAAGGTTACTTACATCACTTTCGTAATGCGGCCGGGCTACCTACCGGCTCTGGTAGAAAAATCTACGTTGCGTTTTTATCTTTGCCTATATATAAAACACTTAATTTCCTACGTCCTTCTATTTAAAACCGGCGAATAATTTTCCACTTTTAACTTCAATCTTTGGCATGGATAATCGAACACAACTGTTTTTTCTGCTTCTTCAAATCCAAGCGAAACATAGAAGTTTCTCGCATCTGCCCCTGACAGATCATCATCTCGATAAGTGATAACAGACAATTCTTCTCCCACTTCAAACTGTGCCGCCATCGTCTCCACCAACCTTCCTGCAAGACCTTTTCGCCGAAATGTCGGATGAACGTTAAGATATTCCAACTCTTTTTCATCCTTAGAATAAAGCAGAACAGCCACAACATCATCATGTACTTTATAGATCCAAGCCAATTTTTTCGCAATATGATCTGTAAGAACTTTTTCATATTCTTCTTTCTTGTATCCAGGAAATTTTTCTTTTGTCATTTCTGCGAGTTTCAAACACCCTTCGATATCTGCTTCCGTTGCTAACGATGGAATTCTCAATTCCTGTTCTTCGGCAGACATTCCCATGATAAGGCTGACTCCACGTCTCACATCACCCCGCATCTTACCATATTTTTCCTGATCCTCATGCAATATAGAACTTCCTGTACCATGCGTCAGATAGAGAGCCGCAACATCTGGCGTAAGTTTTGGCTTCACATGATAATATTCACTTTGAATATCTACTATCTGCCGCAAAAATGGTTCAATTATCGTAAGTGTATGTTCGCGAATCGCCCATCGTACCGTACGATGCATATTCTCTGCATATCTGTCACGAAATAATGCCGTCTCAACTTCCATATATTCAAAAAAATCAGACATGATACGGCAAGGATTCCTTCGTCCATGTTCCACAATACGCGTGAAATCATCGATATAATGCTTGAAAAATCGATCCAATACTTTATCAAATAAGTCATCCTTATTTTTAAAATAGTAATAAAACAATCCAACCTCACTGCCCACGCTTTTTTGAATCGCACGGACTGATGTTCCATCGTACCCTTTCTCAAAAAACAATCCTAAAGCCACATCTATGATCTCATCTCTTTTTCCACCTTCTAATACAGGCTTTCTTGGCATAATATACTCCCCTCGAAATTTAACTACCCACTTATTGAACAATGCTCAAATATATGTTATCACTATCTCACTTATCTTTCAATATCCGGCCTGAAAATTGCACAAAATACTGATTGCTGCTCATACTCCTTTTCATCTCAAAAAAAGAACGCTGATAAGGCAAATTCCTTTTACCATATCAACGCCTCTTTTTCATTAAAATATAATATCAAATAGCTGCTAATACCTGAATTCCGCTACACTTCTACTTCTGCAAATATCAATGCCTTCCCTGCCGCATCACACTCCATGCCCTTTTCGAACATTTCTGCACAGGCATCAAAGTCATCAAAAACATAAATATATAATTTAGAAATTTCTTTCTCCTGAACGGCACTCACAGAATGTCCTCGAGATTCTTCCCTAGGCTGTAGTTTCTCGCCATCCTGATCAAAAATAATCGTCGCACAATCCGCATAGGATTTACCTTCCTGCTCCATATATTGTTCATAAGTAAGTCCTGGGTCTTCCATTCCTTCTGTTTTTTCTTTCATCATCTCAGCAAATTCTGCCTCAGTAATCTTATTTTCCACGTATGGCACATCCGTATAAGTGATAACCTGATACGGTGAGACAAATACTTCTTTCAAACAATATCCTTTATTTTCTTTATTCACCTGAATCGTTCTTATCGCTTCTGTATCTGCTGAAAATGGAAGTTCCAACACCCATTCGCCTTCTATTTTATGAAATGCCTCATTATCCTCTGCATCCAATTCATTTATGTCATCGTAACCAATCATAGAAAGATCTAGTTTCACCGTACCATTTTGCAAATCTGTATCCTGCAGATCAAGTTTCAACATACCTACAAAAGTCTGATCATCAATGACTTTACCTTCCAGATTGTCATTTATCAACATCTGTTCTTTACCCTCTGTACCCTCCTTCCAATTTCCTTCCAGATACATTACATTTCCCGGGAGATTTTTCAGTCCACCCTGTTCCACTTTTATCTGTGCCGTAAGAAAAACAGATAAACCATCGCAATAAATTTCCGATGCAGAAAATGTTACACCCGCATTTTCCACTGTATATTCCGGGTTTGATTCTTCACCTGTATTGCCGTTTTCCGTATTCAAGATTTCTGCTTTATGAGCATACTCACCTGAGAATGTAGACACCTGCTGCACCTCTTCGAAAATCTTCCCAATAAATGGAATCTTTGCTGCCAATGTCGGATTAGCAAAACAAATACCTGAACCAATGATCATCATTGCAGCCGCTGATGCTGCATATTTCATCCAGTATTTCTTTCTGACCTTTTGTTCTCCTGACTTATCTGGAAGTTTTGAAAGTGTATCTTTATATTTTCTCCACACATCATCAGGAACCTCGGTGTCTCGCTGCAATCCACATATCATTTCATCAAATTTATTCATACTATATTCTCCTTTCCGCCGTACAATATTCCTTTTGTCCCTCAAATTCTATTTTTCTTACACTTTTGCTGCTGTTCATATACTGAGTTTCCAGTTTTTTTCTTGCTGTAACCAGCCTTCCCCTTACGGTGTTTTCATTCATCTGAAGTATTTCGGCAATTTCTCTGGTTCTGAACCCCTCCACATAATACAATATGATTATCGTACGATACTTTTCATCAAGACAGTTAAGAAAATTTTTCCACTCCACATTTTCATATCCGGTCTCTTGAAACCATTCTTCTGAAATAACCTCCACAGACATCATTTTGGTCCGCTGCCTGTAAATCATGTTGCAATTATTGATCAAAATACGAATCAACCATGTTTTAAAATACTTGTCCTTTTTCAATGTGTCAATTTTTTCCCAACAGATTAAGGCTGTCTCCTGCATCGCATCTACAGCATCTTCATCATTTTTCAATATAGCCTTAGCCACTTTATACATGGATTTCCCCTCTTGTTCCATTAGCTGTTGAAATGCTGCTTTATCATGCATTCTCGCTTTTTTTATCAGCAGGTTCACTATACTAATCACCTCTTCTTTTCTTAGAGTCCGGAGCTCTTATTTATGTATTACACTTATTAGATGAGCAAGAATGGTTTCTTGTTTGATTATATCTAATATTTTTTATTCGTTCATTATCTGGTGAATCACCATTAACTTGTTGTAATAAAAGAAGCATGTGACATTACACGCTCATGTCAACATGCCTCTTTGTTTTATTTGTTTTATTCTCAAAAAATTATTTGCTATTGCCTTTCCAATAAATTGCAAACCATTCAAGTACGCCTCGGCGTACTTGCTGCGTTACTAAATGCCGATGGCACTTGTTAAGCAACGACCGAAGTGAAACGTAGACGGCTCGTCAGCCATTCTGACATAATGTATCTGAGCCGCTCTGCAATCCACAGGAGGCTTTATCTTGGTAGGATATTGGATTCCCACCAAGACAAGTTTGTTGTTTACTCACCACCCACTAGAGGTGGGCGTCTTATCTGCTTTCAAGATAAAATAATCTCTTTTTAAGCATCGTGAACTTATATTCGAACACCCCGTATGACTTTGCCTACGGCAGCATGCAATTTTTGATTGGTCTCATTTCCCTGATTATGATCTTTACGGATATTCGTGATATCGCCAATAATAACCGTACGGATATCATATTCTACACAGTAATCCACAAGTGTTCTTGTCACTTTATGCAGATAATCCTGAATACATTTCCTTTCCTTCTCATAGACTTTGCACAAGTGTTTTGACGGCTTGGGATACTTGTTTCATTTGGATGCCTGACAATTTCCCCACGTGTTGGAGCCTTGCAATCTCTTTATCATATTTTAATAATCTATTTCAGCCCATATGTTTCTCGCAAAGAGCAACCAATTACTGCCATTATTCCAATTACTGCCTAATTAGTGTCTGCTGATTAATTCAAAAATCAGCTTCAAGCACTTGATTTTACTGACTTTCACGCCTTTGAGTGGTATACTATAAGTGCACGGATTTTG
>SAAH01000192.1 GCA_009929525.1 Clostridia bacterium | reverse complement strand
AGTCAATATCGTAATAAACATAAGGTTCATCCTCGAAAACGGGCTTGCCATCCTGAAATCCTTTGAGCATAGGAATGGCCTTTTTCTTTACCGGGTAAATATTTTCTTGCTGGAACAGTTTCTCCAGCTCTGTATTTTTCTTCTCCATGGTTTCCTCCCGTATCAATCGTGGAAACGGTCTGCATCCTCATATGCACCAAGATCTTCTTTCAAAAAATTGGCTTTGCGGACATCCATTGTATTGAGCCGATAGCCTTTCGTGCGGAGAATGGTGAATTTGTAGTCTAACAAGGCAGCCGGGACAAACAAGGCGCGAGCAGCCTCAAAAAATGACTCTTCGCTTAGATGTTGTAGAACCTCATCGTCATCAAGAAGAAGTTCGGCGGCAAATATATTGGCCTCGTTTTCTTCCGGCATCTGCTGACTCTTTTCCAACACTTCCATTTCCTGAAAGCCACGCATCATGGCGATCTCGGTATGTAAAATAGCATGTCCCAGTTCATGCGCCACAAGGATTAGTTCCAGTATCTTATTGACATTGTAGTCAATCACGATGTTCTTCTGACGTGACTGATAGAAGAAAAAGCCTTTTAGTTTTTTCTTCAAGTCTTTGTAATGGATTTTTATGCCCAATGCATCGCAAAGCTCATACGGGTTTCTCGTCCCATATTTCCGCGCTAATTGCTCAACCACATCGACAATATAAGCAGTAGTAGCCAATCTAACCACCTCCTGTCATGCTGGTACATTGCTCTATCCTAATTATCTCAAATGTAATGTCCAATAATCAGGACTCAGAGCTGCGCTTGCGGCTTTTGCGATATTTCTTAGGTGTGAATTTGTCTCTTGCTGCCTGTTTGGAATCCAGATAGACTTCCATCAGCGACTGGAAAAACACTTCCTTAGCTTCTTCATCCAGCTCCCCGCCTGCGAAGAGTGCCCCGGCGCGGTGAATAACTTCCTGTGCCTCTTTGGCTCCCTTGGAACCGAATTCATCTCTGGCAGCTTTGACAAACTCATCCTGTTCGATATGCTTTTCAGGATCCGTTTCGTCTTTGTCCATTAAATAAGTGACTGACACTTTCAGTGCAGATGCAATTTTCTTGATATTGCTGGTGCGCGGCATGGTGCCAAGCTGTTCATAGGTATATAAAGAACGCTCCGATATGCCGGTTAATTGCGCGAGTTCCGCTTGTGACATGTTGAGAGCCAATCGAGTCTCTTTGACTTTTTCACCGAATGTCATTGTGTTTTCCCTGCCTTTCAAAATTATTTTTTTGCAACTTCCGATTAACCATTGACAAACTTCTGGTATCGGGTATAATATTCTCATCGGAAGTTATCTTCCGGTTAATTGTACATCGGAAGTTATGGAATGTCAAGACCGCCTACAAGAAAACTTCCGATTTTATCAGAAGTTAGGAGGTGGGCATGTGGATAGAACAATACTTCATTCAGATATGAACAGCTGCTATGCCAGCATAGAGCTGTTGCATCATCCGGAACTACGTGGGAAACCTCTAGCAGTTGGTGGAGATCCGGAGGCTAGACATGGAATTGTACTGGCAAAGGATCAGCTGGCGAAAAAGGCTGGCGTTCAAACAGGAATGGCCTTATGGCAAGCAAAGCAGGTTTGCCCCAACATCACATTCCTTCCTCCCCGGATGGACTTGTACCTGCGCTTTTCTAAGCTGGCTCATGAAATCTATGGTGAATACACGGATCAACAGGAGGCATTCGGGATTGATGAGTCATGGCTGGATGTGACCGGCAGTTGTTCTTGCAAGGGAGATGGGCTGACCATCGCAAAAGAAATCAGCAACCGGGTCAAATATGAGTTGGGCATCACAGTCAGTATTGGTGTGAGTTGGAATAAGATATTCGCCAAGTTAGGCTCTGACTATAAAAAACCTGATGCAATCACAGTCTTCAACCGTGGTAACTATAAGGAACTGGTTTGGCCTCTCCCTGTTCAGGATCTTCTGTATGTCGGAAATGCTACCCAGAAAAAGTTGAATAATTACGGTATTCGTACCATTGGCGATCTGGCCGGTGCCAGTCCTGACTTTCTAAAAGGCCGCCTTGGCAAGATGGGATTGGTGCTGAGCATCTTTGCTAATGGAGAAGATCAGACACCGGTAAGTGCTGAGAACTTCCATGCTCCAGTCAAGAGCATTGGAAACAGCACTACAACACCACGGGATCTTGTTTCAGATGAGGATGTTTCCATTATTGTTTATCTGCTGGCAGAGAGCGTATCGGCCAGACTACGTGAGAACAATTTTGCTGGAACAGTAGTGGAAATATCGGTTAGGGATAATGAGCTGTGTAGCTTTACCAGACAGCGAAAACTTCCGATGGCAACCGACATTACAGCTGAGATTGCTGATGCGGCTATGCAGCTTTTCAAAGAAAGTTATCGTTGGCAAAAGCCGATTAGGAGTGTCGGTGTTCGTGCTACAGGTTTAGTAGATGCGTTGTCTCCAGTTCAGATGAATCTATTTGTTGATAACGCATACCGGGAGAGATTGCAAAAGATGGATCAGGCGGTGGATGACATCCGCAGACGTTTTGGATTTTACAGTATTCAACGAGGACTGATGTTCAGCGATAAGAAGCTGTCTGCGGTCAACGCGAAGGAAGACCACACGGTACACCCTCACGGTTATATGGAACAGGGCAACCGTACCGGCGTGGAGGGTTTGGCTATATAGGTTAGGTGGTATGAGAGATGAGTGCAAAAGTGAAGATTTACGTCAAAGTGGCCGCTGAATTCACTCCGGAAGGTCAGCTTCGCCCGCTGTGGATCACGTGGGAAGATGGAAGGAAGTTTGAAATTGACCGAGTGAAGAGCTGCCAGAGGGCAGCCAGCTTGAAGGCCGGTGGAACCGGACTTCGGTATACCTGCCTGATTGCAGGTGGGGAGCATTACCTGTTCTATGAAGAAAATTATAAATGGTTTGTTGAGGCCAAGAATTGTTGAGGAAACGAAAAGCTGTTTTGATTTCCTCGCTTATCTTCTTGGCTTATGCTACCATTGAATCATCAAAGAAAAGGAGGTCATCACAATGAAGATGGTCAGAATTCAACGTGTTTATGAAGAGGTTTTAGCAGCCATGGAGCTGCCCGAAAAATATTATGATTCAAAGCTGCGCCTGCTCAGAATTAAAGGAAAATTTTTATTGGAAAATGTTATGGGGCGTAATGTGGATTCGCTTAAAAACAGCGGCAAGATTGAAGTTCCAGAAAAAGAAGCCCCCATCATTAAAAATATTTTGATAAAGGCTTTGGATGCAGAGTCTATGGTCAGTGACTGGTTTGCAGGAAAAGTGGATTTGTCTGATCCTGCACAGGTAATTCTTTTATTTTGGCAGTTGAAAGAACCCATAATGAGGCCATTGATGCAGGGAAAAACGGATGAGGTAACTACTGATGAGTGGCTTGCTTCCGTTGATGCTGTGATTGACTTTAGCAACGCAGAAAAAGTCTCTCAAATGAAACGGCACTTGGATGACTTGAGAATGGAATCATTGCCCCTTGATTCTCATATTGGAGTTGGAGATGTTGTTGTGGAAGATGAAAAGGGAAATCGGAGATATGCAATGCATGGAAAAAAGGATAATCCGGCTGTATCGGAGTTGGTTTCAAAATTGACGGAGCTGCTTAATTCTGAGGATGATTATATTAACGCTGTAAACTTGATATTGACGCGCTTCATTTCCGATGCAAAAAAGAAATCCGAGGCAGTAGTTTCAACTCTCGCTGAGTATTATGCCCTGTGCGAAAGCCTGAATGATGGGGATGAAACAGGCGATGATGGCCTCGAAAATGAGGACGTTGAGGAAGATGTTGGTGAATTCATCGCGTCAGAATACGTACAAAGGGATCGAAAAGTATACCGTTACTTGCGAGCTAAACCTGATTTTGCAGCTACTTTGAACAGCCGTTTGAAGGTGGAAGATGTTGCGGGGTTCTTCCGCGCAACAGAGGAATAGCCAAAGACTACCATGGAGGTGATTTTTTGGGACGAAAACAAACACAAGCGGCAGCCAGCATTCAACGCATGTGCAGGCTGCATCAGCTGGAAGAAAAACAAGTAAATACGAAGGCGCGGCTCCTTCTGACAATATACCGCGATGTCTGCTGGTCTACCATTGGCCGAGCCGATGCCGTTCATGAGGATTTGGTTTGCTATTGTGGCGGTGAACTGAACTCTGCGCTGATCTATCTGGAGACTTTCGCTCCGGATGAGCAGCGAGAGCGGTTTGAGGATACTGTCCGTAGCTTGTTCGAGACCAAATGGATGGTGGAGCTGGTGGATACGGCCATGCTCAAAGTCAGGGACTTCCCTTACAATGGTGAACTGTACTTTGAGATTCTGTCAAAGTGTTACCTAAACCGCTTTAAGTACACAGAGACCGAGCTGTTGGAGTTGTTGCAGTTGGAGCGCAGCAGCTATTATGACCGCAAGAAAGAAGCCATCATGGTGTTCGGCCTTGCCATGTGGGGTGGTGCCATCCCGCAGCTGAAAACCTTTTTGTCCAGCACTCAGGAGGAACTGAGTGACTTACCTTGGGAGGTGATTCAAGATGAAAGAAACGAAGAAGACGCATTTGTTGGATAGTATTGAGC
>SAAH01000191.1 GCA_009929525.1 Clostridia bacterium | reverse complement strand
TAAAGAATGCACCCATGCTGGCGCATGGGTGTACAAAGTGGTCTTAAGTGACCTAGAATTCAATGAGCAGTTGACCTAATTTTGGGTTGACAGATACAACTGACAATCTGCTTAAATAACTTAGGAGTGCTGAGATAATTCATATCCAGAATATAATCTGTAGCAGCTTTTGCGTTATCTAATGCTTCTCCCTGAGTTTCAGCCTGAGCTGCAGGAGCATTGGCAGCAGGAAGATCTGTGGTTGGTTCCGGTGCGTTATCGGCAGCAGGAGCCTCAGTAGTAGGAGCCTCAGTTACAGGAGCTTCAGTTACAGGAGTTTCTGCAACAGGAACTTCATTTACAGCAGATGTATTGAGAAGAGCTGCAACATTTGCAGATGAGGTCATGTTCTCAAGTACTGCCGGCTCAGACTGTGCTGCAGGAGTTTCAGAAGCTGGTGTCTGTTCAGGTGCAGGTTCTGTAGTCTCAGGAGTAGTAACGGTCTCTGGAGTTGTAGTAGCTTCAGGAGTAGTTACAGCCTCAGGAGTAGTTACAGCCTCAGGAGTAGTTGTGGTTTCAGGAGCTGTGTTAGTTTCTGGAACAGTAGTCTCAGGAGTAGTAACAGCTTCTGGGGTTTGGGTAGTTTCCGAAGCTTCTGGAGTTGTATCTGCTTCATCTGTAACAGATGAGTCAGGTTCAATCTCTCCGGCATTATATGCCTGCAAAACCTCAAGGGCATCTACCTGGCTTGCGGTCTCAGTAAATCCAACAATATAGGACAGGTAACCACCGGTACCGGTTCCGATAACGGCTCTGTAATCAGGGGACGCTATGGTTGCATAAGTAGCATCCACATCAGCTACCAGACTTTCCATCACGCCTCTAACGTCCATTTTGTTGGTAAATACTGGTTCAACCAGAATCATGTCCATTCCAGTATCCGTCTTCATGGCCTCTAACATCGACTGTTCCATAACGGAATTGTGTGTAGAATAACCATCATCCGGCATGAGATAAGCAACAGGATAGTGATTCTGATCCGGATCATAATTTTCCGGAAGGACTACAGTGTAGTTACAGGTTTCTGTGTTCCAGCTTACGCTGTCTTGCAGTCGCTGCACAGGTGTGGAAGCTTGAGCATTCTCACCGGCGCTGTCGGTTCCGGTTGCAAGAACTGACATTGGTTGAGCAATTCCCCCAAGAACAAGGGAGCAACTCAGCATAATTGATGTAAATCTTTTCTTCATACGCTTTCCTCCTATACAATGTGTATGGAAATTGCGCCAAAAATGTACAAAATTCGGTAAAATCCACAACACATATTGATATATCCAAAATACAGTATGGGAGAAATAAATAGTAAGCATAAACGATTCTTTTGTAATCGATTATGCTTACGTTAAAATAATGTGTATGTAATTATTTATGGTTCGGTATATATTTTTTTAATTTCGAATTCGGTACTTTCTTTTTTTCGATGTATCTTTCGCTCGTTTCGCCATTGGGAAGGAAGCATGCCCATCCTGCTTTTGAAGTTGCGCTCAAAGGAGGAGAAAGATTGATAGCCACATTCTTCGCCGATATTTCGTATGTTTTTAGTCGTGTTTTGCAGCATCCAGCAGGCTTCTCGGATACGGATGCTATTGAGATATTCCATAGGGCTGATCCCCTTCATGTCCAGAAATACCTTTCGAAAATGACTTTCGCTGAAATGACAAAGTGCTGACAGATCGGAGGTCCGAATAGGATCCATGTAATGATTGTAGATATGGTCTATCGCAGGTGTAATGGCCAGATCCGGTGATTCAGGAAATTGTTCAGGACCATTTGTCAGACAGTCATAAAATAAGAAAAGCAAGGTGGAAATCAGACCAAGGATCTGTTCTTTGTACCGTCCCTGTTTCCCATCATGCAGATCCAGGATGATCTGCAGAATCTGGACTATGATGGGATATTCTTTTGTGTCAAGAATCTGTATTTCGTAAAAAAGTTCACGAAGGATTTTCCGTTCCAACTGTTCATCTGTAAACGAGTAAAGCTTGATAAAATCTTCCAGATCAATAAAAAGATAACTCCATTTGTTATAGGAATCATTGCTGCTTCTGGTGGCATGCAAAAGGTTGGGAGCGATGAGAGTAACACTTCCACTTTGAAACTGTTTATCTGCATTTTCTGTAATAATCTGCCCTTCACCTTCGTGACATAATCCTATCTCCAGATAATAATGATAATGCATAGGTGCCATAGCACCTTCTTTTCCCCAGCCAACACGATTGAGTATCATAAGCGGATAATCTGGATAAATGTGAAATATGTGATCCTCGACATACCGTTTCTTTTTTTTACGCCCCATACCAATACCGTCCTTTTGCCTCGATAGTTTAGAAATTGACGAATAGCTGCTTATAGGGACAGAATAACATTCATAATGTGCTCTGACAAGCTTTTTTATTTTACAAATTTTTCACACAGAGGGGACCTCTATTCTGTTGTGAGTGAACAGTAACCTGTTATCTGGGGCAAAGACAGGCAAGATTCGCCTCCTGCCCTGTGTAAGGACTAATAATGCGGCAATAGTATAAATGTGTTGCAGATGCCCCAATTTACTTGAAATTATCGTGTTTAGCTTGGCAAAACGGAATATATTTTTGCATTTTTGTGTATATGCCCCGCCGAATCAGCATTAGTGACGGAGACATCAACAATTTCTTCGTTGACATTAATTTTCTTTCTTCCACGTGCCTCGCAAAGTGTGTTGCTGAACAATGAATGAACAGTAACTATTTTATTTTCGGGTATAGAAGTCAGCAGCAAACGTAATGATTGACTTTGTATATACAATATTTTATACTTAAAATGAAAAAGAAAACCGTGGAGAAAAAATATGAAACGAATAAAAAGAGCGTTTGATCTTATCGTATCACTGACGGCGATGGTTATTCTGGCACCGCTTTTTCTGGTGCTTTGCATCTGGATAAAAATAGATTCCCCAGGACCTATATTCTTTCGACAGATGCGCATTGGACGTCGCGTGTCACATTTTGATATCCTTAAGTTTCGTACGATGCGTACCGATACCCCACAAGATGTGCCAACGCATCTGCTGGAGAATCCTGAGCAGTATATAACAAAGGCAGGTCGTTTCTTGAGAAAAACCAGTTTGGATGAACTGCCCCAGTTAATTAATATCATAAAGGGCGATATGAGTATCGTTGGTCCAAGACCGGCATTGTGGAATCAGTATGATCTGGTTGCCGAGCGTCATAGATACGGAGCCAATAATGTGATACCCGGACTCACCGGTTGGGCGCAGGTTCATGGACGTGATACGATATCCATAGAAGAAAAAGCCCGACTGGATGGATATTATGTGGAAAATATGAGCTTATGGCTTGATATCAAATGTCTTTTCCTTACTGTAGCTTCAGTGCTGAAACATGACGGAGTCAAGGAAGGCGGAACTGGTGCACAGAGGGAGAAGAGTGATAAAAAAGAAGATTCTGCTCCGCTTGTCAGTGTGGTCATAGCAACTTATCACAGAGAAGTTGAACTGCGGCATGCCTTATCCAGTCTGATGCATCAGACATATAAAAATATAGAAGTTATTCTTGTAGATGACAATGCAGATCAATCTTGGAACAGCAAAGTGGAAGAGATAGTCTGCAAATGGCACAGACTCACAGATATCCCAATATGCTATATTCAACATGAGAAAAATATGGGATCGGCGGCGTCAAGAAATGAAGGAATTAAAAGTGCAGCGGGCACATATATTACTTTTTTGGATGACGACGACAAATACCTTCCAGAGAAGATAGAGCATCAGCTTTCTCATATGATGGAGAAAAAATCGGATTTTTCTATTATGGATCTGGCTCTATACAATGAAGAGGGCAAGCTGGAAGAGAAAAGAACGAGACATTATCTTAGGGAAAACGAGTATGAAGATAAGGAACGTATGTTGGCATATCATCTGATGTACCATCTTACCGGAACAGATACGTTGATGTTTCGCAGCGAATACCTGGAACAGATCGGAGGCTTTCCGCTAATCGATGTGGGAGATGAATTCTATCTGATGAAAGAAGCAATCAGTGCGGGCGGCAGATTCAGCTATCTTCCTGTGTGTGAGGTGAAAGCCCTGGTGCATTCTCAGACCGAAGGATTATCCAGCCGGGAAGGAAAAATTACCGGAGAAAATAATCTGTATGAATATAAAAAGCAGTTCTTTGGAGAATTAAAGAAAAAAGAAGTGCGCAGGATCAAGATGAGACATCATCTGGTGCTGGCATATGCCTATATGAGAAATAGAGAGTATGGGAAATTCTTTGGTGAAGGATGCAGGGCAGTCATGACAGCACCGGTGGCTTGCGTGGGGATGATATGTAATAGAGATTAATGTAATATGGGCAGGCCAATGATGGCCTGCCCATATATGTCCTATCTATTCTATTATTGATCTGTCAGAGTGTTGTTGCTCGAACTGTTATTTACAGAGGTACACCAGCCTGCTTGAGAAGCTCCTGCAGCCGCTTGTTTTCCTGGGCCAGGGAGTCATTTTCCTGAGCCAGGGAGTCTTTTTCCTGATTTGTAGCCTCAATTTTCTTTTCAAGTTCATCAATGCGAATACGATATTTATCCAGTGGTAATTCCATAGCACCATCTAATAAAGGTTTCATATCTTCATGCCCTCCT
>SAAH01000190.1 GCA_009929525.1 Clostridia bacterium | reverse complement strand
ATCAGAGCTCTACAATTCACTGTGGGATTCTTGCGACCAACTACGTGGCAGCATGGATGCAAGTCAATATAAGGACTATATCCTTGTGCTTCTATTCATGAAATATGTTTCTGATAAACATCGCATATCCCTCGCAGATGTTCCTGAAGGGGCAAGCTTCAGTGACATGGTAAAGTTCAAGGGAAAAAGCGATATCGGTGACCAGATAAATAAGATTATTGGGAAGATGGCCGAAGCCAACGAATTGACAGGAATCATCACTGTTGCAGATTTTAACGATGACGAGAAATTAGGAAGAGGCAAGGATAAGGTTGATAGGCTCAGCAACCTGATAGCAATATTTGAAAGACCTGAGTTGGATTTCAGCAAGAATATGGCTGAAGGTGATGACCTGTTAGGTGATGCTTATGAATACCTGATGAGATTGTTCGCTACAGAAAGCGGTAAGAGCAAGGGGCAGTTCTATACACCAGCAGAGGTATCAAGAATCATGGCCAGTCTCATCGGAATAAATCAATCAAAAAGTCAATCTGAGACTTTGTATGACCCTACCTGTGGTTCAGGTTCCCTTCTTTTAAAAGCAGCGAGTGAAACACAGAACAATATAACCATCTATGGTCAGGAATATGACAATGCTACACGTGCCTTGTGTGTGATGAACATGTGGTTGCATGGTAATCCCGATTCTGATATCCGTTTAGGGAATACCCTCTCGAACCCTCAATTCTTGGATGATAACACAGGAGCCTTGAAGCAATTTGATTATGCTGTTGCCAATCCACCGTTTTCCTATAAGTCTTGGAAGAATGGATGGGACCCTGAGCATGATATTTTCAAACGGTTCGAGGGATATCCTCTTCCCCCTGACAAGAACGGGGACTATGCATTCTTGATTCATTTAGTCAAATCCTTGAAATCCAAAGGCAAGGGATGCATCGTCATGCCTTTGGGGGTTTTGTTCAGAGGAAATTCCGAAGGGCTTCTGAGAAAACGACTTGTTCAGCAGGGGTACATCAAAGGTATCATCGGACTACCTCCAAACTTATTTTATGGAACAGGTATTGCCGCTTGTCTGATAGTCATCGATAAGGAGCATGCCGCAGAAAGGAAAAGCATCTTCATGATTGATGCAAGCAAAGGCTTCATCAAGGATGGAAATAAGAATCGTCTTCGGGAGCAGGATATCCACAAAATTATTGATACCTTCCTTTCAGGGACTGAGAACCCGAAATATTCCAGAATTGTTCCCATCGAAGAGATATCAAGTGAGAAGAATGATTACAACCTCAATATTCCTAGATACATAGATAACCAGGATGAAGAGGATATCCAGGATATCCAAGCGCATCTCTCTGGAGGATTTCCAAGACATGATGTGGAATCCTTGGAAGCCTATTGGCAGGTGTTTCCTACGTTGAAGAAAGATTTATTCAACACTACTGAGAGGGAAGGATATTATGAGCTCTCTGTAGAAACTGAATCTGTACGGGAGTCTATCCTGAACCATCAGAACTCTATCGAGTTTAAGCAATCTCTCCTTTCTGAGTTTGAAAGTTGGAAGCAAAATATTGCTACATCTTTGAAGGCAATGGAACTAGGAGTGAAACCAAAAGAAATTATTGAAACTGTCTCTGATAGTTTGTTGCAATTATTTACTGATAAGCCACTTACCGATAAATACGACCTCTATCAACTCCTCATGGATTATTGGTACGAGGTCATGCAGGATGATGTGTATGTCATTTCTACTGGAGGATGGTCTGCTGGAAAAGAACTGAATCGCCTGACGAAGAGTTCAAAAGGTGAAGTAAAAGCAATATCAGGCTTGGAAGGATTAGATGGAAGGGTTATTCCTACATCCCTTATCATTCAGGAAAACTTTCCTGAGTTGCAGCAACAAATAGAAGATATTGAAGCAGAATTGGATTCTATCAAATCTAGAAAGGCTGAAATCGATGAAGAGAACGGGACCTCTGATGATAGTCTAATTAATGATGCCTATGCCGAGGGGAAGACTTCAAAGAAACAGCTGAAGGATGCTCTGGCTGACTTGGGGAAGAGAGACGATGAGAATGCAGAAGCCCACGACTTGTTGACCGAATATCTTGAGTTGCTGGAGAGAGAGCCTTCCTTGAAAAAATCTTTGAATGAATTGAAGGATGAGATTGAAATGAAAGTGATTTCAAAATATTCCAACCTTTCAGAGGAAGAAATTAAAACGCTCATTGTTGATAAGAAGTGGTTCTCAACAATCGGGGAACGCATCGAGTCTGAATTGGATAAAATTAGCCATAGACTGTCGAATAGGATAAAGGAACTTGCTGATAGATACGAGAAGCCTTTGGTAGAAATTGAGAAAGAAGTTGATGATTTGACCAGCAAGGTTGAAGAACATCTGAAGGCGATGGGGATGGTATTGTGATGGAGAAGCATATACCAGAGGGATACAAACAGACTGAAGTTGGTGTAATTCCTGTTGATTGGGAAACAAAAGCAATTGAGGAAATTAC
This sequence comes from Clostridia bacterium, assembly GCA_009929525.1. Taxonomy (GTDB): domain Bacteria; phylum Bacillota; class Clostridia; order Lachnospirales; family Lachnospiraceae; genus Oliverpabstia. The sequence goes on along the minus strand of SAAH01000190.1, from coordinate 2,190 downwards.
TATACAAGGGGGTATTGTACGTGGTCCTTTTGGAGGGTCTTTAAAGAAAAATGACTTTGTAAAATCAGGCTATAAGGTATATGAACAGAAAAATGCAATCAAGTGTGATGTAAAACTTGGTTCATATTATATTTCAAATGAAAAATTCATAGAGTTGAAGAGATTTGTAGTATCTAGTGGGGACTTCATTGTTAGCTGTTCTGGTACGATAGGTCGGATATTTCAAATACCTTTACATTATGAAATAGGTATTATCAACCAAGCATTATTAAAACTAACTATTAATTCGAATAAATTCTCTGATAAATATTTTATTCACTATTTTCGCTGGGATAGATTCCAAAAATTTATCACTGACAATACCCATGGCGGTGCGATGAAAAATTTGGTTGGAATTAATGACTTCAAAAAAGCATCAATACCATTTCCAACAAGAAAAGCTGAGCAAAAAGCAATCGCCACAGCCTTATCCGATGTTGATAATCTCATCACTTCCCTAGAGCAACTTATCGAGAAGGAGAAAGCCATCAAACAGGGAACCATGCAGGAGTTGCTTACCGGTCGAAGACGGTTGAAGGGATTCGGTGAAGGAAAGGGATATAAGCAGACTGAACTAGGAATGATTCCCGAGGATTGGGAGGTCAAGACATATGATGAACTATTCACGTTTTTACCAACTGCCACTTATTCAAGAGCAGAGTTAAAAACTTCAGGAGAAATCGGTTGTATCCATTATGGCGATATTCATACAAAATACGAAGGATTTATCGATTTCGACAAGACAGATACTCCAAAAATTTCTAAAGAACAATTAAAAAATTATCCATTTCTAAAAGAAGGAGATGTGATTATTGTTGATACATCGGAAGACTACTTAGGTGTAGGGAAAAGTATAGAAGTAAAGAACCTAAGAGAAAGAAAAGTAATTTCTGGGCTTCATACTTTCCTATTAAGAGAGAAAGTACCATCAATAGTAAATGGTTATAAAGGATATTTACAAAAGGTTCCGGCAATTATTAAACAGATGAATACCTTAGCTTCAGGTCTAAAAGTATATGGAGTCTCAAGAACAAATTTGAAAACCATTTTAATTCCATTCCCTTATTGTAAAAATGAACAAAAAGCAATTGCACAGTTTCTTTATGACATGGATTCCGAAATTGAAAAACTCGAAGCCAAAGTTGATAAATATATACAAATCAAGCAGGGGATGATGCAGAACCTCCTGTCAGGCAGGATTAGACTGAAATGAGAGAAATTTTAAAGAATGACAGAAAATATAAATTACCCGGAGATTTAAATCCATTTCAAGAAAGACTATATATGCACCTTATTGATTGGAAATGGGACCATGTTTCTATGGAACCTGGGTACAATAGCAACCATATCCAATATGATGCTATTCTCCCAGAGAATGTCCGAAACGAACTACCTCACATATTTCCACCCATTAGGGAAATTGTACGAGAAATGGAATTTAAGCACCATAACTACTTTCATCATATGGCTAGCTCTCAAGTTGCTAATATCAATCTTTTTCTTCCAATACTTCTTAATGATAATGTGAATGATATAATGAGAATGATAAAAAAGGACTTTAAAAAACTTGCTAGTAATTTTTACAATAAAGGGTTCTGCTTAGAATACTGGGGAAAATCAGATTCCAACGAAGGATTATTACAAGACCATACAGCTCACTCTGGAACCGATTCTGATATTGCAATCGCTTACTATAACACTAAGGATGAGCTTTGTTTATGGTTGATAGAGCATAAACTAGCTGAGAAAGGCTTTACCGATTGTGGTGGATTTAAAAGTAATGCAAGGGACCCAAAGAAACACGACTGCACAAGAACCTTTTCAGAAATTTGTGCAAACAAGAATCTTTGTTACTATTCAGATGTAAGAAAGAATCGTTATTGGGAAATAACTGATGCTTTCCAGTGGTATTATAAAAATCATCATACCTTTACATCCTGTCCTTTTAAAGATGGAATGAATCAGTTATGGCGAAATCAATTGATGGGATTTGCATTGGAACAAGCTGGAGAATTCAAGCATGCATATTTCTCTGTTGTAAAACATCCTGATAATACATCATTAGATGCAGTAATCAAGGAGTATGAACACTTGATAGGTTCAAATGATAAGTTTTCTGTACTAACAACCTCCGAAATCATTGAAAAGGCT
>SAAH01000072.1 GCA_009929525.1 Clostridia bacterium | reverse complement strand
ATTCGCGTCATCCAAGGTTATATTTCCTACCTGCACGTTGGTTTTGATACTATTAAGTATATCATCCTGAATAAGTTTCTGCAATGCTGCAAAGTTTTCTTTTGTAGGGGATTTCTGAATGATCTTTCGAAGTTTAAGAAGCTGAAATGGAATCAGTATGATCATCTTTTTCTGATTCAATTCACTAACTTCATGTTCCTGATAAAGGAAGTTCTTTACTTGATATGAGAAGGTACCCTGTGTTCCAAAATCGAGGGTAAGGGTACTTATTTTGGGGGCACTGCTTCCAGTATCCAGATAAATCACAATCGGTTCAGGGAACCGGAGTACGGTGTTATCGGTTCTGGAATCGATGGAGTAGTGAAATCCATACTCAAAAATGCGGACAATGATGGCCTCATCATCGGTCATTTGTGCCTCGAGATGATAGGTGACACCTTCGATGATAAGGAAAACATCGGCGAACCGCTTGGCCAGATGCATACTGACGAATTCTTTGTTTGGATATTCGATATGTGCATCTGGGGGATAGTTGGTGTTAAAAAGCCCATTGATCAGATTGATAATAGCAAGATTGGATAATGCAAAAATGCGTTTGAAGATACGATCATAGATTTGATAGATTTTTTCATTCATAGAATAGTGTCCTTTCTGATGTGAGTTTAGATATGATTTTAGATGTGGTCATAGGATAAAATGAAATTGAAAATAAATTAGTGAAATATGGTCGACATGACCAGAGAATAGAATAAATAGGAATATCATTACTGTAGCATATACAGAATGGAAAAGCAATCATGACAGCTTATATAATTTTCGGAGTACCAGACCTCACTGTGGCCAGAGCTAGGGAATAAATACAAAAATCGACAAATATAGACTAAAAAAGACGGCGAATTAACAATATTCACAAATAGGTACCAAATGAGTACATAAAAACACATTACAATATAAGAAAAAACTACATTGGAGAATGTGTATGTGTATAGGATATTCGGAAGTTCCCCAGCGATTATTTCAATATCGGAAAAGATTAGGCATAACTCAGAGTGAAATGGGCGAGAAGCTTGGCGTGAATCAGAGTCATTACTGCAAACTTGAATCAGGAGATAAGACGATTTCTTTTGAAAGTCTGAAAAAGTTTGAGGAGCAGGGCGGCGATGTTTTGTTTGTGCTGACTGGAAAAGAAAAACGTACAGGCAGGATGGACGAATATCTGGCTGGTTGCCGAACAGTTTATGGAAAGACTGAGATGGTCAAGATGCTTCTATGGGCAATGCGTCTTGGTATATGGATGAGCAGGGAAGAGGAACGTTCCATACCGGATATTATGATAAGAAGTGTGGAACTTGCATCAGAAGAAAGTAAGAGACATTCGCTTTGGGAGAACATAAGGGAAGTGGAAGGTTTATCCCAGCGTGATATGTGCAGAGAGATTAATGTAGACATAAAGAGATACCGAAGGATAGAACGGGACGAAACGAAGCCGGATGCGTTGATACTGCATACGGTCTATAACAGATTTCAGTATTCTCCAAGTTTGTTTTTGGGGTATGAACTTTTTTGCACGGATGAGCTGAATGAGATGTGGGAGAGATTTTCTACAGAAGTGAAGATGTGTCTGGAACCAGTGATTGAGAATACATGTAAACTCATCCGCATATGCGAGGAGAGTGAGTGAAGCGTGTATTGATATTAGAGGATAATATACATCAGTTGTACTCGATTGCAAAAGTAGAAAGATGCAAAAATAACCGCTTAATTGGGCGGTTATTTTTTATGTCATAGGAAATTACTTCCTATGATATAAAACACTTTGCGAGGATCGCACTGTGACGGAGGTGAAAATGTCAATAAATCGACCCGCCGCAGGCGAAGATCCTGCAAACAGGATTTTTGCTTCCGGTATTGCATTTCTAACCCGATAATGATAAAGTATAAACACATTCATTCGGAGTTCTATCCGAAGGATTATTAACATTTCTGGCGAATCGCCAATTTATCCACATGAAGACGTTGCAAAGAAACCGATCAATCCTTATAATGAAAGGAGACGTAATGAATAGCGCAAAGGAAATGGTGCAGTGGCATCCTGCTATGGGTGCTTGTTTGCAGATTGAATTTGAGGAAGAGAAGCATTCCGAGTTGTACAAAGCAGCCATGAATGCGATTACCCGCGCGAATTGGGAAGCAATGGAGGAGGCAAGGGAAAAGATGTGTGAAGCATTGAGGGAGTTAATGGCAGAGGAATTCCAGCAGGAAAGGGAACTTGGAGAGAAACTGGGCGAAGAAAAAGGTAAGGAATTAGGTAAAGAATTGGGCAAAGAAGAAGCGGAAATCCAAATGATAAACAATGCATATAAGAAACTAAGGGATGTAAAACAAGTTGCAGAACTACTGGATGTGCCAGTAGAAAAAGTGCAACAAGTCATCCCAAAATAGAGAACTATAATAGAGTAGAGAAATAATTGCAAAGAAGTATTTCTCTACTCTGCCAGTTGTACATAAGTTTGATACCTGATCCTGCTGTACTATATTCCTCACCACTGAGTTGATGTAGTTCACAATTGACATTCCGCAAGAAAAGAGTTAGACTAACACAGTTGATAAGATACAAAGGCAATACAATCAAAATAAAGCAATGAATAAAGTAACGCAAGCAAATATCAATCAAATAAGACAGTTCGTTTGTACCATCCTGTCTCTAAACAAAACCAGGGCTGATCAAGGATTCTTTTTGTCGACCATTCCGGCCGGCTTCTCTGATTCGTTCATTTTGTACGGGTGATACAGTGAATTCTGGAACAGAGAGGATTTTTCCATGTATATATTAAAAACAGAACATAGCTTTGATTCTGCACATTTTCTTGCAGGATATGACGGGAAATGCAGCAATATTCACGGGCATCGCTGGAGAGTTGTGCTGGAGGTACAGACGGATGAGCTGTGCACAGATGACCAGTATAAGGGAATGTATGTTGATTTTGGCGACCTGAAAAACGACTTAAAGCAGGTGGTTGATCATATGGATCATGCACTTATCATAGAGAAGGGAAGCTTGAAGGAACTGACGTTTAAGTGTCTCGAGGAAGAGGGATTTCGTATCCTGCAGTTTGATTTTCGTCCGACAGCGGAAAATATGGCGAAATATTTTTATGATACGATCCAGGATATGGGATATCACATGAGAGCGGTCACAGTTTATGAGACACCAAATAATGCGGCAACTTATATGAAAGGAAACTAAACATGACGGAAGAAAATAGGATGTATCCTGTAGCCGAACGCTTTGTCAGCATCAATGGTGAGGGTACGAAAGCGGGACAGCTTGCAGTATTTATACGTTTTAGAGGATGTAACCTGAACTGCAGGTATTGCGATACGAAGTGGGCAAATCAGACGGATACGCAGTATACATCAATGTCGGCGGAAGAAATCATTTCTTATATAGAAGAAACAGGAGTGACAAATGTAACGCTGACGGGTGGGGAGCCACTCATGCAGGAGCACATGAGGGAATTACTGGAGAAAATCGGGAAGAAAAAATGGTACGTTGAGATAGAGACGAATGGAAGTGTGCCGTTGGAAAAATATGCGGAGATGTCGAACCGGCCATCATTTACTATGGATTACAAAATGGCGTGCAGCGGCATGGAAGAGTACATGTGCATGGAGAATTTTTCGGTGCTGGATGCGAGGGATACGGTGAAATTCGTCGTAGGAAGTATGGCTGATCTGGAACGGGCGAGAGAAGTTATTGCCGAGTATAGGCTTGTCGGAAGATGTCATGTGTACATCAGCCCGGTATTTGGAGAGATTGAGCCAGCTGATATTGTAGAGTATATGAAGGCACACTGCATGAACGGCGTGAATCTTCAGATCCAGATGCATAAGGTTATCTGGGATCCGCAGGAGCGAGGCGTCTGAGAATAGTAAAAAAATTAGAGAAGGGGAAAATCAAGATGAAAGCAATGGTTTTATTCAGCGGAGGTGTGGACAGTACAACCTGTCTCGGTATTGCAGTGAACAAGTATGGAGCAGAAAATGTGGTCGCATTATCCATATCTTATGGGCAGAAACATCAGAAAGAAATCGAATGCGCCAATAAGATTGCGGAGTATTATGGTGTGGAGCATCTGTATCTGGATCTTGCAAAGATCTTCCAGTACAGTGATTGTTCGCTGCTTATGCATTCCGATAAAGAAATCCCGGAGGAGGCTTATTCGGAGCAGATCAAGAAAACAAATGGTACGCCGGTATCGACTTATGTACCATTTCGAAATGGGTTGTTTTTATCCAGCGCAGCAAGTATCGCATTGTCTAAGGAATGCGATGTGATTTATTATGGGGCGCACAGTGATGACGCGGCGGGAAGTGCTTATCCAGACTGCAGCGATGCATTTAATAATGCGATCAACGAAGCTATCTATGTGGGAAGCGGGAATCAATTGAAGGTCGAGGCTCCGTTTATCAATCTTACCAAGGCAGAGGTGGTGAAGATAGGACTTGATCTGAAAGTTCCATATGAATATACCTGGAGCTGCTATGAGGGAGAGGATAAACCCTGCGGAAAATGCGGAACCTGTATTGACCGGGCGATGGCATTTGAGCTAAACGGGGTTAAAGACCCGGCGATGGAATTATATAAGGCGTAGTAAAACTTAGGAAGGAGACGGATATGCAGATAGAACAAGGAAGGAACCATGAGGAAACGAAGGGCATCACACTGCTGGGAAATCAGGGAACGAGGTATCCTGACAATTATGCACCGGAGGTACTGGAAACATTTGTTAATAAACATCAGGGAAATGATTATTTTGTGAAGTTTAACTGTCCTGAATTCACAAGTTTATGTCCGATCACAGGGCAGCCGGATTTTGCGACGATTACGATCTCTTATGTGCCGGATGTGAATATGGTGGAGAGTAAGTCGCTGAAGCTGTATCTGTTCAGCTTTAGAAACCATGGGGATTTCCATGAAGACTGCGTGAATATTATCATGAAAGACCTTATCAAATTAATGGATCCAAAGTATATCGAAGTCTGGGGTAAGTTCACTCCCCGTGGAGGTATCTCCATAGACCCATATTGCAACTACGGAAAACCGGGGACACGATGGGAAGAAATTGCATGGAACCGCATGACGAACCATGACATGTATCCGGAAAAGGTGGATAATAGATAAAAGATGCGTGTGCTGCATGCATACTATGCGGGAAACAATATTAACGCACACAAATGCGTGCTATTGCGTGCTGTAAGAAAAATATTAAAAATGCATAAATTTCACCTCTTGTTCTTGTAGAAACTGTAAAAAGTTGGGGAAAAGATGAGAAAGTCCTTGCATGTTGAGGTTGTGTTGTGGTATTCTTGTCTCAACAAGAACAAGTAATGTTGCGTGCTAACAATGAAAAGCACGCGGAGAGACAGAGGTGGAATATGAAATATATAGAATTTGATTCATCCAGACCATTAGACCTGATTCTGCTTGGACGTGTAGCCATCGATTTTAACCCGGCTTACAATGATCAGGTAAAGGAAGAGTTCAAACCATTAAAGAAAGTACACATGTTTGAGAAGTTTGTAGGTGGATCACCTGCCAATATCGCAGTTGGTGTAACACACCACGGCATGAAAGCTGGATTTTTCGGAAAAGTTTCTGATGATCAGTTTGGAGAGTTTGTTGTAGATTACTTTGATGAGCAGGGTATCGATACTTCTCATATTACAAAATGCACCAATGGTGAAAAGCTTGGACTGACATTTACAGAAATGCTTTCCCCGAAGGAAAGCAGTATCCTGATGTACAGAAATTGTATCGCAGACCTGCAGCTGTCTGTAGATGATATTGATGAGGAATATATCCGCAGTGCAAAGGCTATCCTGATCTCCGGTACAGCTTTGGCAGCCAGCCCATCAAGAGAAGCAGCTATCAAGGCTGTCATGCTGGCAAAGAAAACAGATACAAAGATCATTTTCGATATTGATTATCGTGAGTATAACTGGAACAACAGTGACGAGATCGCTATTTACTATTCCACCGTGGCAAAAGAAGCAGATATCATCATGGGTTCCAGAGAAGAATTCGACCTGACAGAGAAACTGATCAAGGTTGGAATGACAGATGAAGAGTCTTCAGCATTATGGCAGAGTTACAATGCTAAGATCGTAGTTATCAAACATGGTATGAAAGGTTCTACTGCTTATACATGTGACGGACAGAAGTTCTCCATCAAACCTTTCCCTGTAGATGCACGTAAGGGCTTCGGCGGCGGAGACGGATATGGTTCAGGCTTTTTGTATGGCCTGTATCAGGGATGGGAGATCATCGATTGTCTGGAATTTGGTTCTGCAGAGGCATCCATGATGGTTCGCAGCAACAACTGTTCTGATTCTCTTCCGGGACCGGATGCGGTACATGCATTTATTAAGGAAGAAAAAGAAAAATTCGGTGAGATGATCGCCAGAGTATGATCTGTATCGTACAGCAAAGATAGAGAATGAATGCATAATTGAATATTAGGAGGATATAAGATGACACAGACATTAAGAATGACAGTTGCTCAGGCGATTGTAAAATTTTTAGATCAGCAGTATGTTGCTATGGATGGTGTTGAGACCAAATTTGTGACCGGATTTTTCACAATCTTTGGACATGGCATCGCAGTAGGACTTGGAGAAGCTCTGGATTCAGATCCAGGAGATCTTCGTGTAATGCAGGGAAGAAATGAGCAGGGTATGTGCCATGTTGCTATCGCATATGCAAAGCAGAATGGCAGAAAGAGCATTATTCCTTGTGCGTCTTCTGTAGGACCTGGAGCTGCTAATATGGTAACAGCCTGTGCTACAGCAACTGTTAATAATATTCCGCTTCTCGTATTTCCGGCAGATACATTTGCATCCCGTCAGCCTGACCCGGTCCTGCAGCAGCTGGAAGTAAGCGCAAGCTTAGCAGTATCAACAAATGATGCATTTAAGCCAGTCTGCAAATATTGGGATCGTGTTACACGTCCAGAGCAGTTGATGACAGCATTGATCAGCGCTATGCGTGTTCTGACAGATCCATCAGAGACAGGTGCATGCTGTATCGCACTTCCTCAGGATGTTGAGGGTGAGTCTTATGACTTCCCGGAATATTTCTTTCAGAAGAGAGTACACCGCATCACAAGACCTGTAGCAGTAGAAGAAGAACTTGAGGATATCGCCGAGATCATCGCAGATGCTAAGAAACCATTGGTTATCGTAGGCGGCGGTGTTCGTTACTCAGAAGCTGGCGAAACAGTAGAAAAATTCTGTGAAGAATTCCATATCCCATTTGGTGAGACACAGGCAGGAAAGAGTGCTTGTAAAACAAGCCATCCATATTGCCTTGGCGGTATCGGTGTTACAGGAACATATGCTTCCAACGTGATCGCACGTGATGCAGATGTAGTTATCGCTGTCGGATCCAGAATGTCTGACTTTACAACCAGTTCCAAATGGTTATATAAAAATGAAAATGTAAAATTCGTTACGATCAATAACTGCCGCTACCATGCATACAAAATGGATGCAACAAAAGCAGTTGGCGATGCAAAAGTGACAGTTGAAGCTTTGGCTGAAAAACTGAGAGCCAAGAATTATGTATCTGCATATGCAGGTGAGATTGAAGAAGCTAAGAAGATCTGGGATAAAGAGATGGAGCGTCTTGGCAGCATCGAATATACAGGTGATGATTTTGAGCCTATCATCAAAGCAAGAGATCCAAGAACAGTTCCAGAGTTTGTTAAACTTACAGACGGTAAGATCACACAGACAGCAGCACTGGCTGCTATCAACCGTACAATCGACAAAGATGCTACGATCATCACAGCCGGTGGATCTCTTCCAAGCTGTATGCAGCGTATGTGGAGAACAGATAAACGCGGCGGATATCATGCAGAGTACGGATATTCCTGTATGGGATATGAGGTTGCTGCAACACTTGGTGTTAAGATGGCAGAGCCTGATAATGAAGTATACTGTGTAGTTGGTGATTCCAGTTTCCAGATGCTTCATAGTGAGATCATGACGATCATGCAGGAAAGAAGAAAAGTAAATATCCTGATCTTCGATAACTGTGGATTTGGATGTATCAACAACCTGGAGATGAATCATGGTATCGGAAGTATCGCAACAGAGTTCCGTTATACAGATGGAAAGAAACCTACTGGAGATCTGATCCCGGTTGACTATGCTAAGATCGGTGAAGGATACGGACTGAAAAGCTACACATGTAAGACGATCGGAGAGCTTGAAGCAGCTCTCGAAGATGCTAAGAAACAGGATGTTGCTTGTCTCTTTGATCTGAAAGTCATCCCGAAAACTATGACAGATGGTTATGAGTCATGGTGGAATGTAGGATTGGCAGATGTTTCCAAGAAAGAAAGCGTTAGAGAAGCATGGGATGGCGTAAAAGCCGGCCGTGACATCGCTAGAAAATACTAAGAAGATAGTAGCCGGGGCTGATGTCCCCGGCTGTATCCGATTCAATCATTTAAAACTATGATAAAGATGGAGGAAAATAATAATGGCAAAAGTATTTGGCTATCCGGAATTTGATGCAAATGGCGAGCAGATCCTCACCACATATGATAATGAATACAAAGATATGTTGATGGACATCCGTGTATATCGGATGAAAGCTGGAGATGTAAAAGATTTTCAGAAAGAGGGCGAGGAGACAGCAGTTCTTCTTCTCTCCGGAGATATCGTATATAAGTTTGACGGACAGGAAAAAGAAGTAACAAGAGTAGATGTATTTACAGAAGGACCTTGGGCTGTTCATATGTGTACAAAAGCCAAAGTGTCTGTAGAAGCAAAAGCTGATTCAGAAATCCTTGTTCAGTCAACGAAGAACACCAATGATTTCCCGACCAAGTTATATGCACCGGAAGATGCTCCATGGGGATATTACTGTGTAGGTAAATTTGGAAATGTAGCAAAGAGAAGAGTAAATACGATCTTCGATCACGACATCGCTCCATGGTCAAACATGGTTCTTGGTGAGGTTATGAATGACAGAGGAAACTGGTCAGGATATCTGCCTCACAGACATCCACAGCCAGAGACATATTATTTCAAATTCGATCGTCCGGAAGGATTTGGTGCAAGTTTTGTAGGCGACCAGGTATTCAAGAGCACAGACGGAAGCTTTTCTGCTATCCCTGGCGGAGAACTTCATCCTCAGGCAGTTGCTCCTGGATTCCAGATGTATACATGCTGGATGATCCGTCATCTGGAAGGAAATCCATGGCTGCAGACAGACCGCTGCGAAGATGAGAGATATGTATGGATGCATGACGCTGAGTTTTAAATATGTTTGAAATATAAAGTATGAAACCTCTTTTTCACCAACTGATACAGGATTGTTCAATTGGTGAAAAAGAGGTTTTGTACTTTTTTATATTAGATATGAAAATGTAGGCAGTATTTTCAATATCCGAACTTGGTGGGCTTATTAGAGGCAATCATAAAGAAAAAATAAAAATAGTGAATTAAAAATAGATGTATTGAATTGTGGTTTTGATTTTGACATATTTCATTTACAAAATACATGTAATGGTATTCATTTGCAGCATTTTATGTGGCAACCGTTACATCAGAATTTTTCAAAGGCAGATCGCCAGATTTTCCAAGAATAATTAACAAAACCTTTGTCATTAGAGTTTCATATTTGCATACTATTTGGTACAATGTCAGTAGAACTGGTAGAGCGGATATGTGAGTTGATACGGGAAAACCCAGAGGTGGATGTGGATACGATCAGGATTCAGTTAATGGGAAGTACGAAGGCGTAGAATGCGCATCGCTAAAATGAGCAGCATGGAAATAGAAAATAATTAAGACAGAACCCATTGGTTATATACAAGGGTTCTATCTTTTTTTGTTATAAGAAAAGATGAATGAAAAATACACAAAGATTGACTAAAATTGTCTATACAAATAACGAATATCATAAAATGTTTATAGAATAAATAGCGATTAAATGTTAAAATGACTATATCAGATGAAATATTCCAAGATAAGGAGACAAAATGGATAAAAAAAGACTCAACAGAAAGGCATATCATAATTCGAAGATTTTTATGTCCATTTTGCGGTCTGTTATTTTGATCATCCCGATACCTATCATTGTAATCATTATTGTAGAACTGTCCTCGCTTTATATGATAGAGCAGACGGTGGATAATTTTGAAGAACAGATCATAGACAGGGTTTTGGGAGAAGTGCAGCAGAACTTCGCAGAATCTTATCAGGTGATTTATCAGGTGAAAAAGGATGATACTATTTTAAATTATGTTAAGAAAAAGGAAAGGGATTATTGGGAAGAGCGGGAAGTACTGGAGCAGCTGGGGAAGATCCTTTCCGGACATGATAATATAGAAGAACTTTATATTTATTTTCAGCAGTTCGATTACGTGATCTCTACCAGAGTAGGGATGGACAGCTATGATTATCACATGAATTATTACAAGAATAGTTATAGTGAATGGAAAAATGGACTTAGTAATGGTTGGAGAGGGAAGTTCCAGATAATTCTGGGGCGCGATCAGGAAAATAAAAGTACTTTGTCGAGCAGCATGGGGAGCGGAAGTGAGCCCTTTTCGGCACAGGTTGTTATACAATTGAATAATGATTATCTGGATAAAATTCTTCAAGGTCTGTGTGCGGGCAAGGGTGAACAGGCTTTTTTGTATACGGAATCCGGGATATTGGGAAGTACGTGTCAGGATGAGCAGGAAGGATTTCGGGAACTTCTGGGTGAGAATGTAGGGTCAGCGGAATTTGAGGGAGAAGTTGAAGGTGTGACATATAATTTTATGTCAAAAACTTCTCAGAAAACAGGTGTGACTCTTTTTTATGCTTCTCCGCGTGAGATGAAGCATGAAGCAGTTATTTTTGTTAAAGTGATAGGTGTCATAGTGTCGGTGGTATGTGGGATATTGCTTTTGCTGTTGTCTTTTGTAGTTGCGCATAAGAATTACAGGCCGATATGGTATCTCTTTAATAATATCAATGAGATTGAAACGGGATTGGCGATAAAGGATTATGTGGAGCTGGAGGATTATGTTAAAAAATCAGTTCATACAAGAGACGCGCTGGGGAGAAAGGTAAAAGAATATGAGGAAGATGTGATCGGATTTAATATTTCCAAAGCACTGTTCCAGGAAAATGAAACCAGCTTCAGCCCGGAAAAGTTAATGGAATGGGGATTTACAGGGAATTATTTTCTGGTGCTTTTGTGTGTGTTTGAAACGGCGGAGACGGTGGAACGATATGGAAATGGTGCGGGTACGGAAGCAGGAGAAAGAACGTGGAGAAAGGATATTCTTTATGCGTATATAAAAGAATGCTTTCCGCAGTTGGGAAGATCGCTGGTATTAAAACATAATGGAAAATATTACTGTGTCCTGAATGGAAATGGCTATAGTGAGGAGCAGTTCAGACATCTTCTTATGATACAAAGTGAAAAAATGAAAAAAAATCTGGAAGAGATGGAGGGACTGCTGTGTGAAACTTATCTCGGAGAGGGATTTGATTCCATTGCAAAACTGTATCAAAGTTATGAGGATGTTAACGCACGGTGGGAAGAGGAACTTAGCAGTGAACTTTTGGAGATTAGAAATGATTGTTCTATCGAAAGTATTACGGAGATCATCAAGAATGAGCTTTCGGATGTGAATCTTTCTGTGGCTGTGATCGCTCAGAGATTGTCTATTACACCTTCGCATCTGTCACGTTTCTTCAAAATGAAGATGGGGATTGGGGTTTTAGAGTATATCCACCAGTGCCGTATCACCATGGCGAAGGAGATGTTGAAGGAGCAGAAGGATCTGAGAGTGAAGGAAGTTGCTTTGACAACGGGATTTTATAATGTATCTACGTTTATTCGGGTGTTTAAGAAGGTGGAGGGGGTTACGCCGGGGCAGTATCGGGAGATGCATGTATAGGGGTGCAAAAGGGGACGCCTTCCAGTGCCGGGAGTCCAGCAGTGCAGACAGGGTATGAATGGAAGGGGATTTCGCTGTGAAAATCTAAGGGTGGGAAAGGCAGTTTCTGTGGGGTGATGTGTGCTTTGGTGAGCACACATCACCCCACAGAAACTGCCTTTCCCGCCCTAAGATTTTCATCAGCTCATCCCCAATATCCATTCATACCCTGTCTGCGCTGCTGGACTCCCGACACTGGAAGGCTGTGTTTTGGCTGGGGGAGTGGTAGGGCTTTCTGGGTGAGACTTAATGGCGGGGTGGATGGCAAAAATCTTGCATAGGATATTAGGGATGTCAAAAAATGAGCAAGCGAAATAACTGATAAATGTAACAAAAAATGATTTTTGTCTAAAAATAATGGCAAAAACTGGTTATATACGAAAAGTATCTCTCAAGTTATAATGGGCACATCACTCGAGGAGAGCGGTTTGCTGCGGTGGGCTGGCTCTATGGTTTGCGGTAAAGGGGATGTAAGGTGAGATGTAGGAAATGAGATTTTATCGCTTTTATCGCAAGGTTATGGATTGGAACGGAAAGAGAGGAAAAGGCATGAGAAGAAGACAAGTTGTAAGTTGTATGTTGGCATTGGCTATGGCAGCGGGGACGTTGGCTGGTTGTGGTAGTGGTGCTGAGGGTTCAAAGGGGAATGGGTCGGAGGATTCGAAGGGATCAATGGCGGAAAGTGGAAGCGATGAGGGCGGTGAAGGGACGAAGATGATAAATTACACGCGTAATGATCAGGGGTATCCGGATCTTCAGGGCGAAACATTTACCATCTGGTTTTCTATGACGACAGCGAATGCACAGGCTACCAGTAATCTGGAGGATTATCAGGCAATCAAGGAACTGGAAGAAAAGTTTAACTGTAATCTTGATTTTATCCATCCGCCAGTTGGACAGGAGCAGGATAATTTTACTATCATGATGGCAGATTCTGAACTTCCGGATATGATCTACTGTGGAGGAATCGATCTGTTTTATCCAGGTGGGATCGAAATGGCTTACGCTGATGGGATCCTTTATGATTATACCGAGTATATTAATGAAGAAAATACACCGAATTTTTATAATATCATCAATGGCGATGAATATATGAAAAAAGCTGTGACGGATGATGAAGGAAGAATCGTCAGGCTGGGTGCGAAGGTGTGCGGAAGTGAAGAGGCAGATTTGTCATTTGAAGGACCATTGATCAGGAAGGATTTTCTGGAAGAGACCGGCATGTAACTTCCGAAGACGATTGATGACTGGACAAATATGATGGAAGCTATGAAGACAAATGGGGTAGAGTATCCGTTGGCACTAAACGGTGATGGATCACTGGGATTACTTCTGGACAAAAATATCTTTTCGTCTGCATATGGGGTAAGTGCAGGGGATTATTACATCAAGGAAGACGGAATGGTATCCTATGGACCTTATGAAGATGAGTATAAAGAATATCTGACGACCCTGAACAAATGGTATGAAGCTGGATATATCAATCCTGATTTCTCCACCCAGACGGGAGAGAATATCATGTCCCAGGCATCTTCTGACAAGGTTGGTGCGGTATTGGCTCATTTGTATACCTATGGTTCAACTTATTATGTGACAACAGAATCTGTGGATGAAACGAAAGCTATGGAAGCTGCACCGGTTCCAGTGCTGGCTGAAGGGGACAAACTTCCTGGTCTGAGATCGAGCAGCAGGACATTAGGCGATTACAAATATATTACTGCCGATGCAAAAAATCCGGAAGCTTGTGTTGCACTCCTGGATGCATTGTACTTGGATGATATCAATACGATGATGCAGTATGGTATGGAAGGAATCGGATACAATGTGGTGGATGGGGACAATATCATGATCCCGATGGACAGTGATTCACCAAAGGAAGAGCTTCTTGGGTCTTACCCGACTCAGTGGCATACTTATGAGGATACAGATCTGAATTATATCCTGACAAAAAAATATAACAAAGGATGTCAGGATGAGGCGCTGCAGTTGTGGAAAGAACAGGGAAGTGATCAGGTGATATCAAACTTTGTTCTGTACAATACGGATGAATCAGCAGTACAAAGTTCATACAGCAGTGATATCAAAACTTACGTGGAAGAAATGGTGCTTAAGTTTATCATGGGTAAAGAATCTCTTGATAAGTTTGGAGAATTCCAGGAAAATCTAAAGAACATGCACATTGAAGAGTTGATCGCAGTGGAGCAGTCTGCTATGGATCGCTACGAGTCCAGATAAATTGAGGGGAGGGTGCTGACACCATGAAAACCCAAAGAAATTCATTTATGACCCGGCTTCGGCTGGACTTTAAGAAGAACTGGATGCTTTACCTTATGCTGATCCCGGTTCTTGCGTATCTCATTGTTTTTTGTTATATGCCGATGTATGGCGTGATCATTGCATTCAAGGATTTTAAACCGCGACTTGGTATATTGGAAAGTTCCTGGGTAGGGTTAAAATATTTCAAAGACTTTATAGGGTCGGTATTCTTCGGGAGAACCCTTCGAAATACATTAGTCCTGAGTGGTTTGAACCTGTTATTTGGCTTTAGTGCACCGATTTTGTTTGCACTTTTACTGAATGAAGTTCGAAATGTCCATTTTAAAAAGGTGATACAGACGATCACATATCTGCCGCATTTTATTACGACAGTTATCATCGCCAGTTTGATCCTGGTATTTACCAATAGTGATGGATTTATCACGAATATCGTCAATTCGATTTCGGGGCACAGCGGAAGTTTGATCGCTGATCCAGGTGCTTTCCGGGGAATCTATATCGTCTCGGAGATATGGCAGGGATTTGGCTGGGGGTCCATCATATATCTGGCAGCCATCGTTGGGATCAACCCGGAGATGTATGAAGCAGCCCGTATCGATGGAGCCAACAAGTTCCGCCAGATACTGAATGTAACACTGCCGGGAATGCTGCCGACCATCGTTATCATGTTTATCATGGCGGTTGGAGGACTTATGAACATCGGGTGGGAGAAGGCATTCCTGCTCCAGTCACCGGTTACCTATGAGACATCAGATATCATCTCAACCTTTGTCTATCGAAAAGGTTTTGAGGATATGAACTACAGCTATTCTACTGCGGTTGGCCTGTTTAACTCCGTTATCAATCTGTTCCTGCTTACCGCGGCCAATCGTTTCAGCCGTAAGATCAACGGATCAGGTCTCTGGTAACATACATAGGAAAGGCGGTAACAAAAATAATGAAGAAAGTAAATAAAAGAAGTGGAATGATCATAGGAAGAGGTGAAAAAACATTTCTGGTCATCAATACAGTATTTATGTTTGGCCTGATGCTCATAACCCTCTATCCATTGCTGTATGTTTTATTTGCCTCATTGAGTGATCCGGTGGAGCTGGGAAAAGCAACGGGACTGTTGCTGAAACCGGCGGGATTTTCATTGAGGGGTTATGCGGCGGTGCTCCAGTCCGGCAATATCTGGCTTGGCTTTCGAAATACGATATTTTATGTGGTAGTTGGTACGGCAGCCAGTATGGCGTTAACGATACTTGGTGCCTACCCGCTTTCCAAAAAAGGACTTATGCTGAAAAAACCGATCATGCTGTTTATCATTTTCACCATGTTCTTTGGCGGTGGAATGGTACCTACATTCCTGGTCGTGCAAAAGTTGGGTCTTACCAATACCATATGGGCGATGATCGTACCCGGAATGCTCAGTGTATATAATCTGATCGTTTTGAGGACCTCTTTTGAGGCTGTGCCGGAAAGCTTGTATGAGTCGGCGGCTCTTGATGGAGCAAACCATCTGACCATGCTGCTGAAGATCACGATACCACTTTCCAAGGCGGCGATCGCTACGATCATATTGTTTTATGCCGTTGGAAAATGGGGCGAATGGTACAACGCATTGGTATATCTGCAGAAAAGAAGAGATCTGTATCCTCTCCAGATGTTCCTCAGGGAACTACTGGTAAAACAGGAAGATATGGATGCACTTCTGGCCAGTAGTGTGGGGGTCAACGCCGACTCTGCCCTGCTGAAGGAAGTTATCAAATACGCAACTATTATCGTAACAACAGTTCCGATCCTTGCGGTATACCCATTCCTGCAAAAGTATTTTGTAAAGGGTGTATTGGTTGGCTCGGTAAAAGAATAAGGATATCAGAGGGATATTATGGACAAAAGAATCAATATCGGGTTGATTGGTACAGGGGGACGGGGCCAGGGACTTCTGGAACTTGTATTCCTGCATCATAAAGAGGTGGATTTTCCTATTGTGTGTGATATCTATGAGGACCGCTGCGTAAAAGCAGCGGATCTTATAGAAAAGAGCGGGCGAAAAAGACCGGAGATGACAACAGATTATAAGGAAATACTGAAAAGAGAAGATATCGATGGTGTGATCATATGTACTTCCTGGGAACACCATATTGATCTGTGCATTGCGGCGATGGAAGCCGGAAAATATGTGGGTTGTGAAGTGGGTGGAGCCTATTCCATAAGAGAATGCTGGAAACTTGTGGAAGCTTATGAGAAGACGAAAGTCCCTGTGATGATGCTTGAAAACTGTATCTATGGAAGAGACGAAATGATGGTGGAGAACATGGTACGCCAGGGCGTGATGGGGACGATCGTTCACTGCGAGGGTGGATACAAACATGACCTTCGTGATGAGATTGCCTTCGGAAATGAAAACCGTCATTATCGCCTTAGTAATTACATCCATAGAAATACAGAGAATTACCCGACCCATGAATTGGGACCGATTGCCCGTATCCTGAACATTAACAGGGGAAATCGCATGATGATCCTGAGCTCTGCAGCCTCAAGGGCGGAAGGACTTTCTGCTTTTGTCAAAGAGAAGAAAGCGGATGATAAACAGTTGCTTGAGGTGGATTTTCGTCAGGGAGATGTGGTGAATACCATGATCACCTGTGCCGGTGGGGAAACGATATTGCTGACACTGGATACAACTTTGCCGCGGTATTATTCCCGGGGATTTACGGTGCAGGGGACAAAGGGAATGTATTGTGAAGAGAATCAGTCTCTGTTCCTTGAAGACGAAGCCCATGTGGAAGATCATTTTGAATGGAAAAAGCATTGGGGAAATGTGGAAGAGTACAGAGAAAAATACGAGCATCCTGTATGGAAGAAATACCAGGAAGAAGGGATCAAAGAAGGCCATGGCGGTATGGACTGGCTGGTGTTCTGCGATTTTATCGACTGTGTAAAGAATAAGACAGATGCAGCAATCGATGTATATGATATGGCTTCCTGGATGTGTATCTCTGTGCTGGCAGAGGAATCCATAGCTATGGGCGGACAGCCGGTAGTTATCCCGGATTTTACCAATGGAGCATGGATGAACAGAAAAAATATAAAATAGCAGCAAAAATATTGCTCTTTGGAAGTCAAAAGAATGGAGACTTTCGAAGGGCGTATTTTCTGCTGATGATCAATTGAAACAAAAGAGAAGAAAGGCGGAAAAAACAAAATGGACAGTAGAGACTGGCAGGATCCACGATATCTCAGTAAAGGGAGAGAGCAGGAGCGGGCATGGTATATTCCCTATGACAGCTTTGAAAAAGCACTGGAAGGAAAAAAAGAGTACTCTGGCTGCTGTAAGATATTGAATGGAGAATGGGATTTTAAATATTATCCGGCATATTATGATGTACCGGAGATGATCGATGAGTGGGACAAGATCCCGGTGCCGTCCAACTGGCAGATGCAGGGATATGAAAATCCATGCTATACCAATGTGAATTATCCTCATCCGGTGGATATGCCTTATGTGCCAGATGAAAATCCCTGCGGTGTATACCGCACCTTTGTGGAACTTTCTTTGAAGAAAGAGAAAGAGGATCATCTGGTTTTTGAAGGGGTAAATTCCGCTTTTTATCTCTATGTTAATGGAACAGAAGTGGGTTACAGCCAGGGGAGCCATATGCCCTCGGAGTTTATGATCACCCCGTGGCTGAAAGAAGGAAAAAATGAAATCCTGGTCAAAGTCTTAAAATGGTGTGACGGAAGTTATCTGGAGGATCAGGATTTTCTAAGACTTTCAGGAATTTTCAGAGATGTGTACCTGTTGAGAAGAAATAAATTCCACATGAGAGATATCATGATCCACACAGATACCTCCTGTTTAAACGCAGAACTGACATTTTGCGGCAGAAAGAACGGGGAAGTCAAAGCATGGCTTTATGATGGCAAACAGAAGCTGATAGGGGAACAGATACTGCTCAAAGAACAGGCTGTGCCGGAGGGTGACAATCTGGATGAGATGCAATCACGGAGTAATGACATGATCATGGAGGTCAAAGTGGAGTTTCCAGTGGATGACGCGATTTTGTGGAGTGCGGAGGATCCTTATCTGTATACCCTTGTTATCGGTGGCGGTGAAGAATATATACCATTTTCTGTAGGATTTCGGACGATCAAAGTATCGAAAAAAGGTGAACTTTTGATCAATGATGTTCCGGTGAAGTTAAAAGGTGTGAATCACCATGACACACATCCGATCAAAGGTCATGTTATGGATGAAGAGGATATCAAAAAAGATCTTTACCTCATGAAAAGACTGAATATCAATACGATTCGAACCTCACATTATCCGCCTTCTCCGGAATTTTTAATGCTGTGTGATGAAATCGGATTTTATGTGATCGATGAAGCGGATGTGGAGGCCCATGGATTTGTGTCGAAAGATACAGGGTGGGGGTATAAGGCTTATGACAAGACCTGGCCTACGGATCATCCGGACTGGGAGGAAGCACTGCTCGAGCGGGCGAGACGAATGGTGGAACGGGATAAGAATTTTTTCAGTGTGATCATGTGGTCTATGGGAAATGAATCTGGCTATGGGGCTCATTTTGATAAGATGTGTCAGTGGGTGAAGGAACGTGATGCGAGCCGTCTGGTCCATTATGAACGGGGAAATATGGTGGGCAATCCAGCCTGCCTTGATGTGATCAGTTATATGTATACGTCGATCGAAGAGATGGATGAGGAACTTAAAAGTGAAGATAAAAGGCCGTATTTTCTATGTGAATATTCTCATGCTATGGGAAATGGCCCGGGGGATCTTTTTGATTATCAGAGAGAATTTGATAAAAGTCCGCGATTTATAGGAGGATGTATCTGGGAGTGGGCAGATCATGCGGTCTGGAAAAATGGAAATTATTATTATGGCGGAGATTTTGGAGAAAAGACGGATGATGGTAATTTTTGTGTGGATGGACTGGTGTCGGCCAAGCGTGAGGTAAAAGCAGGAGCACTGGAGGCGAAGGCTGCTTATCAGCCACTGAGGGTGGAATTATCCAAAACGGATGGAGAATTTTGGATCACCAATCGATTTGATTTTAAGGAGTTTTCTGATCATGAACTGACCTGGACAGTGGAAATCGACGGTAAGGTTACGGATCAGGGAGTGCTTGGAGAACATGAACTTCCGGGTGCTCAGCAGTCAGTGAAATGGAGATGCCCGGCGGTTCTTCCGGAAAAATGTGAACTGGGTGCTTATATTACTTTTCGGCTGACGCGTCAGGAAGAATGCGCATGGGCAAAGGTGGGCTATGAGACTGCTTTTGTCCAGCTTCCGTTGGAATCAGTGACTGTGCCTGAAAAGGAAGAAAGTATACGAAAAAAAGCCCCTTCAAAGAAGAATGTGTGGGCAGTGTCAGAGAATGATACTGTATTAAAAGTTATGGATGAAGCTGGGAATGGGTATACTTTCCACCGGATCAGGGGTACGCTGACTGGTATATGGAAAGACGGTAAGAATATCCTTATCAGGGAAGCACAATTATCTGTATGGAGAGCTCCGACAGATAATGATCGCCGCATAAGAAATCAGTGGGGGCTGTATGAGGATAATATGATGGGGTGGAATATGAACCGTCAGTTTAGTAAATGCTATAGTTTTTCATGGTCAAAGGAAGGGGATGAGATCGTTGTTGTTACAAAGGGTAGTCTGGCGGGAGTGGCAAGGGTTCCTTTCCTTTATTATCAAGTGGTGTATACTATTAAAAGTTCAGGGGAACTTCATGTGGAGACAGAGGCGGATGTTAATGAAGAGACGGTTTGGCTGCCGAGATTTGGATTTGAATATGTGATTGAGGATGCGGTGGAGATGCTTGAGTATTATGGGATGGGACCGGGTGAAAATTATGTGGATATGCATCATCATGCGAGGGTGGATTGGTATGAGTCTAGTGTTACAGATGAATATGTTGCTTATGTGAAGCCGCAGGAGCATGGGAATCATGTGTGGGTAAAAGAGATTCATATATGGAATCGGAACACGGGGACGGGGCTTTTGTTTCAGGCGGATCAGAAAATGGAGTTTCAGACATCTCATTTTACAAAGGAAGAGCTGACACAAAAGAGTCACAGTCATGAACTGGAGAAGAGTAATACAAACCTGAGAATTGATTATAAGGTGAGCGGGATAGGCTCGGCGAGCTGCGGTCCCGAACTGTTGCCGCAGTATCGGTTGAGTGAAAAGAAGATAACGTATGGATATTTTGTGGAACCATATAACTATAAAACGACTGAAAGGTCATAAAATCTTTGAAAAAAGGGGATAAAGAATGGCAAAAATAATATTCCACAGCCCGGCTTCCTTCTGGGAGGAGGGATTTCCAGTGGGAAATGGCCGGCTGGGGGCAATGGTGTATGGCGGAACGGACAAGGAAACGTTACAGATCAACGAGGATACTCTTTGGTCGGGATATCCGAATAGTGAACAGAAAGGATTTTCCCCTGAGGATCTGAAGCGGGCGAGAAAGTTGACGGAGCAGGGAAGGTATAAAGAGGCGACCAGATATCTGGAAGAGAAGATGCAGGCGGCCGAGGATGTGCAGATGTATGTTCTGTTTGGTAATCTGAATATAGAATATGAAGGAACAAGACAGATCAGTGATTATCGGAGAGAGCTGGAGCTCGACGATGCATTGGTTACGATTTCTTATAAAAACCACGGGAAAAAATATATTTGCAGATGTTTTGCAAGCTGGCCGGCACAAAAAATCATATATCAGATCTGCGCGGAGGAAGCATTTTCGGTGAAGATATCCGGCGAGGGTGGATTCTTGACGGATAAAACTTATATGGAAAATGGATTCGTGCTGAAAGGTCAATGCCCGGGAAGAAGTGGGTATACAGCGGGCGGCAGCCATGACGAAGCGGACTTGAGTTTCTCAGATGACCCAAGAGAAAAGGGGATGATATATGAGGGAAGAGGACAACTAAAGGTCCAGGGCGGTACCACAGAGGCGGATGAAAGTGGTGTCCGATGCACTGGGATCAGGGAGCTGACCTTGTCGCTTGCGGTCAGATCCAGTTTTAATGGTTATGACAAGCATCCTTTTTTAGAGGGGGCTGATCATGAAGCAGCGCTTTTTGCGGATATGAGATCAGACAGGACCACACCAATGTCTTTCGATGAATTACTGGAAGAACATAGGGAGGAATATCATCATTATTTTGACAGGGTAAAGTTCACACTTCCTGAGAGCGGAAAAGAGAGTATGGATATGAGAGAGCGGTTGAGGCTGTTTGAGAAGGAGGCCTCAGATCAAAGCCTGATCACGCTCCTATTTGATTATGGGCGTTATCTTTTGATCTCATCTTCGCGACCGGGGACACAGGCAGCAAATCTGCAGGGTATCTGGAACAGGGAGAAAATCCCGCCGTGGTTTTGCGACTATACAGTCAATATCAATACACAGATGAATTATTGGCCAGTGGGTCCATGTAATCTTCCGGAAATGATAGAACCGCTGGTGAGGATGAACCGGGAATTGCTTACGAATGGCAGGCTTGCAGCAAAAGCATTTTTTGACTGTGAAGGATCAGCTGTTTTTCACAATGCGGATATCTGGAGAAAGGCATCTTTGGCAGCGGGTAAGGCGAGTTGGGCATTCTGGCCGTTTGGAGCGGCGTGGATGTGCCGGAACTTATTTGATGCTTATCTGTTTGGTGAGGATGGGAAATATCTGGAAGAAATCATGCCGATCCTGCGGGAAAATGTGATATTTTGCCGGCAGTTATTAACAAAAACACCAAAAGGCTATGCAGTGTGCCCGGCAACTTCTCCGGAAAATCTTTTTTTGTGGGAAGGAGAAGCGGTATCACTTGCCTTGTATACGGAAAATACCATGGGGATCATAAGAAATCTTTTTCGGGATTATCTTCAGGCAGGCGAAACTTTGGGTCAAATGGATGAGCTTTGGGAAGAAACAGGAAGACTTCTGGGACAGCTGGTTCCAACGGCAGTGGGAAGTCAGGGACAGATCCTTG
Organism: Clostridia bacterium; assembly: GCA_009929525.1. Taxonomy (GTDB): domain Bacteria; phylum Bacillota; class Clostridia; order Lachnospirales; family Lachnospiraceae; genus Oliverpabstia. Next base: position 718 of record SAAH01000072.1, on the reverse strand, counting down.
AATGGAATGAAGAGTTTGCGGAGGAAGACGTTCATCATCGTCATCTGTCGCACCTATACGAACTCCATCCGGGCTGCGGGATCAATCGACATACAAAGAAGCTGTACGAGGCGGCGAGGATCAGTCTCCTTCGGAGAGGTGACGAAGGGACTGGATGGAGTCTTGCCTGGAAAACCTTGATGTGGGCAAGAATGGAAGATGGCGAACATGTGAACAGGCTGATCAAACGGCTGCTCCATATGACAGAGCCGGGAGAAAATATGGCGATGCAGGGCGGCGGCGTATATCCCAACTTACTTTGTGCTCATCCACCATTTCAAATAGATGGAAACTTTGGCTTTGTGGCTGGTGTGGCGGAGATTCTGGTGCAAAGTCATGCGGGAGAGCTGGTGCTTCTTCCGGCAGTACCGAAGGAATGGAAATGTGGAAGTGTCAAAGGACTGCTGGCCAGAGGCGGGATCAGGGTGGATGTCACGTGGAATGAAAAAATGATTTCTTATGAACTGACGAGCCAGAAGGATGCCGTGATCCCTGTTCGTGTTCAAACACAGGAGATATTTTCTGTTCATGCAGAGGCAGGGAAGACATATCATGGCAAGGCGTTTTGGCAGTGACAGAAAAAATCTTGAGTTTCCGCAAAATGTAATTTCAAAAGAGATAACTTCTTCTAAAGTACCAATCTGTCCTATTTTTGAAAAAAATGAAAAGACAGTATTGT
>SAAH01000071.1 GCA_009929525.1 Clostridia bacterium | reverse complement strand
AAGCCGCACTAAGCTCATCGCCAGTGGGCTCTTCGCTAAGTGCTTGCTAAGCCATGGATCTTACAAGATTCCCTAACCGCTCTCAAATTGTTTGCCCCGCCCTCTCCCAAAATCTCTGGCTGTTTGTTGGTGGTCGGAGTTTACTTTTTGGAACATAAAACAAACTTCCCGTGCCCCCCTATAGGCCTTTATCTTATAAATTATGGTCCGTGGCATATGGAGATTTTTATATATGTTCTGCCGCGTATAACGAGTAAATTCGTGGCATATTTATTTTAAAACACCTTTATATGTCTAATCTGACTTGTTTTTTCATGTATTCACTGTTATATTCACTTAAATCGAGGCGCTGTTTATATTTTTTCCCAGATATGCCTCATTGTGCTTCTCTCTTACTTCTGATTTTCTCCGAACAACTCTACCTCTGTTTCCAACAATTCCAGCTTTTCCCTCCCCCACACCACAACCAGCCCGCCGGATGTTTTATCTTGCAGGCGGCAGGGAGCAGGTAATTTGGCATCGGGCTTGAGCTGTTGAAAATCTTGATACGGGAAAAGCCGCTGCCGTTGGGTGTGTGGTACTCTCCAAAGCACCACACAAGGTCATCTGAGGTGTGTATGCATCAGCATACATGCCGAATATGACCGATCCCAACGACAACGGCTTCTCCCGTGCCTAATTTTTCACAGCGAGAGACCTGACAAATTACTGCTCCCTGCCGCCTGCAAGATAAAACTTCCGGTGGGCGTCCCCTAAATCATCCCCTAAGGCGCCCCTGAAGCGTCCTGTTCTCTTACAACTTCTTTCCTTCAAGGAAATAGATGACCCACTCCCCAAGGTTCACTGCATGATCCCCGATACGCTCCATATATTTTGCGATCATCAAAAGATCCAGCTCATTGCCGTCTGCATCCTGTTTTTTGATGATATCTTCCATCAGCTCAGATTTCACCTTAAGAAACATCTCATCCACTTCATCGTCCGCATCGATAACCTGGCGTGCCAGTGTCTCTTCTTTGCGTACATATGCATTGATACTGTCATCCACCATCTTAGATACCGCTTTTCCCATATTAAAGATCATCGGATGTACTTCCAGTTTGAACTTAGAAAGAACTTTGGTGATATCTGCGATATCTGCAGTCTGATCTCCGATCCGCTCCATATCTGATATCATACGGAGTGCAGTAGAAATATTTCTAAGATCACCTGCTACCGGCTGCTGACGAAGCAGAAGCTGCATACACATAGCTTCAATATCGCGTTCCTTCTGATCAATCTGCTGTTCGATCGCATGAACACTATCAGCGATCTCCTCATCATTTTCTCTAAGTGCTTTCATAACCAGTGACATTGCTTTTTCGCACATATCACCCATTGCAATCAATTCACCATTCAGCTTAAGCAGCTGTTCGTTGTATAATTCTCGTGCCATCAACCAAACCTCCCTGTAATATAATCTTCTGTTCTGGAATCTGTAGGCATTGAGAACAGTTTGTCTGTATCATCCATCTCAACCATCTCGCCAAGAAGAAAGAAAGCGGTCTTGTCTGAGATTCTTGCTGCCTGCTGCATGTTATGTGTAACGATAACTATCGTATACTGCTTTTTAAGTTCCAATACCAGATCTTCTATCTTTGTTGTAGAGATTGGATCCAGCGCACTCGTAGGCTCATCCATCAGGAGAACCTCAGGCTGTACAGCCAATGCTCTGGCGATACAAAGTCTCTGCTGCTGTCCACTGGACATACCAAGAGCGCTCTTTTTCAGACGGTCTTTGGTCTCATCCCATATGGCAGCCTTCTTAAGTGAATCTTCTACGATATCATCAAGTTCACTTTTCTTATGGATACCATGAGTTCTTGGTCCATAAGCAATATTATCATAGATACTCATAGGAAATGGATTTGGTTTCTGGAATACCATACCTACTCTTTTTCTCAGCAGATTTACATTTTTAATATCATTGATCTGTTCGTCTCCAAGACGAAGATCTCCAACGATCCTGCATCCTTCCACCAGATCATTCATACGGTTTAAAGATTTCAACAGTGTTGATTTTCCACATCCGGAAGGACCGATAAAAGCGGTAATTTCCATTTCCGGAATATTCATTGTGATGCTTTTCAGTGCCTGAAAGTCACCATAATACAAATCCAAATTTTTTATTGTAAACTTATCCATCACTTTACCCCTTTGTCAGTTTTTTAGCTATCCATCCGGAACATGCATTGATCAGAAGTACCACTACCATAAGTATAACTGCTGCTGCATATGCCTGATTCATGTACAGGCCTTCTGAAAGCAGAGCATACATATGAACAGAAAGTGTTCTTCCTGAAGCCATCAGATTTGGTGGCACCTGAGCAATCGTTCCAGCGGTATACATCAGTGCCGCTGTTTCTCCTACCACTCGTCCTATACCAAGGATGATACCAGAAAGGATACCAGGTATAGCGGATGGAAGGATGATGCGGAAAATAGTTCTAAGTCTTCCAGCTCCCAGACCGAAACTTCCTTCACGGAAGGAATCCGGAACTGATTTGAGAGCTTCCTCTGTCGTTCTTAAGATGAGCGGCAGGATCATGATCGCCAGTGTAAATACACCACCGATGAAAGAATATCCCCATCCCAGTGCTACTGCAAAAAACAGATAACCAAAAAGACCATATACGATAGATGGAATACCAGAAAGTGTCTCAGCAGTAATACGAACCAGTTTTACCAGCTTATTTCCTTTTTTTGCATATTCCACCAGATAAATTGCTGCACCTACACCTACCGGTACGGCAAAAAGTAAAACCAGGACTACCATCATTACTGTATTGATTATAGCCGGCATCATAGAAACATTTTCTGTATTATATTCCCATGCAAATAACTCTGGTGTCAGGTTCGGGATTCCCTTTATTAAGATATATCCCACCAGACAGACGGTCAGACCAACTGTGATCGATGCACCTAAGATCATTAAGATTCTTAAGATCAGTGATGTTGGATGATACTTATATACTTCCATACGTGCTTTAAAAGAGTTCATTATGCGCTCCTCCTTTGCAGTGCGGAACAACACAGGTTAATGATCAGAATCAGAACAAACAGTACTACTGCAGTCGCGATCAATGCTTCTCTATGAAGATCAGTAGCATATCCCATCTCCATAACGATATTGGATGTCAATGTACGGACTCCCTGTACCAGGCTCTTTGGCAGGACTGCCTGATTACCTGCTACCATGATCACGGCCATCGTTTCACCAATAGCTCTTCCGATTCCAAGGACAACACCTGCAAGAATACCGGAACGTGCTCCCGGAAGAACTGCTGTAAATACACTTCGCTCAGGAGTAGCTCCCAGTGCAAGAGCACCTTCATAATAAGATTCCGGCACCGCACGGATACTGCTTTCTGCAAGTCCTATAACAGTCGGAAGGATCATGATCCCTAACAGGATTGATGCTGTCAGCATACTCTTTCCGCTTCCGCCTACCATTTTCTGCATGATCGGTACGATCACAACCAGACCAAAGAAACCATATACGATAGAAGGAATACCTGCCATCAGGTCCACTGCCGGTTTTACAAACTTGTATAATTTTGGATTACAGAATTTCGCCATGTAAACCGCTGCAAAAAAGCTAATTGGCACTCCGATGATGATAGCTCCCGCTGTTACATAGATACTTCCAAGGATCATCGGCAGGATACCAAAGATATTAGCCATTGGTTTCCAATGTTCTCCCAGCAAAAAATTCAAAGGCCCGATTTTTCCAATCGCAGGTATACCATTTGCAAACATAAAGATACAAATCAGTATAACTGCCATAATGGATACGCAGGCTGCCAGAAGAAATACGATTTTCATAATCGTTTCTTTTGCTTCCTTCATTTCTTTCCTCCCAAATTTAGGATAAAATTAGAGCTGTCATCCTAGTCACTTTCTTAGCTTGGACTAATGAGACAGCTCTTCTTATCGTATTTGACTACTGAATGTCAGCCCAATCCTGAGTTTCACCAGTAAAGATAGAGCATACCTGTTCTGTAGATAAATCAGAGATTGGATTACCCTGGTTTACGATTACTGCGATACCATCCAGTGCGATAGCTGTTCCTGTTACACCTTCAGAAGTTTCTGTATCTTTCAGTTCTCTGGATGCCATACCGATATCACAGATACCTTCGATTGCAGATGTAACACCTGTTGTTGAATCACTCTGCTGAACTTCAACTTCTACGTCTGGATTCAGTGCAACGTAAGCTTCTTTCAGTTTCTCCATAACTGGTGTTACGGAAGATGAACCAGCTACTGTAACTTTTCCTGTAACTCCAGCTGACTCATAAGCGCCCTGGTTTCCTTCGCTGATATAACCATTCTCTTCAACTACTGCCTGTCCTTCTTCGCTCATAATATAGTTAACAAAGTCAGCCGCTACATCGCTTAAGCCTTCTTTTGTTACGATATTGAATGGACGGGATACTTTATATGTACCACTTTTGATGTTATCAACTGTAGCTTCTGCGCCGTCGATGTTCAATGCTTTTACTGTATCATTCAGTGATCCTAAAGATACATAACCGATCGCATACTCATTTCCCTGAACAGTTGTCAGCATAACAGATGTACTGTTTGTGATCTCTGCCATTTCTGTAGTATTGTCGATCTTGTTTCCAGCATCATCTTTTGTCTCGATACCAAACAGTTCGATGAAAGCTCCTCTTGTTCCTGAACCTTCTTCTCTGGATACCGGGCTGATGAGTCCTTCAAAGCTTCCGCCTTCAGTCTCTTCTGCTGCTGCATCATCTGCTGCTGCATCATCTGCTGCTGCCTCTTCAGTTGCTTCCGGTGTTGTTGCGGTTGTATCACTGCCTGCATCGTTTCCACAGCCTGCTAACATTGTTGCTGATAACATAAGTGCGCTTCCTACTGCTAACCATCTTTTTTTCATTATAATTTTTCCTCCTTAAATGTGTATGAGCTAATGCCTCATGACATTGCTTAGTATATCTGAGCCGTGTTAAAACCAAAAGCAGGCTTATGTTAAATAAAAATAAAAAAAACTGCCGCTTTGGCAGTTTTATTTTACATTTCATTATTTGATTTTCATTTTTTAACGCTTAGTGGTACTTCCAAATCCGCCGTTTCTCGTCTCTGTGGCGTCATCATCCACCGTGATCCCGTATTCAAGAAAAATCCCCTGAGCAAATCCCTCACCAGCTTTAACATTCACAGTCTTATCTTCTCTGCTGTCATTTGTGATCTTTATAAAAATGTGTCCCTCATTATCTGAGTAAAAGTAATCACTATCGATGATCCCCACGGTGTTGTTTAGCTGAAGGCGGAACTTAAATCCAAGACCGCTCCTCGGGTAAAGTTTGAGCACCCAGTCGTTTTCCATCTCGGCTCTTATTCCAGTCGGAACCTTCATCATCTCTCCCGGCTTAAGAATGATATCCAGAGGTGTAAAAAAATCATAACCGGCACTCCCCTGCGTTGCTCTTTTGGGAAGAGAAAGTGTATCGTAGATTTTCCTGATGTCTTCCTCTGTCTGTCCTGCAAAACTATCTTTCCAATCCTTCAAAAACTGTTCCCAGCTCACTTTATGAAACTTTGCGATTCTTCTCATATCTCCTCCTATGCGTGTAATACTACCAGCCCCAGGTTCAGGGACTTTGGTACATCGATCACTCTCTGATTAGGACTGCCTTTCCACTTAAGGCTAACATCTCTTGTCTCCAGATTAAATCTGCCATCCACCAGCACATCCAGATATTTTACAATCTCCAAACGTCTGATATCTTCCCACAGATATCCTGTATAAAGCCAGATTGTCTTCTCTGGATATCTTTTTTTGATTTCTTTAGCCAGTCGGGTGATCTCTTCTCTATTTTCTTCGTAGAGAGGATCTCCCCCACTAAACGTAATTCCTTCTATATAAGAATGATCCAGTTGGGAAAATATCTCTGCCTCATCCTTCGCTTCAAAGGGAATCCCACCATTTGGATCCCAAGTCGAGGGATTCTGGCATCCTTTGCAGTGATGAGAGCATCCTGCCACCCATAAAACAACCCTCAGGCCATCACCATTTAACATGTCGTCCTTTGTTATATTATGATATCTCATGTGTAACTTCTACTTCCTTTCTATAAATAACAGCTGTTTGCCACTGGCCAAACAGCTGTCCAAAATGTCGCATAGGTGTTATTATACTCGATTCCCCACGGAATGTCTATGTCACATTTTACCGAATCATAATACGATGATAATGCATCCTTACTCATCCGAAATATGGAAAATATTCGAATCCACATCCGTATACAGCGCATAAACCATCCGGCTCCCATCTTCCTGTGGTTTGATATCCGCCTGTAATCTCAGCCATTTATATTTGTTTTCCTTTTTTATCAGGATCCGAAATACACTGTCTATCGTTTTCTCCTCGTAAAGAAGTTTTCTGAAACTTGTTCTGACATTCTGCAGATCTTCCGGATGTACCTCTATACTCTCACCGTCACACGTAGAAATCTCAAAGTTCTCTGTCTCCTCACCCAAAAGTTCCGGAAGTCTTGAGCTATAGTGAATGATTTCTATATTTTCTCCATCCCATTTATACAAACATAGGGCACCCGGCATATGATCGATCAAATCCTTCAGGCTGTTGACTCTCGAGAATCTTTCTTCTGATATTTCCATCTCCTTTTGTCTGAACTTTGCCCGGTCTGTGTAATCATGAACATACTGAATGCGTGCTTTCCTGTTTCCCCAGTCGATCACTTTACTCTTCACCAGATAAGAGGCATCTGTCCCCTCCGGATGGATCTCATTTTCACCATAGTCTCTTGTCAGGCACTTTGAATCTATACAATGACTGCATGGAGACTGACGATTCCAGATTGCCTGGTAGCACGGGATTCCTATACATTCTTCTTTTTCCTTTTGGGCTATCTGACATGCCACGTTATTCAGATAGTACATCTCATAAGACTCTACATCACTTATAATGACTGCATCACTGGATTCATCCAACAGCCAGTCCATATTCCTATACAGGACATGATCCGGAAGTTCTGAAGTGCCGCCGTATATCTTTACCTGATTTTTCCCCAGACGTTTTGCTGTAAGCAGTGACACATCTGCATTATGATACATCTCCTGATAATTTTTCCCATGCTGCGGGGCAACACAGACACCGATCGAGCATGTCACTTCCTGCGTCTCTATGGTAAACTGCAGCTGGGTATGTAAAGAGCTAAGTCTCTGCAGCAAATGCTCATCAGCAAAATCCGCCTTTATGAAAACTGCAAATTCATCTCCGCCCATTCGGCAGACGATATCCTCCTCTCTGAACTTTCGGAGTAAAATATCCGCTACCTTCTGGATGGCCGCATCCCCTGTCTCATGTCCAAAATTATCATTGATCGTCTTGAAATTATCTATATCCAACATTATAAATATAGCATGGGCATCTTGATTTTTATTAAAGTAGTCCTGGATCTGACGTTCCATCTCCATTCGGTTATATACACCGGTAAAAGGATCAAGTTTTGCTTCAAGCGCCAGTCTTCGCATTTTTGAGAGCATATCTTTCTCCCGCCTCAGCGTCTGAGCCTCCAGACGGGCAGTAACATTTCGTACACGATGTCTCGCTATCTGATAATTATATGGTTTTGACAAAAAGTCACTTGCCCCCAGTTCAAAAGCCTGTGCTTCTCCATCCTTTCCCACCTGGGAGGTTACGATCACCGGTATCGGACTATACAGACTATTGGACTGCAGTTTCTTGAGCAGCTCATATCCATCCATCCTCGGCATGATCAGATCCAGCATGATGATTTCGATCCGGTCAAAGTGTTCCTGAATATAGCTGTATGCTGCAAGCCCATTATCAGCTTCCACAATGGTATAAATGCCTTTAAAATACTCCGCCAGAAGTTCCCGGTTCAAAGAAAGATCATCCACGATCAGCATGATTTTTTCTGTTATCCTCTCATGCTCCGTGATCCCATTTTTGATCATCTCCTGCTCTATCTCATCGGTATCTGCCGTCAGATTGCCCTTTCTTACAAGCCTTGTGAACTCATCCTTCGTCATCGGCTTCGCATAAAAATATCCCTGCACATAATCGCAGTCTATATTTCGCAGAAGAGTTACCTGCGTCTGCGTCTCCACTCCTTCTGCAACCACATCAAGATTCATCCATTTTGCCATACTTATGATAAAACTCAGTATCCCTCTGCTGTCATTTTTAGCCGTCTCTCTTTGGATAAATCGCATATCCAGTTTCAATATATCTATTGGAAGTTCCGAAAGCATATTCAAAGAAGAATACCCGCTTCCAAAATCATCCATTTCGATCACAAAACCAAGTTTTTTCAATTGTCCGACCACTCGTATCAGCTGATCTGCATTTTCTGTGTAGGCTGTCTCTGTGATTTCCAAATGGAGATGTTCAGCCTTCAGTCCATATTTGTTAATGATATTCAGCAGTGTTTGAGGAAGATTCTCATCGTAAATATCTTTTCTTGATACATTAACGGATACAGGCACGCTTTTCTTGTCTTCCTTTATCCACTTAGCGATCATCTCACAGGTCTTTTCCCACACATACTTATCCAAAGCTGTAATAAACCCATTTTTTTCAAACAATGGGACAAAATCCACCGGATTCATGAAGCCAAGCTTTGGATGGTTCCAGCGCACAAGAGCCTCTGCCCCCGCCACCGCTTCACTTACAAGATCATACTTTGGCTGAAAATAAACCTGAAATTGTTCCTGTTCCAGCGCACGGTTCATCTCATTGGTGATCTCCTGTTCTGTCAGAAGGTGCTGTCTTACAGCATCATCATAAAATGCATACGCTGTATCATATCTCCCTTTGATACTCTGGGCTGCCAGCAGGGCACGGTCACACATGATAGTCACAGGAACTTCCCGGTCTTCCACCTCGTAGATTCCATACATCATTGAAATCTTCATATTTAGCGGGTATTCGTCGATTCTTTCCGACACACGATCCACCAATTCCCGGATCATTTTTTCATCTTTATCCCATGGGATCAGACATAAAAAATGGTCAGCGCTGCTTCTGGCGCAGATGCCGCCCCTTTCCTCTGTACCTTTTCCCACTATACCGGCGATATATTTGAGGAACTTATCACCCTCCTGATTTCCAAAAATATCATTGACAAGTTTAAAATGTTTAATATTCGTAGCTGCGATCAGGTATTCTTTTTCCTTATGCTCCATAATGATTCTTGAGGCACGTCGGCAAAATGCCTCCTTTGTATAAACACCAGTCAAACTGTCCCGTTCAATATGGGAAATACAGATGTTTGATTCATACAACTCGATCAGATTTTTCAGACGACGGCGAAGCACCCCGGGATTATATGGTTTTGTGATAAAGTCCCGGGCTCCAAGTTTCAGTGCCTCTTCTTCTATCTCTCCTTTATCCGCCTGTGTCGCCACAATAACCGGAATACCGGAAAGATTTTCTTCCTCTTTCATAGCTTTTAATACACCATACCCATCCAGCACAGGCATGATCAGATCAAGAATCACCGCTGATGTTTCCTCGCTGTTTTGACGCAGGATCTCAAGAGCTATTTTACCATTCTCAGCTTCCAGTACCTCATAGGAATCTGACAATAGTCTGCTCAGTATACTGCGATTTATCTTTTGGTCATCAACGACCAGAATCTTCTTGCGCATATAGTTTCTCCTTTAGGAAATCCCCTCTGTTATCCATCTGTTTATTATTTTATTACGTACGACGAAGAATGACAAGATGACATTCTAAAGAAAAAGAAAAAGAGATGCACAAAAAAACTTCCAAACCAAATGTTATATTATGGTTTGAAAGCTTTTTTTATAAATGTCATATCCGCCGGATATTCGCCTGTAGCTTTAGATTTCTTTGCCCTTTGTTGCAATCGCATGTATCACAAATGGAATGAATAATGTGATAAGCGCTGCATATCCCAGATACGCATATCCCTGTTTTACCACTGCCATCAGACCGAACTGGGCGATTGCAAATGCCAGGAAGGTAAAAATCAAAGTAAACACAGCATTTCTTGCCAGATGTCCGCTTTCTCTCTTCTCCGGAGAATCCATACGTCTCTCGATTGCATTTACACAGCGGGTTACGATTCCAGAGATCATATTTACTGCTGTAGAGATTGCTCCCAATATGATGAGCAGTGAAATGATCGGTGTAAGAACACTGGATGCAACACCATTTTGTACAAGTACCAGCATCGGTACAGATGCTGTAGCAAGGTCTGCTACAAAAGCAACTGCCAAAAGACCAATGATAGACAATTCCATAGCCAGGAAGTTGCACAGGAACATTCCGATGGCTGCTTTATTGATCTGTTTTTCATCTGTTACCGGCTCCATATGCTGATACATAACAGATACAGAAGCCAGCTGGAAGAAGAAATATAAAACTGCTGACCAGATAGCAGGACCAAATGCTCCAGTCTCTTGGGATAATACTGTCATCTCTCCTGTGCTCATACGACCAAGAGTGTCTGTGATAGCATCCCACTGCGAGATAATATTCGGAACCAGCACAAGGAGAAGTCCCACAAGGATCAAAACACTTAATGTTGATGCACATTTTCGAACTACATTTGTTCCAAAAAGGGCAACTGCAAAGATAAATACTGCAATGATCACGGTACACAACCAGTAAGGAATACCAAATAATGTTTCAATGGTCGATCCGCCTGTTGCAAATGCTGCTGCTGAAGCGGTTCCGATCATAATCAGATAACAGATTTCATACAAGTTTGACATGATCGGGCGGGTCTTTCCATAAAGGCTGTCAGAAAAACTGCGGTAATCATAAGTTTTATGCTTGTATGCATAACGCATGCCATACCAGAAAAACAAGGAATATAACCCCTGTGTTACAAGCGGCAGGATCAGACACCAGATTCCGTAATTGATAAAGTACTGATAGATCTGTGCTCCTGAAGCAAATCCTCCCCCGAACTGCGTGGTAAATGCAACAAATGCAATACCCATGACCAGCGGCATCTTATTTTTATCCACCAGCAGTGATTTCTTTTTGTCCATATTTTCTTTTCCTCTCAATTTCCCTATATTATATAGTAGATTTTAGTGTAAATATTCAGCAGATATATTTTAGTTATTATATTCGATAACCTTGCCTGGATTCAGGATCAGTTTATCATCAAAAGCCAGTTTGATCCCCTTATAAAGCTCAATCATCCTTGGTCCGACAAACTCTTCCAAAAAGTCAAGACGTCCGTTGCCGATACCGTGCTCTCCAGAAAGCTGTCCGCCCAACTCTTTTGACAGTGCATACAGTTCAACCAGACTGGCATGGGTTGCACTTTTCCACTCTTCATCACTCATCTTCGGTCCACGCAGCATCTCTGTATGGATATTTCCGTCACCACAGTGACCACATGGCTCTACGCGGATGCCGTGTGACAAAGCAATCTGTTTTGCCTTTTTCACGTATTCTGCGATGCGTGCCCTTGGTACTACAACATCGCACTCTTCCTGTGCTACAGAATCGGCTTTCATCCCCTCAAGGATTCCGCCTCTCACTGCCCACACAGACCCTGCCCTCTCCGGTGTTCCGGCGATACAGCAGTCCAATGCACCATTTGCAAGAGCCGCTTTTGCTGCTGTCTCCACAGCACTGTCAAGCTCCTGTTTACTTGAAGCGTCATACATAACGATCAATACAGCCTCTCCCTGTTTTACCGGGAATTGCTTGTTCAGATTTCTCTCGACGATATCAATAAGCTCTCGCTCAAGAAACTCGATAGCGGTTGGTACAAAAGGAAGGTCAAGCACCTTCGGAACCATATCTGCACATTCTTCCAGACTTCTAAATGGCATGACCAATGTACAGGTACAAGTCGGTGCCGGCAAAAGCTTCAAAGTCACCTGAGTCAGTATACACAAGGTTCCTTCCGATCCTATGACCAGATCTTTAATATCATAACCTGTGGTGTTCTTTACTACATTAGAAGAAAAATTCATGATAGAACCATCCGGCATCACCGCTTCGATACAGCGGACAAAATCTCTGGTAAGTCCATACCTTACGGCCTTCATGCCCCCTGCATTGGTGATAACATTTCCTCCGATGGAAGCCGTCTTTTCTCCCGGATCCGGCGGGTAGAATAATCCTTCTGCCGCTGCTGCTGCCTGGATATCTATCAGCAACGCACCCGGTTCCGTAGTTATCGTCTGATTTTTATGGTCGATCGGGAATATATGGTTCATTCTCATGATGGACAGCATGATCCCGCCATACTTACAGGTAGCACCACCTGCCAGACCTGTTCCAGCACCTCTGCAGACAACTGGGATATTTTCCTTATATGCATAACTCATGATGGCAGAGATTTCTTCTTTATTCAGTACCTCCACATACAATTCCGGTGGAAATACTCCATATTCCGGCATCTCATCTTTGTAATATTCGTGGGCGATCTCTTCTCCCACCCAGACACGTTCTTTGGCAGTTGCCTCTCGGATATAGTCGAAGTCTGCCTGTGTCATCTTCTTATATGGATATGGCATGGCTTAATCCTCCTTCCGATTCATAACAAGTTTCGTCAGTTCCGGTACGATCTGATACAGATCATCCACGATACAGTAATGAGCTACCTTAAAAATCTGTGCTTCTGGATCACTATTGATCGCCACGATGCACTCTGAAGCATTCATACAGGAAGTAAACTGGATAGCTCCCGATACTCCGCAGGTGATAATAAGCTTTGGTCTTACTGTACGACCGGATAATCCGATCTGATGGGCCTGATCACCAAAACCATTTTCCACCATCGGACGGGTAAAGGCCAGCTGTCCTCCCAGTGCATCTGCAAGCTTTTGGCACATTTCTACATCTTTTTCATTGCGGACTCCACGTCCAGCTACTACCAGTACGTCCTCATCCTCAAGGCTTTTTTGTTTATCGATCACCTGGGTTTCCAAAATATGTATCTTAGACTTTGCCATCGCATCTGTTACAAGACAGTTTATGATTTCTCCGGTCGGATGTTCCACCCGGGCTGCCCTGTCCATAACACGGTATCGCACTGTCGCAAACTGAGGGCGTGACTTGGTGATAGCGATCTGTGCCATGATATTTCCGCCAAATGCAGGACGTATCTGGATCATATCCGAATTCGGCTTGATGTCCAGAGTAGTACAGTCAGCAGTAAGTCCTGTATGGAAGCGGGTAGACAGTCTTGGAGCCAGTGAACGGCCAAGTGCAGTTGCTCCGATCAGTACAGAACTTGGTTTCGTTGCAGCTATGCAGTCTGCCACTGCATCTGTATAGCAATCCGCCCTGAATCCTTCAAATCCAGAATGTTCATATACGTATACTTTATCAACACCATAGTCGAGGAGCTTTTTCGCATTTTGTGCTGTTCCTTCCCCACCTACGATCACGCAGTTAACATGAAAGTTTACCTTTGGTGCCATCTTTCGTGCTTCTCCAATAAGTTCATATACAACCGGATGGATGTCTCCTCTTTCCTGCTCGACAAACACGAGGAAATCCTTCCATTGGCTTTTATCAAAGGCATTGGCACGCTGTTCAAAACAAATTGCCTTTTCCGGACATTGGCGAACACATATTCCGCACATACGGCAGTTTTCACCAACTTCAATTCCTTTTTCTCCCATCGTCAGTGCACCGAAGGGACATTTTTCTACGCATCGGCCGCATAAGCTGCACTTGGCCGCATCAAACTTTATAAATTCCATCTTCCACCCCTCCTATATGATCTTCTTGCCAGTCAGGATGGCAAATAACTCTGCACTTTTCTTACTGGAATCGCCTTCAAGATACACCTGTTTTTCACTCTCCGGCGGTACAAACATCTTCTCCACTGCAGTCGGTGATCCGATCAATCCATATCTGCTGAGATCATGATCCAGCATATCATCAAATCCCATAACACGCACCGGCCGCTCTGCGGAGGCACATTTAAGCAAATAGGACGGCAGCCGTGGCACACACATATCTTTATCCACTGTGATCAAACATGGGTAAGGAATCTCTGACAGCTGTGTCACACTTGCCAGATTCTGTCTCACCCGGATTGCCTTTTCATCCGCATCAACGATTTCTCCTACCCAGGCAGCATGAGGAATTCCCATGTGTTCTGCAATGGCAGGACCAACCTGTGAAGTATCTCCATCTGTTGTCTGCTTTCCACAGATGATCAGATCCGCATCTTTCAGTACCTGTATTCCCTGAGACAGCGCATAGGAAGTTGCCAGCACATCTGCTCCTGCAAATTTGCGGTCTGACAAAATAACTGCATCATCCGCTCCCATCGCATATGCATCTCGCATCATTTCCTCAGCCTGCGGCGGTCCCATCGTCAAGACAGTCACTGTCCCACCCAGTTTTTCACGAAGTTCAAGAGCCGCCTCCAGTGCAAACAAATCATATGGATTCGTTCTTGTCTCACCAGACAGACGCTTCATCGCCCCTGTTTCCGGATCAATATCAACCTTTGTGCCCGCTGGCACTTGTTTCATACATACAATTATTTTCATTTTTTCCGACTTCTTTCGCACTTTTTAGCTTTATTGTATTAAAGCAACGAAGATATTATATCACCCTATAAAAATATTGTCGAGTATTTTTGTAATTATATATGTAATTTTGTACACTTTTATTGTCTATTTACAACCTGCTATCCCAAATATACAAAAACCCGCCGGAACGATCATCCTACCTGCTTATGCAGGCAGACGCTCGTTTCCGGCGGGTACATTCTTATCTGACAATTCTTTCCTTACTTCTTTGACTCATATAAAGCCGCATCCGATTTACCAAATAGCTATATCTGCTCCTACTTCTCTGGTATCTGTCCCATAATATTGGCATCGTATATGGCGTATCTTCCCTTTTTGTCTCGTTTCACATGGTAAAGTGCTGCGTCCGCTCTTCTGTAAAGTATCTCAAAGCTGCACCCATCCTCTGGATACTGGGCAACCCCTATACTTGCACTGAGCAGGCATGTTTTTTGGGATTCGATTTTGATACTTTCTATCCGTTTGATCAAATTTGTCAATTTTTCTGTTACTGATTCCATCTCTTCCACTGCCGGTAAAAAGACGACAAATTCGTCACCACCCAGCCGGCTGACAATATCACTTTTTCGAAAAGCATCCTTTAGATACTCTCCAACCAGCTGCAGCACCATATCGCCATAAGCATGTCCCATAAGATCATTTACCGATTTGAAATTGTCAAGATCCATAATGATCAATATGGCATTCTTATTGCTCTCGTGGACATATTGCTCTACGCTCCGCTCTATCGCACTGCGATTTCGAAGATTTGTCAGCATATCCATATCCAGCTGCTGTTTCAGTTTCTTCTTAATGATAATATCCGAAAGCTTTGCATGGATCGACTGGCCGCTGACTACGATACCAAGACAGTAAAATACAATACAGTTCATAATGTCAAGATTATAAAGCTTTCCTGTCTTGACCTTACTGTCCACCAGACAAAATATGACACACAAAACCCCGGTCACCAGATTCAGTCGGTAAGGACGGTCTATGATAAAGAAAGGAAGTATCAATATCATCATCACAAAGGTAGTAGCATTCGTATCCCTTCCCAGGTATGTCCCCATCAGTATCCCGATTATCAGTGCAAATATGATCAGCACATAAAACGTTGGCAGGATCAAGGATTCCTTTTTACTTAATATCGTTTCAGTGAACGCAAATACTATAGAAAAAAGTACTGCAATAGCCAGATATCCTCGTGTCAGATTTAACAGATGTATCGGCGGCAGGCTCACGATCAAAAGAATAATTCCGCATACCATACCAACCAGACTGATCTGTTTTAAGGTATGCAGATTATACTGTCGGATATCTACCTCATATTCCTCATAAACAGCTCTGTCAAAATGCCGCTCCTTTATCTTCTGCTTCCACTCCATTTTGAACCTCCCTCAAGGCTAACTTATAATCCTCTAACATACATACTTCCGAATACTTTCATACATTCTCGCCGCACTGATCGGTTTTGACATATGCTCATTCATACCAGCGTTCATAGATTGCTCTATATCCTCTGGGAATGCATTCGCACTGACCGCAAGAATAGGAATGGTTTGTGCCTGCTCGTGTCCAGAACTCCTTATCGCTTTCGTAGCCTCATACCCATTCATAACCGGCATCTGAATATCCATGAAAATGATCTGATACGTTCCCGGCTCGCTGCCTGTAAACTCATCATATCCGATTTTTCCATTTTCACAGATCACAGCCTCAACATTTGCTTTCTTTAATACTCTCATCAAAATATCTGCATTGACCATATTATCTTCCACGATCAATGCGTGAACTCCCTCAAAGTTCTGTGCCATGACTGCATCATGATCCATTTTGTACTGACCAAAAGCATCCAAAACTGCATCAAATAACATAGATTGAAAGATTGGTTTGTATAAAACCTTATGTACGTTTTTATTTCCCGACATATTATCTATCAGCTTTGTATCGCTGCTAAGGACAAAGATAAGCGGCGGATGATCATATCCTGCGATCTTATCTATAATAGAATAATCTTCATCCAGCATGCTCTCATCCAAGACACACATCGTATAGGCATAGTCTGAACTGCTTCTCGACAAGATCCTTTTTGCAAGCTTATCTGTATCTGTAAATGAGTCACATTTTATATCCAGACGTTTTAATGTTCCTTTTAGTTTATCATTTTCCTCTGTATCCATGCCGGCTATCGCCGCCCTCACATGGGAAAATTTAATCTCGCGGTCGAGAAGTTCTCTTGCCCCTGCCCTCTTGAGGGGAATCCTAAATGTAAAGCTGCTGCCTTTTCCCAATGTGCTCTCTACCTGAAGCGTACCGCCCATCGCATCAAGATAGTATTTTGTCAGATAAAGACCAAGCCCCAGTCCTCCATGAGTTCTCGAATATGCCTTATCTCCCTGATTAAATGGTGCACATACCTTTTCAAGAAACTCTTCCGACATTCCTTTTCCTGTGTCTTTCGCATTAAATGTCAGTTCTATGACACCATCTTCTTTTTGGGTCTGACTGATGTTTGCCTCTACCTTTCCGCCCGCTGCAGTAAACTTCACTGCATTTGCCAGAAGATTCTGCATCATCTGTGCCACTCTCAGCTTATCACCGATCACATATTCATGATCGATATTCGTAACTGTAAACCGGAAGTCTATCTCTTTTTTAATAGCCGCGAGTGATATATTCTGCTCTACCTCCCGGATAATATCCTTCAGATCAAACACACCATCCTGAAGGGTCACTGTATCGGATGCTATCCTTGTATAATCCAGCATATCCTCCGCAATATCTGAAAGCTGTTTGGCTGCGATTTTGGAGCGTTTAATATACTCAAGTTCCCAGCCATTTTTCTCACACTGTTCAGATGCCAGATTCAGATATCCTACGATGGCATTCAGCGGTGTGCGAAGTTCGTGGCTTATCATCATAAAGAATTCTGTACGGGCATTGATCGTTTCTGTTTCCTTTTCCAGCTCCCTTGCCAGTCTGCGTCTTTTCGCGATCGTCTGATATATGAGCAGCCCAATTGCTACGCATACCAAAAGACCAACAATCACAACAGCAATGACAGCACTCGGATCAGAATAATACAGTCCCTTTAAACTTACCCGCTGAGAGGCTATAGAATTCTGGATAATGATCTGATCCCTTTCATCTTCTCCGATACACAGCAGTGATTTGTCCAGGATACTAAGAAGCGGTGCCTCCGAATCCTTATTCACAGCAAATGCAAGATTTTCATTATATCCTGAATTTGCAGTGGCAAAAAGGCTGCTGTATTCCAGCATGGAAAGATAATAGGTTGCCACAAGTTCATTTACAAAAGTTGCATCTGCCCTTCCTGAATTGATCGCATCCAGACATTTCTCCACGGTATCATAAAAAACCACTTGTTCTTTTTTAAAATCATCTCTCATCCGCCAACTGATATAAAAATCTTTCGGCAGAGCAATAATAGAATCCTCTGCGATCTCTGACTGATGTATTCCCCGTTTTGTCACCATAACAACAGAAGCGTCTGCAATATGGTTCGACATCAATACACTCTGGCTGTCTGCCCAGGCATTATCATCCGCCAGTATAGCTATGACATGGTTGATAATATCCGGTGTATCTTTTGCAGTCTCATTGAATTCCTGTTCTGTACAATATATAAAGTTCAGATCACTGTACTGCTTAATATTTTCCAGCACATCTGTTACGATTCCTTCATATGTTCCGTGTTCACTGTCATACCACGAGATCGGTGCCCAATTTTGATTCATGATGACATAGATATCTTTCTGCTCATTAATATACTCCAGCTCCTCTTTCGTAAAAGTCGCTGCAGCATTTGCTCCACTGAGTTTGTATTTGTCTGCCATCTCGGTATAAAAATTAGGATTATTATCTGAAATCCTATGAAATGCACTGTCCAGTTCATTTGCAAGATCCGGCCTGCTCTTTGTAGTAACAAAATATAATGGCACTTTGTCCATACGTGCTACGATTTTTATATCCATATTTGCATTTACGCTGGAAGCATAGAGCATGTCAACTTCTTTGTTCAGAAGTCCTTCCTGCATTTCACTCAAAGAATCATATTCTACTTTCTGCACTGTGAACCCATTTTCCCGGCAATACTTGTCAAGTTCATCCATTAAGGTTCCCCGCATTACCGCTACTTTACGCCCCTCAAACGCATCAAAGCTTTCATAAAACAGATCATCTTCATCTGACCTTGCATACAACTCATTTTGCGAATCGTTGGCTGCATAAGAGGAAAATATCATCTGCGTTTCTCTCTCTGGTGTCTTTGCCAGCCCACTCATAAGATCGATCTGTCCATCTATAAGCATCTGATAGCACTCAGAATAACTGGCCTCCACAAACTCATAATTCCACCTTGTGTACTTTTGCACCTGCATATAATAATCATATCCAAAACCGTGATGGGCTCCATCCGCAGAAGTTTCCTGAAAATTATCAGCGGGATAATATCCCACTTTCACAGTCTGATGTGTCTGCCCCCAAACCGCAGTCGGCAAAAAAAACACGCCAAGAAAGAAGAATGACATGGATAATACCACGAGGGCAAAGAAACCTCTTTGCTCCTTTTTCATAATAAATGTTCAACTCCTCTCGATTACATCTGCCCATTCATGAAAACACTCTTCTACCTCATCGATCTGTGCCATTGCCGCATCATTTTTGTCAGCTCTAAAATCAAGCAGCATATCCATACATACATCTACCATCGGCAGCAGTCCGAGGTTAAGGGCAACTCCCTTCAAGGTATGTACTTCCTTCATCGCCTTGTCACAGTCACCTGCATCCACAGCTTTTCGAAGTTCTATGATATTTTCATTTTGAGGAAATTTTCTCAAGTATTCCAGATATAACTCCTCATCTCCCATCAAACGTTCCAGAGTATCTTCCACCTCTGCACCCATATCTTCCAGTTCTTCAAATAATGCATTGTTCATCTTCTATATCTCCTCCTATCTATGTGATCCCCCGCTCCTTAAGACGTGGAAGCTGTACTATATATCCTATTTTCTTTCATTTTATTCCTTTTAAATATTGATATCAACCTTAAAGCCGGTATTATTGGATATACTTCCGTAAAATTTCCCATCAAAAAAACCACCCAATCTGCAGCTGCATTACAGATCGGATGGTTTGCTTTTATATGCTACTTGTACCTATGCTTTTTTCAATGTATACAATACAGATCCGAAGTCTCCGCCGTTTTTGTTAAGTTCCTCACGGTCGATCACGATACCTGCATACATCAGCTCATCTCCGTATGCTTTCATAACTTCGACAACACCTGCATCTGGTCTTCCTGAGTAGTAATCAACTTCATAAAGTGCCTCTGGATCAAGTCCTTCAAGCTTTAATCTTAACCAGGAAGCATTTACTTTATTCATTCTCTGGTAGAATGCTGCCACTGCCTCACTCTTATCCTGTGATACGACCATCCATGCGGTGTCATTTCCCTCAAAAGGATTCACCAGACGATAAAAATCTCCATCCATCTGGATCAGTTCACGATATTTCTTCATGAACTCAATCTGGGAAACTACCTGTTTCATCTCATCCTCACCCAAAAGGTTCAGATCCAGCTCGTAGCCAAAAGTACCAAAGTAAGCTACGTTTGCTCTGGTAGCGATCGGTGTCATACGATACATCTGATGGTTCGGTACTGCAGATACATGAGATCCCATGGATACGATCGGATATACGTAAGAGGTACCATACTGGATCTTCATTCTCTCGCTTGCATCTGTATCATCACTTGTCCATGTCTGAGGTGCAAATGCCAGCATCGCAGGATCAAAACGTGCTCCGCCGCTTGCACAGGATTCAAACAGGATATTCGGGAATTCTGTCGTCAGGCGGGTATACAGATCATATACGCCCAGGATGTACTTGTGCATCATCTTGCCCTGATCTGCCGGAAGCATTCCCTTAGAAAATGGCTCTGTCATATAGCGGTTCATATCCCACTTAATGTAGGAAATCTTTGACTCACGGATCACTTTTGAGATCATCTCATAAATTCCATCCACAACTTCTTTCTTGGAGAAGTCAAGGATGTTCTGGTGACGTGCATGGCTCTCAAATCTGTCAGGAGTTCCGATCACCCAGTCTGGATGTGCACGGTACAGATCACTGTCTTTATTGACCATCTCAAGTTCTACCCAAAGACCAAACTTGATGCCCATAGCTTCCACTTTTTCTGAAAGACCTTTGATGCCGTCAGGAAGCTTGTTCAGATTAACAAACCAGTCACCAAGTCCACGGTAGTCATCATTTCTTGCACCAAACCATCCGTCATCAAGAACGAATAATTCAACGCCTGCTTCTTTTGCCTTTGCTGCAATCTTTAATATCTTCTCTTCATTAAAATCAAAATAAGTTGCTTCCCAGTTATTCAGAAGGATCGGGCGGGACTTGTCTCTCCACTCACCTTTTACAAGACGTGTCTTATAAAGACGATGATAGGTCTGGCTCATCTTGTTCATTCCCTGATCACTGTATACCATAACAACCTCAGGTGTCTGGAAGCTTTCACCTGCATTTAATTCCCAGGAGAACATCTCCGGATGAATACCCATGGTAACACGGGTCATGTCATGAGTATTCACTTCAACCTGTGCGATGAAGTTTCCACTGTATACAAAACTAAATCCGTATACCTCACCCTGCTGCTCATCTGTATTCGGACGTTTAAGAGCCAGGAATGGATTATGCTCAGAACTGCTTGCGCCGCGAAGGCTCTGTACCGTCTGAAGTCCCATCTCCAGTTTTCTTGTTTTTACATAACGTTCTCTTGCCCATGCACCTGACAGATGGATCATCTCAAAATCCATGTCATTGAATTCCACACATGCACTTAATGCTCTGTCGAGGACAATAGCATCTTTGCCTTTGTGCAGGAATCTTGCACTTCTTGTGATCGCAGCGAAATCGTTGTAGATCGTATAAGATAATACCAGATCGGTATCTGTCACTTCATCATGTAATGTAATTTCAAGAGTGTCTGCCTCAACATCTGCCTCTACGTAGGTTGATGGAAGTGGAGCAATACTTTTCTTTCCTGCAAAGATTTCATAGGACTGATATACAAAGTTGCTGATGCGGCTTCCGTTTTTCTGGCTTACCGTCACTGCCGGCATACGATAATCACCGGTACCATAGGCAGGATATTCCTGCTTTGTATACTGCATGGATAAGATGCCTGGCTCTGGAATAGAAACTGCCATCAGGGAACGCATCATTTCTTCATGAAGGTGGTGGAAAGACTCTCTGTCTTTCACAGCTTTTCCATAATAAAGCTGCTCCATCTGACCATTTTCCATGATTTCCATGATGTAGCTTACTTTTCCGTTTGTAAGATGAAATTCTCTTGCTGACTCATGATAAATAATACTCATTTTCCTTCTCCTTTTGTTGATTTGTTTTATTGTTTTTTCGCATTACGCTTCTTTATTTTTCCATGTTTTTATTATATAATATTGGTCAGTGAAAACCTATATCGTTTTGTTTCAATTTATTGTTAAAATGTTGCATCATTCGAGGAGGCCTTACATATGAAAACAGACAATACCAATGCTTTACGGATCTACTACTGCGGCCGCGAACAATGTGCACCCTCCCATTCATGGGGACCTGCCATCCGTCCGCATTATCTTCTTCATGTGGTATTGAAAGGAAAGGGTTTCTTTCAATATCAGGACAAAAAATGGGTTTTGAATGCAGGCGATGCTTTTCTCATCGAACCGATGAAAACCCATTATTACCAGGCCGATGATACTGACCCCTGGGAATACGCCTGGGTTGGCTTTGACGGATACACTGTCGATGAGATTTTGTCCCAGACGAATCTTCAAAGCTCCCCTGTCTATATCGCTAATTCCCTAAAGTGCTGCCAACCGATCATCACCATGGCAAATATCTTTGGCATGCCTGACCGTAATCAGCTGGAGCTCGCCTCCCTGCTCTTATCTATTTTTTCGGGCATGTCGGCACCTGTTGTCAAAAGTACTGCTACTTATGATGAACATTATTATGAGACTGCACTGGAATATATCAGGAATAACTATACTTATGATCTGAAGGTACAGGATATCGCAGACTATGTGGGCATCGACAGGACTTACCTGTATAAGATTTTTATCCGTGAGGCAGACATCTCTCCCAAACAGTATCTGCTTCAATTTCGCATACGTGCTGCCGGAAAGTTGCTCCAAAGCCAGAAGTATACCGTGACCGAAACTGCATATTCCTGCGGTTTTCGCGATGCTGCTGCCTTTTGCTCACATTTTCGCCAGCAGGTGGGAATGACTCCCCGGCAATATAAAGAACGCTTGAGTTTCCGCAGTTTTATCCACATAGACCTGAATTAAACCATGTCTTTATAAACAACTTTCAAAAAATGCCCCAAATATAAGGAATCTGATTC
>SAAH01000070.1 GCA_009929525.1 Clostridia bacterium | reverse complement strand
ATAAGCATGGAATAAATGCTTTTACAGCAATCAGAGAAGCCCTTTTAGGGAATTCCGATATCATCTTTAACTAATGGAGTTCTGAACAGTTACAAATAAACAATCGTGTGTTCCCGACTGCCATCGCATATTTTTATTCTTTTTTCCGCAAAATCATAGAAGCTTCTCATGTCCGGCATTCCAGTCAATCTGTCCAAAGAAATCTTCCGCCCACCTCTGACCTTATCGCCTGAAACCAGTACACGTTTCTCCATATACACCTCCGTGCTTTCTTTTGTTTTCGTCTGCACAAACTGTGTCTGAATCTTTTCCGTCCCGACGCTTCCTGCTGTATCGTTCAGCAGTACCTTATCTATCTTCAGTATATAGAAGGAAAGTTTGATTTACAAGCTTTTTCTCTCTCTCAAAATTGAAAAAGAACCTCTCACGCATCTTTCCCGTGGAGGCTCTTCGCTTCTCTTAAATATTTATCATCTTATATCATTCCTATCAACTTTACAACAAATGCTGCGATCCAGGCGATCAAACACTGTCCGAGGACTACACCCACAGCCCATCTGCCGCCCAGTTCTCTTTTCACTGATGCAACGGCTGCCACACATGGCGTATATAAAAGTGAAAATACCAATAAACTTGCCGCTGCCACCGGAGTAATGGCCCCAAGAAGGCTCTCTGTACTCCCAAACAATACGGACAAGGTAGATACCACACTTTCTTTTGCCATAAACCCGGTAATAAGTGCTGTCGATATCCTCCAGTCTCCAAATCCCAAGGGTTTAAAGATCGGAGCGATCCATCCAGCAAACATGGCCAGCATACTGTCCTGCGAATCAGCAACCACATTTAACCGCAGATTAAAGGTCTGTAAAAACCAAATGATCATGGTTGCGATAAAGATAACCGTAAATGCTCTCTGAAGGAAATCCTTCGCCTTATCCCACAGAAGCAGCGTAACATTTTTTGCTCCCGGCATACGATAGTTTGGAAGTTCCATAACAAACGGCACTGCCTCGCCCTTAAACAGCGTCCCTTTCAGAAGAAATGCCATCACGATCCCCAGTACGATCCCCAGAACATAAAGTCCTATCATCACCAGTGCGCCCTTTCCCGGAAAGAATGCAGCTGTAAAAAATGCATAGATCGGAAGTTTCGCTGAACAACTCATAAATGGTGTCAGCAGGATCGTCATCTTCCTGTCTCGTTCAGACGGCAGCGTTCTCGTCGCCATAACACCCGGAACGGTACATCCAAATCCTATCAGCATCGGAACGATACTTCTTCCCGAAAGCCCGATCTTACGAAGCAGCTTATCCATGACAAATGCAACCCTTGCTATATACCCGCTGTCTTCCATCATCGACAAGAAGAAGAATAACGTTACAATGATAGGCAGGAAGCTAAGTACACTACCCACACCATTAAAGATTCCATCTATGACCAGCGAGTGGATCACCTCATTGACATGACCTGCCGTAAGTGCTGCATCTGTCATATCTGCCAGCCAGCTGATCCCCATATCCAGGATCCCCTGCAGCCATGCACCGATCACATTAAAGGTCAGCCAGAATACCAAACCCATGATTCCGATAAATGCAGGGATTGCTGTGTATTTTCCAGTAAGGATCCTGTCGATTCTGGCACTTCGTGCATGTTCTTTGCTCTCTCTCGGTTTCACAACTGTAGCACCGCAGATATCTTTAATAAATGAAAATCTCATATCAGCGATAGCTGCTGCCCGGTCAAGTCCACTCTCTTTTTCCATCTGACAAATGATATGCTCCAGCATTTCTTTTTCATTTTGATCCAGATCCAATCTCTCGATCACTCGCGGATCTCCTTCTGCCAGCTTGCTTGCAGCAAATCGAACCGGAATATCTGCTTTTTTCGCATGATCTTCGATCAAATGCATGATACCATGCAGGCATCTATGTACCGCACCACCATTTTTATCTTCACGGCAAAAATCAACTCTTCCCGGCTGTTCCTGATACTTTGCTACATGGAGCGCATGCTCTATAAGCTCGTCGATGCCTTCATTTTTAGAAGCTGAAATTGGGACTACAGGGATACCCAGCAGATCCTCCATCTCATTTACCCGAATGGAGCCTCCATTTTCCCGGACCTCATCCATCATATTCAGAGCAAGTACTATAGGAATATCCAGTTCCATGAGCTGCATGGTAAGATAAAGATTTCTTTCTATATTAGATGCATCCACAATATTAATGATCCCACGGGGATGCTCCCTCATAACGAATTCTCGTGTCACGATCTCCTCACTGGAATAAGGTGACATGGAATAGATACCCGGAAGATCTGTAATAAGCGTATTTTTATGTCCTTTGATCACTCCATCTTTTCGGTCTACTGTAACCCCGGGAAAGTTTCCCACATGTTGGTTCGATCCCGTCAGCTGATTAAACAGGGTAGTCTTTCCACAGTTCTGATTTCCTGCCAATGCAAAGGTCAGTATCGTCTCCTCAGGCAGCGGATGTTCCGTCGCCTTAACGTGATACTTTCCGCCTTCACCCAGTCCCGGATGACCTATTCTTCTTCTCTGTCTCTCCATCGTCTCCGCTGTCTGTTCTTTTTGATCCGGTTCCCGCACATCTTTTATCTCAATCTTCTGGGCATCTGCCACCCTGAGTGTAAGTTCATATCCATGGACCATAAACTCCATCGGATCGCCCATAGGTGCATATTTGACCAGAGTAATATCTTCATTTGGAATGACTCCCATGTCAAGGAAATGCTGCCGCAATGCCCCTTCACCGCCAACCACTGTGATCGTAGCCATCTTACCAATCGGTAAATCCTTTAATGTCATCGTTTCTTCCTCCGCCATATGGCTTGTTTTTCTTACGTGTGCCGCATATGATTGCTGTACTTATTTGTCTTTTTTTGTATATGCTTTGCCTACAGTTAATATAAGCTAACCTCTATGGAATGTCAAGTCTATTTGGAGCATTATTCAGCCCCGTTCCTTAGGCAATGTCTGTTTACTCTGTACATGACAACTTCGAATGGCTTATGACAACTAAGGGGAAAATGGTATTTTATCCACTTTCCCCTTACTATGATATCTTATTTTCATACTCTATTTTTAATGTTTTGTCCCTTGTATTTCTTTGGCCAGCGTAGTATACAGCACCTGTGTATCAATTGGTTTTGCGATATGTCCATTCATTCCACAGGAAAGTGCCGCCGAGACATCTTCTGTAAATGCATTTGCCGTCATCGCATAGATCGGAATCGTCTTTGCATCCGTTCTCGCAAGTGCACGTATTGCTTTTGTCGCTTCATATCCATCCATTACCGGCATCTGTACATCCATGAGGATCACATCATATGTCCCCTCTGGTGCATCGTTGAACTTTTCAACAGCCTGCTGTCCATCCTCTGCGCTCTCTACCTCCATATTGACAAGGCTGAGAATCTCTGTTGCGATCTCACGGTTCAGTTCATTATCTTCTGCAAGGAGTATCTTGTGACCTGTAAAGTCAAATTCATCCTCATCTGCCGTCATATTCTTGTATTTTCCACCCGAAAGCATCATAAGAAGGTTGAATACCGTAGACTGGAATAGTGGTTTTGTAACAAACTGGTCGGCACCAGCTGCCCGTGCCTCATCCTCAACCTCCGCCAGATCATAAGCTGAAACGATAATGATAAGTGTATCCTCTTTATAAAGTTTTCTTATCTGCTTTGTCACCTCGATGCCCGACAGATCCGGCATACGCCAGTCAACAAAACATACGTCATATCCGCCGCCCTTATCATACGCCTCCTGGAGCATCTTCACTGCTTCCTCGCCGCATTTTGCCACATCATGATCTACGCCTATACGGTCAAGTACCATGGAAGTATACTCCACAGCCTCTGCCTCATCATCTACGATCAGCGCTCTTATGGATCTTAGCTTGTCATCATTGTTAGACACTGTCGGTTCACACAGACCAAACGGAATATCTGCCTTAAATGTTGACCCCTGGTCTTTTTCACTTTCCACGGTGATCTTTCCATGCATCATTTCCACAAGATTCTTGACAATCGAAAGACCCAGTCCGCTTCCTCCATGTTTCATCGCCGTGCTTGCCGACTCCTGTTCAAATGGTTTGAACAGCCTTGCTTTCATATCTTCTGTCATACCGCATCCTGTATCTGAAACCGCAAAGCTCATATACACTTTATCTTGCGTCTTTGAAGTCTGGGTAACGATCACTTCGATCTTTCCGCCTGCCGGGGTGAACTTGTAGGCATTTGAAAGGAAATTAAGCAATATCTGATTAACGCGAAGTGCATCTCCTACCAGCGTTTCTTCTGTAACATTCCGAAGATCCATAGTGAATCTGATACCCTTATCTTTACATTGCGAATAGTACAGCGTAGAAATACCTGTTAGAAGCTCCTTGAAATCAAACGGAGTGCTGGCGATTTTAAGTTTATTGCTTTCGATCGCCGACATATCCAGAATATCATTGATAATATTTAGAAGAACGCGGGAAGAAATCGTGATCTTATCCAGATACTCTGCCACCTTGTCTTTTTCATTTAATTTGGCTTTTGCAAGTGTCGTCATTCCCACTATGGCATTCATAGGTGTTCTGATCTCGTGGCTCATACGGGCAAGGAACTCACTCTTCGCCGTATTTGCCTTATCTGCCTGATCGATAGCGATGGACAACTGGCTGTTCTTTTTAGAAAGTTCATCATTTTTGATGGCTTTCAGCCTCTGGGAATGCTCCAAAAGCGCAAAGCATACAATAAGGAGTACTGCCACCACCGTCAGCATCCACCGATACTGATAAGCAAAATCTCCCAATGTCAGTTGATATCTTTGATTATATACATTCGATATAACGATACTATTCAGCTCTTTTTCCGGAATCTGGTCGATGCACTTGTCTATAATAGAAATAAATCGGCTGTCCGCCAAAAGAGAATTCATCTGGCTACCCATATCGCTGTATGTCAAAGTAGCGATACACATCTGATCTGCCATACTTTGGATCGGTATCACACTCAGCTTTTGATGTTTGGGTTTCGACAATAATGGTTCCACCACATATCTGTTTTCCATCAATATATCCGCATCGCCATTAAGAACTGCCTCAAAGCATTCCTGTACAGATGTATATGTTTTTACTGTATAGTTTGGATAAGCTTCCTTGATCACAGTTTCAAGCGAAGCCGAACCTGTCGCAAGCGCCAGCGTCAATGCGCTGTCACTATCAATCTTAAGTGAATCCGGTGCGATAAACACTTTTTCTGATTCTATATATGGTGTAGAAAGCTGCATACTGTCAGTTGATGCGTTGACATTATTATATTCCACATTTGAAATAACATTGATCCCACTTTTTTTCAGATAATCCGACGTAACATTAGTTGCCGGAAGCTCAACATATCGAAATGTAAATCCGGAAATCTGCTCAATCTTATCTAAGATATCTCTGGTGATCCCTGCAAATTCCCCTGTCTCTTCATCTGTATAAGAGAGTGGTGCATGTTTCGACTGGTAACCTATTGTAATCTCGGGCATAGACTCTATGTATTGTTTTTCCGCATAGGTAAACTGAGTATTTCCATATATATTAAAATATTCTGACATCAGTTCCGTCTGGTAAGTCGGCGAATTCAAAAGCATATGGGTCATGGCATCATCCAATTCTTTTCGCAGTTCTATACTTCCTTTTGGCATGATGTAATAACTTGCCATCGGCGAAAATCTTCCAAGAAGCTTCAGATCATCTGCCGCGAACAATATATTTGTAACTACTGCATCCACATCCCCCTCTCGAAGTGCTGTCAATACTTCAGTCATATTATCATAATAAGTAATATTGGCCGGTGTAAAATCATTTTCTTTTGTATACTCATCTATGAATTTCTGTGTAAAGCTGCTGTTTCCATATTCGACCGCCCCAAACGACATCTCAGACATGGCGCCAAAATCCTCAAACATTAATTCTTTATTTTCTTCTGTATTCATCGTATAGATTGCTGCGCATTCTGTTGCCATATTATACGCCGCATAGTCAAAGTCCGCTTCCAGATAATCTTTTTTCTGCACAGGTGCGATAAGATCTACTTTACCAGCCCTCATCTGATCACATGCATCCTGAAAATTCTCTGCTTCCACGTATTCAAACTTCCAATGAGTGGTTTGAGCCAGTTTGTTCAAATAATCAATATTATATCCGCGGGCATTTCCTTCTTCATCAAAATATTGAAACTGTCCTAATGGAAATATCGCAACCCTCACATCTCTTTGTTCGACCGCAAAAGTCATCACTGGGAAAATCGTTAGTATGATCATCACTGCCACAAAAACCGCTGTGGTTCTTTGAAACAGGTTCTTCCTATGTGATTTTTTCATCTGTGCTCTTTTTATATTTTTCACTCTTATCACCCCTTATCATCACCTTAGTCTGTCAATTTTCGCCAAAATCTTCCCTATTATCTTTTATTATATACTTCCCCCGCTTAGATTCAAACAACAAACTCCGCAAAATATATGCCTTTTCCGTAATTTTCTCTCCGCCGCAGTGCGATCCTCGCGGAGTGTTTTTGTATCCTGGGAAGCACTTTCCTCATATGATACAAAAAGGCTGCCGCATCAATCTGAATCTGATGCGGCAGCCTCTATGGACTATCGTTTATTATTTTAACAATTCTTTTTCTATCCGCTCCCGTGCCTCTGGTGCCTGCCGGTTCATCTTTTCCGGGAATCCAAACATGGATACGCAGGCAATATTATCTCCGCCCACCTTCGGTGCATCTGCCTGAAGCTGCCTATTGGCAAAATCCATCTCTCTTAATGTTTCGAAGATTCCGTCAAAGTCTACATCTCCTTCTCCCATCGCCAGATGTTGGTGGATCGTCACATCGGACTTTCCTCTCGCATTCAGCCATGGCGGATTGGCTATATAACGACAATCCATCGTCTGATTGAAGGTATCTGCAAAAAGTACATGGGTCAGCTCATCTCCCGCGTATCTCAGCATGGAACGAACATCCCCTTTTCCTTCGTCATAGAAAAATCCATGGGGAGAGGAATACACGTATCCCAGATTCTTTGACCGGAAAGATTTTACCATATCACAGGTTTCGTTGTTCAGTTCGCAGAAATCATAGGGATGGGACTGGATCTCCACACGGATACCTTCCCTTTCAAATACCGGGAGAAGTTCTTCCATCGATCTGAACCACATTCCATTGCAGATTTCCTGCTGATTCGGATCTCCCGAAAGCTCTGTGTTGATAACCTTTACTCCCATATCTGCTGCGATCTGGATCATTCGTTTCCAATTTGCCACCGCAAACTGCCGCTGTTCCTCCGTGGGACCTGACCATCGGTAGACCACAATAAAAGACGAAATCTCCACCCCTGTCTCACGAAGTGCTTTTCTATATTCTGCCTCGCACTCTTTGGAGAACAGCGGATGTTTGTAAAATGGATTGATACGGGGATGGGGCGACTGCTCAATGTACTTGTATCCCCAATCAGCAACCTGATGGACCATCCGGTTAATGTCCATCTGCTTTGCAAGAACATCTACGTCAAATGCTATTTTCATGTTTTGCCCTCCTTTTTCTATTTGCCTCTTATTTGTAATCCACCCAGGATGCGCCATTTTCTGCGGAGCGCACACAATTTTCAACCCAGCGGACACCTTCTGCTCCGGCATGGACATTCGGATACCAGAAGTCCACACCCCTGCCTTCATCAGCTGCCACCATCGCCTGGGCAAAGCGGCTGTACAGATTGCTCCATGCTTCGAATAAGCCTTCCGGATGCCCTCCTCCGATCCGGTCTTCTGCCATCGAAGATTCATCCAGGTATCCCATCCCACGCTCCAGGATTCTCACTGGCTCTCCCTGAACTTCGAAAGTCAACTGGTTCGGACGTTCATCCCACCATTCGATGGATGCCAGTTCGCCAATGACACGGACTTTCTGTCCATGCATCGAACCGCAGTTTACGCAGCTGGACCACACATATCCTACCGCACCATTGTCGTATTCCATGATAGTCATTGCATTATCCTCAAGAGGAGCTCTGGATTCTACAAAAGACTGACGGCTGCACATGAGACGTTTGATCTTCATGTCCGGAAGCATCACTTCCGACAGATACAATGGATGTGTTCCCACATCACCCAGTACATAGGAGGGTCCCGCAACCTTTGGATCTACTCTCCATTTTGTAGATGCCGTATTCTTCTCCACGGCTACATTATGGAATCCGTGAGCAAACTGCATGTTCACGATACGGATCTTTCCAAGTTTTCCTGCTTCGATCAGTTTTCTTGCTTCCTGGATCATCTGGTGTCCTGCATATCCGTAAGTCACTCCTACGATACGGTTTTTGTTGGCTGCAAGCTGTTCCAGTTCCTCTGCTTCTTTTGTGGTAAAGCAGAGTGGCTTCTCACATACTACATGAAGTCCCGCTTCAAGAGCGGCTTTCGTGATCTCAAAATGTGTTCCGTTTGGTGTTGCGATGGATACTGCCTGGATCCCATCTTCTCTTTTGGCTTCCTCAGCAAACATTGTCTTGTAATCAGGATAACATCTTTCCGGGTCCACGTGAAGCTCTTTTCCAAATGCTTCTCCTCTCTCCGGATCAATATCAAAAGCGCCTGCTACCAGATCAAAATTAAAATCTCTCATAGCCGCTGAGCGATGGATATATCCGATCTGGCTTCCTTTACCACCGCCTACCATAGCCCATCTGATCGGATTATCCACCTTTTTTTCTCCGTAATACATTATTTTTCCTCCTGAACTTCTATGTCTCACTTGATTTATTTTTCTGTTTTATTTTCTTTCATTGAATCCTATATCTCATATCCTACGCTTTTAAGATAAGTCACACTCTCTTTCACATCCCGCAGGCTTGTATCTACATTTCTGGGATCTCGCTCCTGCTCGATCGTGATATAACCGTTATATCCAATCTCTTCCAACACTTTTTTAATATTGGGATAATCCAGAGTTCCCTTTCCTATAGGGCACATGGCTCCCTTTCCGCAGCCTTCGAAGAACCGGATATGCTCCCCCATCACCTGCTGGTACACATTTTCATCCACATCCTTAAAATGTACATAATCTAGCACATCCTTACATTTGATCAGCCACTGGGACGGATTCATTCCAGAATAATAAAGATGCCCTGTATCCAGACAAAGGCCTGCCATCTCATAGGGAATATCACGGATCACTGCTTCTATCTCATCTGAGAATTCGATATAACCTCCAGCATGAGGATGGATCACCGGACGTACACCGTATTCGGCTGCCTTTTTACATATCCCTTTGATATGCTCCATCATACCCTTCCATTCCTTCTCACTCAATCTTGGTGCTTTGTCATAATGGCCTGCTGCATAATCCCTTTCATCATGTCCCCAGTCCATCACCGTAAGATATGGAGTTTTAAAATGCTGCCCCTCATGCATCGGAAGCGGCGGAAGCTTGGTGATCAATTCACAGATATCCTGAGTCTGCTTCAACAGATTAGAATAGTTATCCTCACTGACCAGATCATCAAAAATAGTTCCTGCCACGATTGCCAGATCATTCTTAGCCAGTTCTTTTGACACCTGCTCGATATCGATCGGCAGATATCCATAAGGCCCCAGTTCAATGGCCCGATACCCAGCCAGTCCCGCTTCCTTTAATACTGTCTGCCATGGCGGAAGATACGGATTCTTCACATCGTCCACACCCCAACAGCATGGAGCCCCACAAATATTCATTCCCATATTTCTTTTCCTCCTGTTTCCTCTTACATATGCTTTTATCAGCCGACTGATCGTTGCCGCATGACCTGCGCTGATATTCATCTGTTAATATGAATTATACCCGTATCCGCCCTGTCCCATCTTGGTTATTCTGTTCTGTTTTAATTAAATTCCTCTGATTTTATCGCATTTTCCTCCCATTATTTCGCATCCATCTTTGTTTTCCTGCTCAATCTGCACTGATCTTTCTTTCAGCTAAGACTGATTTTTTCTCCCTCGCAGTTCCTCTTTGTACAAATCCCTATATTTTGTAGGATTCATCCCAACTACACGGGTAAATTGGGTGGAAAAATAATTTGCATCATCATATCCTGACATCGTAGCAATCTGGCTGACAGATAATTCCGTCGATATCAGCAGTGTCTGTGCATACCCCATCCGCCTCTGGATCACATAACGGATCGGCGTAATGCCCATCGCTTCCCTAAAGGTATGAGAAATATAAGTTTCTGAGCATCCCAGTGATTTTCCAATCTGTTCAAGGGTAATATCTTCAGTAAAATGTTGATCCAGATATGTCTGAATATGAAGTCCTTTTTGTTCTTTTTTCGTCAGAGGCTCTATCTCCTGAAATTTTTCTATCTGCATCGCTATCGTCAAAAATGAATTGAACATAAACTGAGCTGCCAGACGGCCGTCTTCCCCTGCCTCCTCCAGTTCAAACATCTGCTCACACATAGTCTTCAGCATCGGATACCTGTCTGCGCTTTGTTTCACATAAGCTTCACCTGCACTCACCAGATGATTCCGTTTCAATCCTTTTCTTCGAAGATTCGTGATCCCTATACAATAGGATCCTATCTCATAATCATTTGCTGAACATACCTCATGAAGTTCACCCTGATTATAGAAGATCAGACATCCCGGCTTCAATGGATATACCTGATCCTGCACATGATAGGTTCCTTCTCCCTCATAGATCAGGAGCAGCTCACATATGGAGTCATGGCTGTGCATGGGCCTGCGCACTGCATTTCTTGTGCTCTTTTGTTTGTTGATATACACCATAGCAGGCAATGTGCCTCCCTCAAATACTGATGTAAGCTTACGGTTCAAATCCTGCCACAGCATATTTTATCGCCTCCCGCGCTTCCTCCACGCAACATCCCTGCTTCCCATCCACTCACCAAACTCGACATATATCTGATATAAGTCATCATATATACGTTGATTTTCTCTGATCGGCTCATAGCTTATATCTTTTACGCTGCTCATCGCTTCGACTGCATCTCTATAGGTATCATATCCACCCTCTGCCTTTCCCGCTGCCATAGATGCATAGATCGCTGCACCAAGTGCCGCTGTCTGGTCACACCCTGCCACTTTGATGAGCTTTCCTGTTACATCCGCATAAATCCTCAAAAACAGAGGATTTTTTTCGGCAATCCCACCGCTTACAACAATTTCTTCTATCTTATTTCCCGATGATTCCATCTCTTCTATGATTCTTCTGGTTCCGTACGCCGTCGCCTCTATCAGTGCTCTGTAGATTTCCTCCGGTTTTGTCTCCAGTGTAAGTCCTATCAGACTTCCAGATAAATTTGCATTTACAAATGGTGTTTTATTTCCATTCCACCAGTCAAGTGCCATCAGTCCATTAGAACCTGGCTTGAGTTGCTCTGCCATATCTGACAGGAACTGATGGATACTCATATCCTTAGCCCTGGCTTCTCTTTGGTAATCTTCCGGCACACATTTTTCCACAAACCATCCAAGCATATCTCCTACTGCTGCAAGCCCCGATTCCAAAGCATAATAGCCTGGAACGATCCCATCTTTAAAGGCACCGCAGATTCCCTTTTCATTCATTGGTTTATCCGAGAGTGACATCACCACACTGGAAGTTCCGAGAACAAGCATCATCTGATTTTTCCGGCATATTCCGCTTCCTGGCGCCCCCGCATGGGAATCAATAACACTGGCTGCTACCGCAGTTCCCTCTTTTAACCCCAGCCGTTTGCTCCATTCATGGTTTAAGCTGCCGATTTTGCTGCCCACAGGACATATATCGGCAGCAAGTTTCTCTTCAACCAAATTCTCCATCCTAACATCTATTTTCTTCAGGAATTCTTTATCCGGATACCCTTTTTGAGGCAGCCACCACGCTTTATATCCCGCCATGGATGCACTTCTTTTGTCTGAATCTGTCAATACCCAGGTAAGCCAGTCAGCTGCTTCCAATATCTTATCCGCCGCCTGATAAATCTCATAATCCTGACGGATCATCTCAAGTGCTTTAGGAAACAGCACTTCTGACGATATATGCGTCCCTAAAATCTCCCTATATCCAGCCAGCGCATCGTCCTCTCTAAGAAGCTGGCTGATCTCGTCCGCCTCCCTTTGAGCCCCATGATGCTTCCATAGCTTTACATAAGCATGGGGTCTGTCCCCATATTCCATTTTGATGCATAAGGGTACTTTTTCTTTATCAACCGGCAATACCGTACATGAAGTAAAATCTATCGCAAGACCGATGACATCTTCCATCCCAACACCACTTTTATTCATAGCCTCTGTAACTATAATTTTCAGCACTTTTTGATAATCCATGGGATGCTGCAGTGACCATCCTGTTCCCAGCTTCGTTTTTTTGTCTGGTAAAAAATGATTCATGACACCATGCGGATATTCCCGCACCGCAGATGCCATAATCTTACCATCCGAACATCTCGCCACGATCGCCCTGGCAGATAATGTTCCATAATCTATGCCAATAGTAAACTTATCCCTCATGTCTTTCTCCCTCTACCTGTTCTGCTAACTTCTTTTTTTTTCGTCGCAATACTATTTTTAGTATATCAGAATATTCACCGTATTAAAATCATTGGTTGAAAGATTTGAACGCAGAAAAACGGGAATGCCTGCTTTTGCAGTACATCCCCGTCCGCATTATACGAAATCACTTTTATATGATGATCTCCTATCATCCTTCAATAGCAATATATTTCTTTTCCTCAACAGCAGGTTTTTCTTCCTTCTTAGGAACTGCCACCTTCAGGATTCCATCTTCAAATCTGGCTTTTATCTCATCCTGTGTTACATTCTCTCCCACGTAGAAACTTCTGCTGCAGCTTCCATAATATCTTTCTCTCCGGATATAGGTTCCTTTATCGTCCTTCTCATCATTATCGCTCTTTGTCGCCGCGCTGATCGTCAGATAACCATCTTTCAGCTCAGCTTTCACATCTTCTTTTTTATATCCCGGAAGATCGATATTCAACTCGTAAGCATCTGCTTTTTCTTTAACATCTGTCTTCATCACATTCACATTTTGCTGATTATATCTGGTCAAATTCCTAACCGGGCGTGCGAAATCATCAAAAAAGTCATCAAATAAATTCTCTCCAAAAATACTAGGCATCAACATAAGTCATTCCTCCTTCTATCTGCGACAATGCATGTCGTTATATCATCTTATAATTTGTCTCCGAACTTAGGATTTGATATTTGCTTTTCTTTTATTCATTTCCTTTGTTCTAGCTGTAATATAACACGCATTATTAGCACTGTCAAGCAGAGAGTGCTAATTTCACACTTTTTTCACATTTTTCAGAGTTGTTTTTGACTTCCTATTCCCCATACAGGTATGTATCGCCTGTGCCGGACATGCCTTCTTGCAATCCCCGCACCTGATGCATTCGGCAGAGTTGATATTTTCGATCACATCCACCTGCATCTTACAGGTTTTTGTACATTTTCCGCAATGAATGCAGGCATCCTGATCCACCTGCATCTGTATAAAACTATACCGGTTAAATAGTCCATAGATTGCTCCCAGCGGACAGATATATTTACAAAATGGTCTGTAGATCAGCATGGAGGAAACTATCGTCACAACCAGCAAAAACATTTTCCATGAAAATAAAAATCCCACCATACTGCGCAATGTTTTATTTTGTATCATCAGTGGTATACCACCCTCCAGGGTTCCTGCCGGACAAATATATTTGCAGAACCACGGATCACCGATTCCAAAAGCTCCAGTCACCAGAAGCGGCAAGCCAATGACAAATACTGCCAATATGATATATTTCAAAAATCGGAGCGGTTTATCTACTCTCTCAGGGATTGTTAGTTTTGGTGTTTTTATCTTATAAAGCAAATCCTGCAAATATCCAAACAAGCATAGAAATCCACAGATAACTCTTCCAAATATGACGCCAAACAGAATCAGTATTCCTACTATGTAATATGGAATCCCCTTTTTATCACCGCTAAGCAGAGCCTGCAGGGATCCAATAGGGCAAGCTCCCACCGCACCCGGGCAGGAATAACAATTCAACCCTGGAACACAGATAAATTTGCTTTTTCCCTGCCAGATGCTGCCTTCCCGAAAGCCTTTGAGATTGGCATTGGAGAGGATGGCTGATATGAACTGTATGACATGCCTTTTGTCTATCTTCATTTCCTGCTCCTTCCCTTAGCCAATGCCGATGCATTCCAGGCAGATGTGGATCGCCTTTTGCAGCACACTCTCCGGCTGCCCCTCATATATACCAGCCACGATCATAATGGCCGCCACTGCAAGGAGGAGAATCCGGATTCTTGTTTTTCCGGATTCTCCTGCCTGCATATTACCTTTTACAGTCTCTTTCATCTTAAAATCCCCCGAACAGATCATTGAGTGCTTCGGACATCGTCGGATGGGTAAATATTTGATTTTTCAGCACGCTGGCATCTGCATGATAATCCATTGCTAATTTGACGATATTGATCATCTCATAGGACTCCTCACATAACAGCATCGCCCCAAGGATTTCTCCCGTCTGCCCGTGTACAAGTGCTTTCAGGTATCCATCTGTCTTCTTCAGGACCTGTGCTTTCGGAATCGCTGCCGCCGGCATTACATTGACACGGTACGGAATCCCCTGCTTTTGAGCCTCCATCTCATTTAATCCCACTTTTGAGTAAGGCGTATCCATAAATACCGAATACGGCACATTTTTTCTCTTCTTAAGAGTATGCGCATCCGCTGTTGACGAATCTAAAAGCTGGGGCAAAACAACCCTGTAATCATCCAAAGATGTATAGGTAAACTGCAGGCCGCCGGTCACA
This sequence comes from Clostridia bacterium, assembly GCA_009929525.1. Taxonomy (GTDB): domain Bacteria; phylum Bacillota; class Clostridia; order Lachnospirales; family Lachnospiraceae; genus Oliverpabstia. The sequence continues at coordinate 8,449 of SAAH01000070.1, read as the reverse complement.
TCTCCCATTGCCCATATCCCTGGTACATTCGTCCGCATAAGTTCATCTGTCATCACCGCTTGGCGTGAAGTCAGTTCTATGCCTGCATTTTCCACATGAAGTTCTTTCACATTTGGTCGCCTTCCGGTTGCCAACAGTATGGCATCTGCCTCCAGCCGATTTTCCTTCCCTTGATATTGGAATATGACATCTCCGCCTTCTATACGCTGGATTTTTGCACCAAATCGGAACTCAATCCCTCTTTTTTCCAGGATTTCCTGGATCTTTGCTGCCACATCCCGATCCTCTCTTGGCAAAAATACATCCCCGTCCTGAAGTACGGTTACCTTAGATCCAAAATTTCTGAACATAGAAGCAAATTCCATGCCAATATACCCCGCTCCAATGAGTACAAGATTTTTCGGTAATTCTCTCTGATCCATAAGAGTCTCACTGGTATACACTTTGGGATTATCCTTTATCCCATCGATGGGCGGTATCACCGGTTCCGAACCAGTATTTATAAATATCTTTTCGGACTCCAGTACCAATTTTTCTGTTTCTGTCAATACTTGTATAGCTCTGTCCGATAAAAAACTTGCCGTCCCATCATATATAGTCACATTTTCCAATTGATCCAGCTTATCATAGTTTTTCTTTCTGAGCATCGTCGTCACTCTGGTCTTTTCATCCACTGCCTCTGCAAATGAACCAATATTTTTTGCTGCAAGAGCAGCACTGGTCACCAATGATTTTGAAGGAATACACCCTACATTGATGCAGGTTCCACCATACATCTGCCTTGACTTTTCGATCAGTGCCACTTTTTTTCCCTTACCTGCTAAAGCTCCTGCCAGAGTTTTTCCTGCTTTCCCAAAACCGATTATAACTGCGTCGTACCTCATAAGCCATCCTCCTTCTCAAATCCTGTGTAAAAGCCCTCTGTTAATTGTCCGAAAATATCCTGTCCTGAATACTTCCTATCGTTATCTTTTTAAGATAATCCTGACATCTTTCGTTCATATTTCCATAAATCTCATCCATGATATCCCCCATCCCTGATGCAATCAGGCAATCCATATCTACACTGCCTGAACGCCACGAAGAAGTGATGATGTGCTCTCCCAACACTTCCTGCACCTGATACAGGGTAATATCCGCCGCTCCATTTACCGATTTGTATCCGCTGCCTTTCCCTTCCGATGAAGACACCAGGCCTCCATGCTTTAATTTTGCCATTACCTTTCGCACTCTGGCTGGATTCGTACAGATATTCTCTGCCAATTCTTCGCTGGTCACTACTGCTTTCTTATGTAATAAAAATACCAGACCATGCACTGCCAATGAAAATTCTGCTGTCATCTTCCTATCTCACCCTTCCTCTCTTACTGCCTGTCCTCTAATTGTTTCTTCCCTCTTGTCACCTATATTTTATCGTTTTTCTCATTGGTAACTTGCTATGATCTCCTTCCATTCCTCTTTGCTGTGAGCACCGATATATGTCTCCCCTACGATACTTCCGCTGCTGTCCACGAAAAATGTAGTTGGTACCGAATAGACACTTCCAAGTCCGGCTGCAAGCAAATCATCCGACGGCAGCAGATGCATATACCCTGCCTTTGTTTCCTGCACCAGCTCCCTCGATTTCTCAATCTGTTTTTGGGATATCATCCCGTCAGAACCTAGTGCATCGATCACAACTCCTATGATCTGTACTTCTCCATCTGCATATTCTGTACTCAACTCACCAAGTTCCGGCATCTCATTGAGGCAGGGACCACAGTAAGTTGCCCAGACATTTATCATCGTAATTTCTGCTTTTGCAAAAATACTTTCATCTACAATCTCGCCCTCTGTAGTTGACGCATAGAAAGACGCAAAGCTTCCTGCCTTTTCTTCCCATGGTGTATCCACTGTCTCGTAGGTCCAGTCATTGATCCCGCCAAAATCATTGATATTTGTATATCCCATTTTCTCCAGTTTTTCTGCCGCCTGGCCGCTTCGGTTTCCACTCCGGCAATATATCAGGATCTCCGCATCTTCTACTGGAAGAAGTTTGGGTTTTTCGTTGGTTATCTCCTCGTTCGGGATCAATATGGCACCTTCGATATGGCCTGCATCATATTCTTCTTTTGTCCGCACATCTACGATCACGATGGGGTCTGAGCTCTTCATCCTCTGATATGCTTCTTCGGCAGTTATTTTTTTCACTGCTGCATTCTCCCCTGATTCTTCTTCCAGCATATCATTGTCATCCATCCCATCCGTACTCTCAATTTTTTGCTCAGCACTGTCTGAATCGTCACTATTTTTCCCGGTTCCACATCCTGCAATCAACATGGCACTTGTGATTCCGCACAGCAGCATCGCGGTCCTTTTTTTCATAATCATATTACCTCTCATTCTTGTGTCTGCTCATCAGTTCAAGTATACCTCTTGGCATATTTTGTACTTTTTCCCAGTTCCTCTGTCTTAGATTATCGTTTGCTTCATAATGTAACTGTAACAGTTACAGTTACATTTGTCAAGCTATTCTTTTATGAAAAAAGCACAAAAAAAGACACCTGAAATTGTTAAACTTATCAAGTGTCTCTTCCCCTTCACGCTATACAACTACAAAATCTGATTTCTACGTGCCAAAACATTCTTTAGCCTGATACTTAAAAGTGTTGGAGTGATTGGTTTATAAACAAAATCATCTGCCCCCAGCCCTGCCAGCAAACGTTCCTGCTTTTCATCGCCGAACTGCGTGTTGGCAAGTATTGCCACTTTATCATACTTGATTTCCCTACGGATCTCACGTACCAATTCTATTCCATCCATCTCCGGCATCTGTATATCAGTAAGAACAGCTATGATGTCACTATGTTCCTCAAGAATCTGCAGTGCTTCCTTTCCATTTCCTGCAAGAAGAACATCATATTCATTGATCAGCACTTTTCTGACCATCATACGGTTCATCTCTATATCATCAACTAACAAAACTTTTCGCTTTTCTTCTTTTGAGAAAACACTGCTATGATTGGTATATTCAGCAATTGTCCAATATAGTTTTCCAGCTTCTACTGGTTTCGGCAAATGCTCATTCATTCCTGCGTCCAATGATTTTTGTATATCTTCCGGATATGTATTCGCACTCATAGCAATAATTGGAATTGTCCCCGCATCTTCCCTATCCATCTCACGAATAGTTTTTGCTGCATCCAGACCATCCATATTAGGCATACGAATATCCATAAGTATCATAGAATAGTAGTTTTGTTCGTGCTTTTCAAACAGATCCACACCTATCACGCCATCATCTGCGATATCCACGATACAATTTTTTCTTTCCAGCATTGCCTTCGTGATCCGCTGATTTAATGGATGGTCTTCGCATAGAAGAATACGGATGACGCCAAAATCTGCCTCCTGCGCATCTTCATTGTTTTCTGTTGGAATCTTTTTAGTCTCTTCATATTCTTCCATATTTCCAACTGGAATTGTTACTGTAAAGGTGGTCCCTTTCCCTTTTACACTGCTGCATGCAATATTTCCGCCCATAAGTCTGGCAAGTTCCTGTGAAATATGCAGCCCCAGACCACTTCCTGTAAATGCAGATGTATTCGAGTCCTGTTCCTGTGCAAATTGCTGGAATAATTTTTTTTGAAACTCCTCACTTATCCCGATACCGTTATCTGTCACTGTAAATCGAAGTGTTGTTGTATGAGCCAGACGTTCCACTGCTTCCACTGTCAGCTTGACCGTTCCGCCCGGTGGTGTGAACTTAAACGCATTGCTAAGCAGATTCATTACAATCTGCTGCACTCGAATACCATCAAACAAATAATTTTCCCAAAAACCGGTAAGCTGTTCCATCGTAAAATGAATATTTCTTGATTCTGCCATAGGTTTGGCAAGTGTTCTGATCGCCGACCAATGATTCTCCACATTCACAGGGTATTGCTGAATCTCTATTTTGTCATTGTCTATTTTGGATGAATCCAAAATGTCATTAACCAAGGAAAGCAGATAATTAGCTGCGCTTGATGTTTCATTCGTATATTCCATGAAGCGCTCCCTATTCATATTCCCCGACTTCACATCTTGGCGTTCCAACTCTGTAATACCAATAATTCCATTGATCGGAGTCCGTATCTCATGACTCATGCGTGATAAAAATTTGGATTTTGCCAGACTTACCTGCTCAGAAGCACGCAGCTTCCTCTCCAATTTTACATTTTCTTCTGCAACATTTTTTTGTTTGATCGCATCATCCATGGACTGCAGGTATGCAAGTCTTGCTTTATTAACTATATTCGTCAGTGCAAAACTCATACTGAGAAAAAGCAAATAATTTACAGTGTCTCCAACACCATATTCCGGCTTTAGGCAGATTGCTAAAGAACAATATACTACAGCAACCAACGTATGAAATACGATTGTAAATGATACCGGCACAAAAAAAGCTGAACAAGAAGCTACCATAAGTGCATATACGGTTATCGATGGTGCATGTATATTATAGATGATTCCGGAGAAAATGCAGTAACTATAGGATTCTAAGAGGATCACTATCATCGCGATCGGTACATATTCCAAGTGTTTACTGATATAGTACCTCGTAAAAAGGAAGAAAAACAAGGAAATGATCACATAAACTATATACACTATTTTCATACCGCTATATTCATCGAGAAAAAAACTCACGACCAGCAATGCTCCTGAACAAAGCAGCAGCATTATCTCAAATACCTGCTCTATTATACAATTATCTCTTCTCACCAAATCTTTATGATTATCTAATAGTGTATTATGAAATAAGTTTTTCATATGATATTCTCCATCTAATCGAAGTGATTTTTACCGCTGTTATATTCCTTGAGATATTCTATACATTTTGTTTCTGGCAATGCCGGAGAAAAATAGTATCCCTGGAAGAATCGTATCCCCTGCTTCTCCATCTCCTCATATTGCTCCTTTGTTTCTATCCCTTCTACTACAATCTCTTTTCCCAGACTTTTCAATAGATGGAATTCATTTTGCATGATTTTACGGGCATTTTCCTGTTTGAAGTATGACCACACCATGTTTTTATCGAACTTAATCTTCTCAAATGGGAACTGAATAAGATAAGAAATGTTCGAATATCCCGTCCCATAGTCATCCAGTGCAAAAAGCAGTCCATAATCCACCAGCTCTTTCATCGTCTTTTGCACCATATCAGGAGATTCCAGCATAGTACTTTCTGTAAGTTCCAGCTGGATCATGGAAGTCGGCACATTATATTTTTCAATAATTTCCTGAAAACTATTTTTCAATCCATCATATGCGCACTGGAGCATGGACAGATTCACATGAATACACGTTATCAGGTTATTGGGATCTGTAAGAAGTTTTTCTTCAATGAAAGTACACACTTGCCGCATTACATAAAATCCTAATCGGATGATCTGCCCTGAAGTTTCTGCAATTGGGATAAATTCCGCTGGTGAGATTACTCCGAGTTTCGGATCATTTAACCTTGATAACGCCTCCAGTGCTACGATATGTCCTGCCTGCTGATCCATAATCGGCTGATAATATGTCTCTAACGTATGGTTCTCCATAGCACGTTCCAATGCACGTTCCACAATCTCATGCCGTCGATAATTCTCTGCCATTATGTCATCACAAAACAAAGCAGAAGTATCGTGGGATTCTTTCATGATCTTCATCATCGTTTTTTGAAGCTTCGTCAGCTCTGTATGACTTTGAAAATACTCGGGATATTCACATACTGCAACAAACGGTTTTATTTTCATTCTCTTTTCATTTGGCAGTTTCCATGAGTGATGAAATCTCTTCTGGATTTTCACCACATAGGATTCTAAAACCACCTGCGGCTCATCCATGATCACTGCAAAAAGATCATTATGTACCCTGAATACCACATTTCCTATAAATGTTTTCTCCAAAAATAATGCTATTTCCCGGAGAAGATAATCTCCCATCTCCGTTCCATAAATCGAATTCACATATCTAAACTTTTGTATGTCTATAAAACATACTGAAAATATCTTTTTCTGCGCTGCTTTATAATCAATCTGTATCTTAAAACCATATGCATTTCCGCCCAAAGTCAATTTGTCCTGGTAATCATTAGGGTTCTCCAGTGTCATATAAAGATAGAGCATCGCCGCCGTCACACCAAATCCTACAGTCAGTGTAGAACGGTTGAAAAACTGGACTAAGACTCCAAGACCGATGATAACAGCCGTCCACCCTGCCACCAGAATATCTTTTTTCAAAATACGTCTACGCTGTAACAATACATAGATCAAACACGCTGCTATATTGATAAAATAAAAGTAAAATCCCCAATCACTTCCATATCCTTGAACATATCTTCTCTCTTCATCAAAGTAAAAATAAAATTTTGTCCACGGTGAAGTGACCCCCAGGATGGCATTCACAGCACATAAACCTGCCAAAATATAGAACCAGGGATCTCTTTTGGAAAAATGAGGATTCATATACACAAAAGAAAATGCTGCAACCATATAAATCTTAAGTGCCTGTACAACAAAAAACAGGCTAACCACTGCTATATTCAAAGCCAACGGTACCCGATCCGCAAATTTCAGCAACATACACGAAAGCAAGTTCACACAGCTCTCCAACAAGCTGACATAAAGAACACCTTTAAACAAAATAGCATCTGCCCGAAAGACTCTCATCTTATTCTCATAGTCATACAAAATCACGCAGATAATAAATATGGCTGCGATTTCGAAGTAGTAGTTGTATAGCATGTCCATGACCTCCGTATATGGCTGATCAAATCGTGCTTTTTGTTCTCTGCCCCGTTTACGCTTAACATTACTTTGGAGGTAACACGATCATCATTCACCACTTTCCACTCCGGCAAGCGGGGTGGTTTTCTATGGCTTATTGTACCATATGCACCTTGTGCATATGCTGTCGCGTGGGCGACCCATGGCCATTCGGCCGGTACAATACCTATCGGTATTGTACCATATGCACCTTGTGCATATGCTGTCGCGTGGGCGACCCATGGCCATTCATGGTACAATACCTATCGGTATTGTACCATGAATGCATTTACTTTGCTATACTCGTTGTCTTGTTACTCTATTTTTACTGCGTAATTAATATTGAATTTTCTCACACTACGCAAAGACACTGCGTTTTGGTGCAAAACTGCAGAGTAGCATACATAAAATGAATTACAAAATACGTATCCACTATTTTGTAAATGGCGTTTAATAATCATATTCCATTTCTTCTATACATAACTTCAAGCATTTGATTTGATTTAGTCTCATCTATATAAATCCTCTCTCCGTCTTCTTCGAAAATGAAATAAAATGCAGTAGTAGCTTTCCAAAAATCAAAAATTCTCGAATAGGGTGGTATCATCGGACCAAATGCATGATATACACTGTTTAATCAATACAAAGTTTAATGGGCTGCGCACTAATTGCTTAGTGAAACAGCCCCTTGTATTCCTATGAAACTGCTACATCGATAGTAAATGGTTGGAATTCCAATTCATAATTATCGCTATATCCTTCAATATAAAATTTAAAGCTGGCAGAACTATCCATTGCAGGAAATACAAGCACGCCAGATGCGGAAATTTGTGGAAGTAATTCATCTGGAAGTTCTTCATAATTTCCATTATATGAAGACATAGATGTCATATCTTGCTCTATCTGTTTCCCATTCTGTGTAACCTTGGCACTGTAGTTTGCAAAACTAAAATTGGATTCAGAATTATTAGTTTCTGTAACATAGAATCGAGTTTCTTTTTCTGCAAACTCAACCTTCTCAATAGAAATGCTTATATTGTTTTGCTCTGATTTTCCATCATTTATAGCCATTTCATATAAAGTTGGAACAACTGCATCTATATACGATTGGATTTCTATAGAATCAGCCTGAATTATAGGAGCCGTAATTGTTCCTCCAACCAGATTTTCACCTGTGAATTCGCCGAGAACTTTCCCATCTACAACAATGTACTCATCTGAATTGAATGTAGTATCCGTACCATTGACATACACTATAAAATTGTTAGAAAAGTTTTCTGTATCATGCCAACATTGTAATGCAGTTATCCCATCAGATGAAACTTCTGGCATTGTAAATACTTTTCCAGTCAAACTTACATACTTATCTTTGTATTCGTCCGGAGACGTAAACAAACTTGGTATTTCGCTTTCTGCAAGATACACTTTTTCTTCCTTTACAATTTCTGTCTTTTTTTCATCAGAAGAAGTACCTTTTGGCGCATCCTCAATACTCACACATCCAGTTGCACAAATTACCATAGTACACAATAATGCTAATATTTTTCTTTTCATACCATTTCCTCCGTATGTTTAAAGGTAGTGTCAAATCTACCTACCTCTTTTTATTTCTAAGTCCTTTATTTTCAAGGATTTCAAAACTTTTTCAAATAAAAAAGCATTGACCCCCTAAAAAC
>SAAH01000189.1 GCA_009929525.1 Clostridia bacterium | reverse complement strand
ATACTGTCTTTTCATTTTTTTCAAAAATAGGACAGATTGGTACTTTAGAAGAAGTTATCTCTTTTGAAATTACATTTTGCGGAAACTCAAGAATAATAAGTCAGTTGCTTGCAAAGGGGTAAGCAAAGGTATATTTACCTATGTCCCCACAAGTGATTGGCTTATTTTTTTGCGGTGATCAGGTATTTATTCTTATGTAATACCATACATAAGAAAGAAGGGAAGAGGAGAAGAAAAAATGGTTGATATGATTGCCAACATTAATGACAAGATCAATGGTTTTGTCTGGGGAGTTCCGATGCTGGTTTTACTGGTCGGAACAGGTATCTTGATGACAGTGCTGACAAAGGTTTTCCAGATATCGCACATAGGTTACTGGATTAAACACACGCTTGGAAGTATCTTTACAGATAAGCATATCACAAAGCATACAGGTGAAGATGATCAGTCGATTTCCCAGTTCCAGTCACTTTGTACTGCACTGGCAGCGACTATTGGAACAGGAAATATCGTAGGTGTTGCTTCTGCATTGATATCAGGAGGTCCTGGAGCTATATTCTGGATGTGGATCGTAGCATTTTTTGGTATGATGACAAACTATTCAGAAAATGTTCTTGGTATCTTCTATAGAAGAAAAAATGACAAGGGTGAGTGGAGCGGAGGAGCAATGTATTACCTTCGTGACGGTCTGGGTGCTAAGAAAGGAATGAAACAGGTAGGTGCAGTTCTTGCTGTTTTATTCTCACTGTTTTGTTTGTTGGCATCTTTTGGTATCGGCAATATGAGCCAGATCAATTCTATCGCTGGTAACATGAAGTCAGCATTTGGTGTTCCAAACATTATTACAGGTGTTGTCCTTATGGTATTGGCTGGATTGGTTATCCTTGGCGGAATCAAAAGAATTGCTTCTGTTACAGAGAAACTTGTTCCATTTATGGCTATTATCTACATAGTTGGTGCACTTGTAGTTTGTGTTATTAATATTGATCAGTTTGGTGCGGTTTTCGGTGCTATCTTTAAAGGAGCCTTTGCCATGAAAGCTGTTGGCGGCGGAATCGTAGGTTCCGGTGTTAAGATGGCTATTACCTGGGGTATGAAACGAGGAGTATTTTCAAATGAAGCAGGTTTGGGATCCTCTGTTATGGTACATTCCAGCTCAAACGTAAAAGAGCCTGTTCGCCAGGGTATGTGGGGTATCTTCGAAGTTTTTGCAGATACGATCATCGTATGCAGCTTAACTGCATTCACAGTATTGTCTTCAGGTCTTGTTGATCTTCAGACAGGAGCAGTAGTCAGCAGTTCAGAAGGTTCTGCACTGGTAGGAGAGGCATTTGCCACAGTATTTGGAAAGGCAGGCCCGGCATTTATCGCACTTGCGATTTTACTTTTTGCTTTTTCTACAGTACTTGGCTGGAGTCACTATGGAACAAAAGCATTTGAATATTTATTTGGTTCAAAATCCACGATCATCTATCGTGTAATATTTATCGTATTTATTCTTGGCGGAGCTACTATGAGCCTTGATCTTGCATGGGATCTTTCCGATACCTTCAATGGTCTTATGGCAATCCCTAACTTGATCGGTGTGCTGGCATTATCACCGATCGTGTGTAAGATAACGAAAAACTATGTAGACCGTAAGATCAAAGGTAAGAAAAAAGAGCCAATGCTGTCAGCATTCCCGGATATTCAGAAGATGCAGGCAGAAGATGTAGATCAGATGGATTAATGAAAAAATGTGTGGGGTATCAGATTACAATGATACTCTGCATTTTTTTTGTCGAAAAGACATGCGATTTTTGGATAAAGAATAATATATAGATTCTCAGGGGATTACCAAGGAAATTTTCAGTCATCACATCTGGGAATTATTGACGATTTGCACTTAATGTGATATCTTTAAAGGGACGTATATGTCTAATATTACTATATTTGACAGGATACCTAAAAGATGAAAAAGAGAGGCTTATATCATGTACAATGTGACTTTTCGCTTTGAAAATGGTGATACAGTGGAAGCTTTCGCAGTGTCAGATGAGATTCTTCTGGATGTTGCCAGAAAAACTAACGTTGCAATTGATGCACCTTGTTCAGGTAACGGATCCTGCGGAAAATGCAGGGTAAAATTATTAAATGGTACACTGGATTCACCCCAGACCAGACATATCTCAGACGAGGATTATGCAGAAGGCTGGAGATTGTCATGCTGCAGTAAGATTATAAGTGATGTGGAGATAGAAGTACCAGATATTGCATCTGCATATCGCAGCAGAATGAAGGTTGCAGATTTAAGTTCCAAAGAAGAGATTGCAATATTTGATCAGGCTAAAAAGGATGTGCAGGAAGCAGGTTTGGCTCTTGAAAATGATATGGCGATTCTTGATATTACAATGGATGAACCAACTTTGGATGATACAATGCCGGATAATGAGCGTCTTATGCGGGCGATAAAAAGTGTAACCGGTGCAAAGATCGTCAGACTTCCATACACAGTTATCCGAAAGATGGCAGATATACTTAGAGAAAGTAATTTCCAGGTTCGATGTGTTATTGGACGTACAGGAAACAAAGAAAATATCTTTGTATATGATATTTATCCAAAAGGGGAAGAACTGGTTATCGGTGGTCTTGCAGTTGATATAGGTACAACTACAGTTTCAGCACTGCTGATCGATATGGTGACAGGTGAAGTCCTTGGAAAAGCATCAGCTGGAAATGGACAGATCCGTTATGGTGCAGATGTTATCAACAGAATCATAGAATCGCAGAAAGACGGTGGTCAGGAAAAACTCCAGAAGGCCGTGATAACAGAAACGATCAACCCGATGATCGAGAACATGTGCCGTTCTATTAAGTTTCCTTCCAATCGCATTTACAGAATGTGTGTGGCAGGAAATACAACGATGAATCATTTATTCGCAGGAATCAATGCAAACCCGGTGCGTATGGAGCCATATATTCCTACTTTTTATAAGACAAATTCTCTTTATGCGCTGGATCTGGGAATTTCAATCAATCCGGATGCACATATTATTATGGCACCTAATATCGGAAGCTATGTAGGTGGAGATATTACTGCCGGTACATTGGTAAGTATGATTTGGAACAAACCGGAATTCTCCTTATTTATTGACTTGGGTACAAATGGAGAGCTTGTATTTGGCAATTCAGATTTTTTGATGAGTTGTGCCTGCTCAGCAGGGCCAGCTTTTGAAGGCGGAGATATCAGCTGTGGTATGCGTGCTACAGATGGCGCTATAGAGGCATGCACGATCGATAAAGATACGATGGAACCTCATTTCCAGATTGTTGGAGATTCTGGCCAAAAGCCAATCGGCCTTTGTGGTTCTGGTATCATAGATGTGATCAGTGAATTGTTCATTACGGGTATCATTAATCCTAAGGGTAAATTTGTCCGTGAAGGTGAAAGAATCCGCAAAGACAAATATGGCATGGGAAGTTATGTATTGGCTTTTGCAAAAGATGCGGGAGCAGATAAAGATGTTGAGATCACTGAAGTTGACATTGATAATTTTATCCGTGCAAAGGGAGCTATTTTCTCAGCAATCAGAACAATGTTAAGTTCGCTTGATTTTGATATTTCCATGATAGAAAGTGTATATGTGGCTGGTGGTATCGGAAGCGGCATTAACATGAAGAATGCGGTCAATATCGGTATGTTCCCGGATATTCCGCTGGATATGTTCCATTACATTGGCAATTCTTCTTTGTCGGGTGCATATACAATGTTGTTGTCTCATGATGCGGAACGCCAGACCTATCAGGTTGCGAGCAATATGACTTATCTGGAACTCAGTACAGTTCCGGGGTATATGGATGAATTTGTTGCCGCATGTTTCCTTCCGCATACAGATACAACGATGTTCCCTTCGGTTGTACAAAGCTGATAAATTGTTAAAATATATTATTTTGTTATCGTGTACGGAGTGAACAGTAGCATTATTTTCAAATATAAGTATGGCAGAAAGCAGGAAAAAATAATGGAATTGCAGTATGATAAAGACAGCAAAGAAAGAATTCCTTACGAACACTATATGGAACTGTTCCAAAAAGCAGATCCGAAAGAAATAAGTGTAAGAACCGGAATACCCTATGACGAGACGAGACAGTTATTTGAACTGAATCTGATGGGTGTGAATTATCAGGTAAAGTTTCCAGAGTATGAGGTTTCTCATATCGAGGAAGACAAAATCAAATATTATCCGCTGGAAGATGCAGTGAATGCAAGAATCCTTGTATTGAGATATCTTGTGGAGGGGCATGCAGCACCGACTACAGGAAAGTTTCTGACTTATCGGGAAACACCATGGGGAACGGTATATCTAAAGCAGTTTCAGGGGAGATGTATTTCGAGACTGGCTTATGGCTTTGGAAACAAACAGCCACAGTTTCAAAATGCAATGGAAAAAATCGGTGCTAAAAAGCTTCTTCATGGCGATATTGCATACGAATTTGAGTTTTTAAATGGATTTCGTCTTCAGATGATATTGTGGGCAGGAGATGATGAATTTCCGCCTTCCTCACAGATACTTTTTTCGGATAATTTCCCGGTTGCTTTTCAGGCGGAGGATATGGCTGTTGTAGGAGATATATCAATCTCTATGATAAAAGCGTTGAATCAATAATTCACTATGTAATCTTTTGGCATGAGCCAATTGAATAAAAGGAGGAATGCACGATGGGATTTAAAACAGATATTGAAATTGCACAGGAGTGCGAGATGCTGCCGATCACTAAGGTTGCAGAAACAGCAGGTATCGATGACAAATACCTGGAGCAGTACGGAAAGTACAAA
>SAAH01000188.1 GCA_009929525.1 Clostridia bacterium | reverse complement strand
TCTATATCATCTAACAGGTGAAATGCAATATTCAGTTAAAAACTTGTAACTATGCGGCTTTAGCCGCTATGGAATGAATTATCATGAATAATTCAGGTTAAATATTTGGGATAAAATGAGGAAGGGCCGGTATCTGGTGGGATACCGGCCAATATGAAAAAGGAAATCTAAAAATAACTGTTTACCACATTTATGAGGGGGGACGGGAGATCGTCATCTGATTCACTCCCGTAACAAAGTGTGGTTCGCTTTGTTGAGTATTATAATACATTGGAAATGTGATGAAAATGTGTCCCAACAATTAATCATTTATAAAATTTGAAAAAAAAGTGAAAACAAAGTGCGGAGCTTTCTTATAGTTTGAGATCCCGAAAACGGTTGATACATGCAAAAACCTCCTGTAAACGGGGCATTGCCAGGTTCGGCGGGATACGATTGGAATCGGATATAAGAGAGAATCCCTGCGTGGAAAGTTGAGCTTCTAATTTTGAAACTGCATCCTGCAGAGTGAGTTTTCCATCGAAAAGATGTAACTGCATATATCGAAGGATCAAGGCAAGTGCATTGACCTGTTCGGGGTCAGTAAGCTGTTCCACATACCGAAGATCAATATTCTGGCGATTGATAGAGATGCCGTCGATTCCAAGAGGTTTGATCTTCAGACGGCGGTCTTCACGAAAATCAGCATCTGGTTTGATCAGACGGTTATGATCGGCACTGTCCGCTTCAGGAATGGATGGAACGATGGAAGGAAAAGCCATCGCCTCTTTTTTGGCAAAATCAGTGATATCAATGGGACGATACCGGTCCATCTGGACGATCTTATCTGCAACATGAAAATAAGAGCCGGAACTTCCAGCTACCAGGATCGTGGAAATCTCTTTCTTTTCAGACAAATACTGTACTCTTTCGATAAAAGGTGTGATAGGCTCTTGATCTTTGTGGACCACGCGCTGCATAAGTTCATCTCGGATCATAAAGTTAGTCGCACTGGTATCTTCATCGATGAGTAAAAGTTTGCTGTGAGCCTCCAGTGCTTCGATCACATTAGCTGCCTGCGAGGTACTTCCACTGGCATCATCGGAATAAAAGGAAGAGGTATCTTTTCCATTTGGCAGGTCGTTGATAAATAACGAGATATCGGTGTGCTTTATGCTCCGGCCATCCTCGGCACGTATCTTGAAGGCATCTGACTGAGTGATCACATATTCTCTGCCGTCACCGGAAATATGGTCATAAACGCCAAGTTCGAGAGCTGAGAGCAGTGTGGATTTGCCATGGTATCCTCCGCCGACGATCAGTGTGATTCCTTTTGCAATCCCCATACCTGTGATCGGTCCATGATGAGGAAGATCCAGGGTAACTTCCATAGAAGGAGGAGCCTGAAAAGGAATTCCATTTTTCATGGGGCGTGGAGATACGCCGGATTCTCTTGGCAGAACAGAACCATTTGCAACAAAGGCGGTCAGGCCAAGAAGCGGCAGCTGGCTGCGGATGAAAGTCTGATCTTCGGCCAGATGGCAGACAGCCTCCAAACGTTTGGCATCAAGGTTTTTATAATACAAAGATCCACGGACACACACGGGAAGAAAATCAAAGAAAATTTTTATCAGTTCAGGAGAATTGATCGATCTTCCATTGGCAGGAAATCCCACTTCCATGCGAAGTATAAGAGAGCCGGATTCCGGATCAACGGAGCAGGCAGATCGTTCGAGGACCTCCTGCTGACACCGCGTGATAGAGATAAGACCACTCTTTCCGGAACCTTTTGCTTTGAAAGTGAAACGTTCAATTTTTTGATGGAATTGGCGGATCAGGAAGTCCTGCAAAGCGATACGGGTTTCCTTTGTATGATACAAAAAGGAAGGAAATCCAGCTATCTGGCCGTTTACGTGTATGCTGACTTTTGAGGGAGCGGCAAAAGGATCTCCCTGAACATGGTCTATGGACAGAAGATATCCGGGAAAAGAATAGATACCTCTTGTATCTTTATAAGCAGGATAGCTTTTGTGGTTGATCTGTAAAAGGTGTTGTTTTAGATCATCTGAGGTTTTCATGACATAGTCTCCTTATATATATGATTTTCAGTCTGCAAAATAGCAGACCGGGCGATAATCTAAGTATAAACATGCGGAAAAAAATATGCAATAAAGGAATTGAGAAGGAAAATGATAAGTGGTAAACTAATGATACTGTGCACGGAGTGGGCAGTAACGAAATAATGCTGCAAAAAGCGATGTTTAAAATGGAACAAACAGTAACAGACAAAATAGAAATCGGCCAGATAAAAGGAGTGTGCGATGGAAATAGAACGAAAGTATCTGATTGAAAATGATAAGATCCCTAAGGAACTGGAGATATATCCCCATAAAGAATTTGAACAGGCTTATCTATGTACAAGCCCCGTAGTGAGAGTGAGAAAAGAGGGAGAGGATTATGTCCTGACATACAAGTCCAAAGGCTTGATGGTGAGGGAAGAATACAATCTTCCGCTGACAAAAGAATCCTATGAACATCTGCTTGCAAAGGCTGATGGCATAGTGATCACTAAGACCAGATATGTGATACCACAGGACATGGATCTGAAGATCGAGCTGGATATCTTCCATGGAAAATACCAGGGACTTGTACTGGCGGAGGTGGAATTTCCCACAGAAAAAATGGCGGAAGAATACTGTCCGCCGGAATGGTTTGGAGAAGACGTAACATTTTCCACAAAATACCATAACAGCAGCCTCAGCAGGGGATAGAACGGAAATTGCATTTACTAATCACAGGAGAATGAAAATCATATTAGAGATGGAAATTGCAAAATTTCAGATTGTTTCAATTTGTAGATATCTGCGGTAAGCTATAGAAAAGAAAGGAGCGGAGTCTATGGATAGTAAACGGATGAATGAATTCCGGTTATTGGGGCTGACTATCGCGTATTATCGTAAACTGCGTGGTATGACCCAGGCAGACCTTGCAGAAGCTACTCAATTAAGCCGCACTCATATCAGCAATATCGAAGCACCAAATGGTAAAACCTTCATTTCCTTGAATAAGCTGTTCGAAATTGCGGATGTTCTTGAGGTTCCGATGAAGGATCTGTTTGATTTCCGGGATAATTAAAAAATGAAAAAGACAGTATCTTCCGGATGATGAAGAGACTGTCTTTTTTATACCGTAAAAATAGCGTCCTATGACACAAAAACGCTCCGCGAGGATCGCACTTCGGCCCAATCTTGCAAGTAGGATTCTTTTGGATTGCTCACCTATTGGACCTGGTTGTCATACATTACTATTATGAATGATCGCAGGAGGTTATAATGAAAAAGAAATGGAGAGCAATGGGTCTTGCAGCGGTACTTGTTTGTACAGTACTGGCCGGGTGTCAGTCACCGGGAAAGTCAGCAGAGAAGGAAAAAATCACTTTAAATGAGGTTGCACATTCTATATTCTATGCACCCCAGTATGTAGCGATTGAAAATGGATATTTTGATCAGGAGGGGATCAGTCTGGAACTGGTGACTGGTTACGGCGCAGATAAGACGATGGCAGCAGTAATATCGGGAGATGCACAGGTGGGATTCATGGGGGCGGAGGCTTCCGTATATGCTTATCTTGAGGGGGCAAATGATCCGGTAGTGAATTTTGCACAGGGAACACAGCGTGCAGGAAATTTCCTTGTGGCAAGGGAAGAAATGCCAGATTTTCAATGGAGTGACCTGAAAGGAAAGAAGATACTTGGAGGACGAAAGGGCGGGATGCCTCAGATGGTATTTGAATATATATTGAAAGAGAATGGTCTTGATCCTGCAAAAGATATGCAGATAGATCAAAGCATTGATTTTGGATCCACGGCAGCTGCATTTTCGGGTGGCTTGGGGGATTTTACGGTTGAGTTTGAGCCGTCAGCCACTGCACTGGAAAAAGAGGGTACGGGTTATGTAGTGGCATCCTGCGGAGTGGATTCGGGATATGTTCCCTACACTTCTTACAGCGCAAAAACGAGTTATATAGAACAAAACCCGGAGATTATCCAGAAGTTCACAAATGCACTGCAAAAAGGTGTGGACTACGTGAACTCTCATACAGCGGAAGAAATCGCGAAGATCATCCAGCCTCAGTTTAAAGAAAGTGATCTGGGGACGATCACGACTATTGTGAAGCGATATCAGCAGCAGGATACCTGGAAAGAGAATCTTGTTTTTGAGGAGGAGAGTTTTGAACTGCTTCAGGATATATTAGAGAGTGCGGGGGAATTGGATGAGAGGGCTGAGTATGAGGAATTGGTGAATGTTAGATTTGCGGAAGAGGCTCAGAAAGAGTAGTGGGGGACGCCTTTTTGTGCCGGGCTTCCGGTGCGTGGGTTGAGAACGGCATGACGGGGTTTTTCGCTGAAAAAGACTAGGCATGGGGAGAACCGTTTTCGTAGGGACCGGGCGCATTCAGCAAGTATGCTTGATGCATACTCGCTTCAGGCACCCTTGTTGTGTGCTTTGGTAAGCACACAACACCCTGCGGAAACGGCCCTCCCCATGCCAAGTCTTTTTAACAGCTCGAACCATGTCATGCCATTCTCAACCCACGCACCGGAAGCCCGGCACAAAAAGGCTGACTTTGGTAGGACAGACCCAACATTTACCGCGGCCAATTTCCCCACTCCCCACCAAATTATTTTGCGATATAGTCTTCCACAGCCAAGAACCAGCCAGGAGGTTTGCAGGGAGGGGGATTCCAAACAATTTGAGAGCGTTTAGGGAATCTTGTAAGATCCATGGCTTAGCAAGCACTTAGCGAAGAGCCCACTGGCGATGAGCTTAGTGCGGCTTAGCCATTAGCTTACAAGTTCCCT
>SAAH01000187.1 GCA_009929525.1 Clostridia bacterium | reverse complement strand
GTTCGGAGGAGCGAGGTACAGCATAAGCTTCGGAGGGGTCTTCCTTAACGAGGACAAATACGGTGTAAACGGCGAATTCTGGGCAAAGGACAAGTGGAAATACAAAAAGTAAGATAAGCGGCAGTTTCTCTGCCTCGAGAACCAATGGGGCACAACAGATAAGCCCGGCATTGAGACGCCGCAAGGAGGATGTATGAAAAGGTGATACGACATATCCAACCCGGAGTGGCGAAGCTGCAGGGCCTTCCGGGATGGTTCGTCGAAAAATGGGACGAGGACCGAGCGGACCTGATCAATTCAACGAGGTGCCCAAAAAGGAAAGACGGTACCTCTGACAACAGCCTGATCGATTTTATAGTCGCGAAGAACCTTATCTCTTACTACAGCAGCCACCGTCCTGAGATCTTACAGGAACGGATAGGTTACTGTTACGAGATGCTTGCAAGAGACGCGGATGATCCGCAAAGGCTCCACAGAAAAAAGGGTCCGCGCGGGTATGCAAAAAAGACAGTAAATTCTGTGCTCAGGAACCCTGGACTTAAGAACCTTATGCACGAAGATACCTCAGGTGAGTACCATAGGTGACTGGTTTACAGCAGGTTTGGAGATACCGAGTTGGCAATACTACTATCCAAGTACATCGCAAATGCACTCTTTACATAAATCCGTAACAATGTCCATTTCCTGCCGGGTGATTGTCAGAGGAGGATTAAAGTATATGACATCGCCGAGAGGGCGGAGCAGGAGGCCCTTCGAAAGAGCTTTTTTGTATATCTGATAGCCCATTCTCTTTTTTGGATCGAAATGTTTGCCGTTATTTTTGTCTTCCATAAGTTCAATGGCGTTTATCAGGCCTATTGAACGAATTTCTTTTACGTTATTGTGGTATGTTAATTTTTCATTTATCAATTGCGTAAAATAAGTGGAATTATCGTTTGCCTTCTCCAATATCGATTCCTCGCGCATGACAGCAAGGACCTCGTTTGCAGCTGAACATGCAAGGGGGTTGCCGCTGTATGTATGGCTGTGCATGAATGCTTTGCCTTCTGAGTAGTCAGCATAAAATGCGTCATATATTTTATCTGTCGTGACAGCTATCGCCATAGGCAGATAGCCGCCTGTAAGCCCTTTTGAGATGCACATTATATCCGGACCTATTTCTGCGTGGTCACAGGCAAACATCTTTCCGGTCCTTCCGAAGCCAGTCGCTATTTCGTCAGCGATAAGATGTACGCTATATTTGTCGCAGGCTGTGCGAAGTTTTCTGAGATATTCAGGCGGATATATCTTCATTCCAGCCGCAGCCTGTACAAGAGGTTCAACTATGAAGGCGCAAACAGTATCTGCATGTTCTGCAAGTGCTGATTCTGCAGATCCAAAGCACTCTGCGCTGCAGCTGCAGCGCTCTTTTCCGCAGGGACAGAAGCAGCAGTCAGGACCTTCGACCCTTATTATGTCGAGCAGCATGGGTTTGTATATCTGTGAATATAGGTCGACCCCTCCCACGGAGAGCGCGCCTATTGTCTCTCCGTGGTAAGCATTGCTCAGGGCCATAAACCTTTTCTTTTTTGGAAAACCTGTCTGATAATGATACTGGAAGCTCATTTTCATTGCCGCTTCAACCGCAGATGAGCCATTATCGGTAAACATGAACCTTGTCAAACCTGCAGGGACAATATCGCTGAGGGCTTCGGCCAGATCAATAGCGGGTACGTGTGAGAAGTTTGCGAAAATTACATGTTCCAGCCTGTCGACCTGAGCCTTTATTGCTTCATTTATTCTTTCGTTGCAGTGTCCGAGCAGGTTACACCACCATGAGCTTACTACATCCGCATAACGATTGCCGTGGATGTCATAGAGATAGAGACCTTTTGCATGGTCAATGACAATGGGCGGCAGATCCTCATAGTCTTTCATCTGAGAGCATGGGTGCCAGATGTGTCTCAGGTCTTTTAATGCAAGGTCCATTCTATTGATCCTCCTTATATAAATCGCACAGCAGTTCCTGATCTATATCAATGTCTGATGCATTAGCGTGTATGAATGCCGTAACAGGAACTTTTGTTATTTCTTCGATCATTTTTTTATTGTCTCTATGAATAAAGTCATTATCATCATATTTATTGAGGATGATCCCTCTGACATGCAAGTCGGCTTCCTTAGCGTAAAACACTGTAATGACTGTACTGTTGATTGTTCCGAGTCCGGAAGGAGCAACAATGAGCAGATCCAGGTCCAGCAGTTTTATGATGTCAGTCTGCATAACAGTTTTTTCATCATAACGAAACGGGCAAACTATGCCCCCGCAGCCCTCGACCGTGAGATATTCATATTTCTTCCGGAATTTTGCGAAATCGCCTGAAATTACATCAGGTTCTATAGTGCGGCCTTCGATCAATGCAGCCAGATGAGGTGATACAGGTGTTCTGAACATATAGGATGTCAGTTTGTCCGGATCGACCTCTAGCCCTGCTCTCTCCGCTACACGAAAACAGTCTCCCGGCATCGGCTTATCGTTTAAGTATTCGGCACCGCTCAATGCGGGTTTATAATAGCCGGCGTTTATCCCCAATCCGCGAAGCTTTTTCACAATGAGGCCCGATACATAAGTCTTACCTACATCTGTTCCAGTGCCTGAAATGAATATGCTCTTACTCATGACGTCGGACCTCGAATCCAAGACCATTAAGCATTTCGATATCCTCGCTAATCCCGGTCCCACTGGTAGTAAGCATGTCTCCTGTTATCGCCGCATTGGCTCCCGAAAGAAAAAGAGATTTTCCATTGTCTCTGAGCAATGAGCGCCCTCCTGCCATCCGGATCGATGCATCGGGAAGGATAAAACGGAATGTAGCTACGATTCGTTCCGCCTCTTCGGCAGTGATTGGGGGAAAGGCTTCTGTCGGAGTACCCTTTATTGGATTCAGAAGGTTAATAGGGACGGATCTTATTCCCAGATTTCGAAGTTCTATAGCCATATCTATCCTGTCTTCTACACCCTCTCCCAGTCCCATTATTCCCCCGCTGCAAACATCAAGGCCCGCTTTGAGTGCGTCTTTGATGGTCCTGATCTTGTCTTCATAGCTGTGTGTGGTGCATACTTCAGGGAAGTACCTGCTGGATGTCTCAAGGTTATTGTGATAACGGCTTACCCCCGATGCTTTCAGTTTTTTTAGCTGTTCAAACGTTAGGAGGCCGTGTGAGGCACAAAGAGACATCCCGCAGTTTTTACATAAAGTGCTGTAAATTTCCGTTACCATCTCAACCTCACGGTCGTTGAGATTCCGGCCGGATGTGACTATCGAAAAGCGCAGAATGCCTCTTATCTCATTGTAGACGGCCTCTTTCAAAACAGTACCCGCCTCCATAAGAGGATATTCGTGAATATCTGTGCAGTAACGGACAGACTGTGCGCAATATTTGCAGTCTTCAGAGCAGCTTCCGCTCTTGCCGTTAATTATGGTGCACAGATCAAATGAATTGCCGCAGAAACGTGTGCGCAGGTTATTGGCTGCAAGGCGCAATTCATCCAGAGGAGATCCATATAAGTAGACAGCTTCTTCCTTGCTGATACTGCCGCCCTCGACTACGATCTTTTTTAGGCGTTCGACAACACCCATGCTATCTGACTCCTTTCATTCCAAGCGACGGTATCATTCGTTTCGCAATAATCGCACTTACTATACAGATGACAAGATCACCGGGAACCGGCAGTAAGAAGCAATACAGAAAAAGAGCCATGATACCTATAGGCTGATCAATATAAAAATTAGCGATGACGTAGTAGTAAATCATTCCGATGGAGTAAACGACCATCAGACCTGCTGCTCCTGCAGCGAAAAATTTCCAGAATGACAGCTTTCCTTCCATGGAGGCTATGCTTCCCGTAATGTAGGATCCGAGGCAAAACCCTATAAGATATCCAAAAGAGGGCTGGAGGATGTAACTTAATCCGCCTCCGTTAGCGAAGACAGGCAGACCGATCAGACCTGTCATCAGATAAATCGCTACAGAAAGAGCTCCGAGTCGTGCTCCCAATAAAAGACCTGCTAATGTAGTAAATAAAAACTGAAGGGTAAAAGATACAACAGGGATCGGAATTTTAATAAATGCCCCCACTGCTATCAGTGCCGAAAATAAACCGCATAATATGAGATCTCTAGTGTTCCTGGTAAAGGATATCTGTGACAATTTTATCTTCCTCCGCAAGTCATGTGTAGTACTCAGCATGAAAGTATAAAGTAAAAAGCCATGCTGTCAACCAACGCAATAAACCAAGTTGACAAGAAAAAGAGGAAGGAAGAAGATAAAAAGAAATAAAGGGGTGTTATTTTCGTAGGTTCGTTAATTCACTGAGCCCAGCCATTGAGAATGCCGCCCCCGAAACGGTCGGCCAGTACCTGAATGACTTTTTTCTCATCATCAGTAAGCCATTCCGGCCGGATATAGTTAGCTAGGCGCTCGTCAAGCACGTCAAATGAATCAGCCGCTTTCAGAATCTTGCAGTTTCTGTCCCAGAGAAGCAGCAGTAGGTTCGGATACAAAGTAAAATCAAGGCTGTCATCGCTTATGCTTTTCATTATTACGAAATCATTCCTTTGCTGTGGCGATTACACGGTCACGTTGTCCCATGCTTCACCGAGTAATATCTCCATTGTGTTCTCAATGACAAAGGGTCTAATGACATTATATCTTGCTGCATCTCACCGCTTAATGCGAAATGAATAAATATAAAAGATGATCATTATTAAACATTGTTAATATTTTTTTAGATTTATGATACGATTAAGCATAATTTATGAAGACAATATTTTTGATGCTGTTACTTGCCATTTCACTACATGTTACAAACTGCCAATCGA
>SAAH01000069.1 GCA_009929525.1 Clostridia bacterium | reverse complement strand
CATTCCCCGCTGGTGGACGCTATGAGAGGAGGTGCAGCCAGTGATCCCATGTTTATACGCATCAACGGAAACAAAGTTCGACCACAACGGCATCGGAAAACTGGCAGATGCACAGTCCTGTACCGTGACTGAAAAGCGAAACGGTAGCTATGAACTGAAGCTGGTCTGCCCAGCAGATGGCATCCATGCAGAGATGCTGGAAGAGGGGAATATCATCCTTGCCAAGCCTTCCGATACCATGCAGAGCCAGCCGTTCCGTATCTACAAGATCACGACTCCCATTGACGGGAAGCTGGAAGTTCAGGCACGGCATATTTCCTATCAGCTGAATTTCATCACCGTGTCGCCGTTCTCAGTGACTGGGTGTGCGGGAGCAATGCAGGGGCTGAAAAGCCACGCTGCTTCTGACTGCCCTTTCGGTGTCTGGACGGATGTGGATTCCGGCGCGACCTTTACGTTGGGGGTTCCATCTTCCTTCCGTAACTGTCTGGGCGGCATGGATGCTTCTGTGCTGGATACCTTCGGTGGTGAATTCGAGTGGGATCGCTACACGGTCAAGTTTCACAAGGCCAGAGGAGCAGATAGAGGTGTTCGCATCACCTATGGTAAGAATCTGACCGACTTCAAAATGGAGAAATCCATCGAGAACACCATCACGGGTGTGCATCCGTACTGGGTAGACAATGAAACCCAAGCGGTCATGGAGCTACCAGAAAAGGTGGTGCTGTTCAGTAAAAAATCCGTGCCGTACCAAAAGGTAACGGTCTTAGACTGCACCAGTGCTTTTCAGGAAAAGCCGACCGAGGCAGCACTTCGGGAATATGCCCAGAACTATATCGATACCACTGACCTGACGGAGCCGGAGATCGATATCAAGATCGATTTTATCCAGCTCTGGAATACACCAGGCTACGAGGATATCGTGGAAGCGGAGCGCGTTTCTCTCTGCGATACGGTCCATGTGTATATCTCCAAGCTGGGCATCGAGGCAAGTTCTAAGGTTACGGAAACCGAATATGACTCGCTTTTGGAACGGTATAACAGCATCACACTGTCGAATTCTACAGTCAGCAGCCGGAATTCCTCCCTGACAAGTTCTCTTAACAGTATCCGAAATACGGCAACTGCGGCATACGACACGGCGGTTCGTGTGGAAACAGCCGTGGGAGAGCAGATGGGCGGCATTTCGGCCTCCATCATCTATGATGGGGCATTGTTTGCCGCACTGTTCGGCCTTCATTACAAAAATGAAACCGACAGCAAGGGCAACACGACACGGTATGCTTTTAATGCAGCAACCCTGAAGCAGTCAACAATCGCATGGAAGAACAGTCCGGCCGGATTGTTTGTATCCACAGATGGCGGAAAGACATGGGGATATGGCTGGGAGTCAGATGATTCCGCAGTTAAAACGGCGATTCTGCTGGAGCAGACGCTTAAGGAACTGGATGACCGTTATAAGAAGGCAACCTCGCTTTCCGAGGAACTGCTGGAAGAACTGGATGAGCGGTACAAAACAGCAACCGCTATTTCAGCCGAACTCCAGAAAACCCTCGATCAGCGGTACGAAATGGCAAAGAAGCTGTCAAAAGAACTCTATGAGGAACTGGATAGGCGGTACAACGCCCTCACGGAAATCTCAGATGATTTGCAGAAGGAACTGGACGCGAAGTATCAGCCGTATATCCCTGTGTCCGAAAGTGCGCCGGAAGATCCGGCAGAAGATTCCTTCTGGGTCGATAAGAAGAACCTGCGGCTGAAGCTGTGGGATGGAGAGCAGTGGCAGATAGTTGGCTATGAGCCGGAAGAAATCGACCCGGAACCAACTGATCCAGAGCCAACGGAACCGACCACACCTACAGAGCCAGAAAATCCTGATACAGGAGATAAGGATACCGAAGACAAAGAAGAATCAAGTGACACCGAGGGAGGAGGGAGCGCGTAATGGTCACAAGCATTTATCAGGAAGTGGAACTGTCGCTGACGGAAAATCTAATTCCGATAACAGTTCCGGTCAAGCAATATGACAACAAAGCACGGAAAGTGCGGTGTGTTTTGTATAACAACTCCGTGGAATATGCCGTGCCGCAGGATTGCATTGTAGCCTGCTCTGGAACTCGTCCGGACGGTACGATCTTCCACTACACGAGCGAAACCGCACCGGATCTTGTATTTGTTGAGAGGGGAGCGGTCATTTTTACGATCACCACCTTCATGACAGCGCAGGCTGGTCGGTTTCCACTGGATGTTGTTATGCTCAGTGCAGATGGAGATGTGCTTGGTTCGTTCTCCCTCACGTTGAAAGTGGAGCGGGCTGCCATCAACAATGGGAAGATCGCCACTTACACATTTGCGGCATTCCTCAAGGCTGTCCGGGATGGCATCCGAAACCTGTTCATCGATAAAACGGGCTGTTTTGGCTTTGAGTCGGAAGATGGTCTGGGGCTGAGTGATACATCAGAATCCAGTTCCGTGGAAAAACTGTGCAATGAAATTGTGGAAGGTTCTATTACAGAGGATGGCAATATCGCATTTGAAACAAAATGCGACCTTGGACTGGTATTCACAACAGACGAGGAAGGGCATCTGATTGTGGAATATGGTGAGGATGATACGTCAGCATAAAGCTGGCAGAAAGGGGCAATATGGCAAAATACACAGGACGCCGGATCGTTCCCAAACACGCAGGTGAATGGAATATCCGGAAAGAATATGAAGAATTACAGATCGTGCTGGACACGGAAAGTGGAAACAGCTATATTTCCAATCTTCCGGTGCCGAAGGGTACGGCTCTAACCGATGAGAAATATTGGAGCCTGTACAGTCTGTACAGTGAGCAGATTGCAGAGGCAGAAGAGCATCTGACCCAGACAGCCGGGGATATCCGCACGGAACTTTCGGAAACGGAAGACCGTATCAATGAAAGTCTGTCCAGCACGGAAAATAAGGTAAATACCAATCTGTCAGAGACAGAAAACCGTGTGACTGCTCGTGTGGAGAATGCGAAGTCCGACCTGACTGCAAAGGTTATGGCGGCAGAGCAGCAGATGAACCAGAGTGTCCAGAATATCGAGCAGACAAACAAGACCCTGAATGCTCGGATGGATCAGATCGCAAAGGGAAAAACCTCTGACACAGAAGTCCTTGATGCAAGGGTGGATGCGGAAGGAAATACCTTTGACAGCCTCGGCGCAGCGATTCGATCCATTTATCCGAAAGCCAAAGCTGGTCTGGATGCACTGGAAGAAACAAAGCTGGATGCCAACTACGATGCGACCGGCGAACTGACGGAAGGCATCACGGTCAATACGATCAATGGCGGCATCCAGAATTTTGAGCATGTGCGGACAACTGCGATGATCCCCGTGGATTCTGCCTGTCAGAAAATCTATTACACCGGGCAGGTCTTTAACTGGATCGGTATTGCTGGCTATGATGCAACCGGCGTGTTTGTGGCATCCATCCTGGATTCCAGAGATACGGAACAGCCGCGGGAGTATAAGGAAAAGGAATTGGAGATCCCGGAAGGTGTATATCAGATCCGGGCCAGTTCTTATTACCAAGATATGAAACTGGAAGTCCGCGGTGATTCCGCAAAGCTGTGGAATCAGATCCAGCAGGAGCGTCAGAACCAGAAGAAGATGGCTATCGAGATCGAGGCACTGCGAAGTGCAGATGATTCTCTGGCCAAGGAAACGATGACCAGTCTGGAACTGCCATTCCTTTATGAGAACAGCAGTAATATCTGGGAAGGCAGTAACCCGGTACTTCAAACCTACTATGTACCGCTGACTGTCCTGAGAAGTGTGTTTGTGCAGGAAATCCACTTCACGCTCCGAACCATCGGTGCAACGAGCCTGACTTCCATGATTGAATCAGACGATGGTGAGGTGTTCCGCCAGACAGTAGAACTGGTGAAAGGTGACAATAAAATCACGCTGACCTTGCACCAATTCCTTGATGCCGGCATCTATAAATTCCGTGTCCGCAGTACGGATAAGGTACTCTATTATCCGGTCCGTCCGACTAACGGAAAGGAAATCCGCAATGAGTTCTTCAGCAACGAGCCATCCGGAAATGTCGATTATGATTATAAAAACCGCCTGATCGTCTTCATGGGTAAGATTCTGGTCGGCACGGGCAAGGTGGATGAAACGCTTTCCCATTCCGGGATGGCTGCAGATGCAGCAGTTGTGGGACAGGCATTCGAGGATGAGCGGGAGTACACAGATACAGTGGCGGCTGGTAAGCTGGATGCAGTACGCAGCCGAAACCTGCTTGATCCTTCCAAGTACCGTCCGGGCTGGTTTGCCTATGTACACTCGTCCGTCATTGCCTATCATCCCGACAATCTCCGCTATGGTTCCACGGATTATATCCCGGTCAGTGAGAACGGACTTGTGACCAAAGGTTCCGGCACAAACGGCGTGACCAGTCAGGTCGTATTCGACAAGGCAAAGAAGGTACTCCGCTATGTGGATGCAAACGACCAGTACACCTATCAGGAAGGTGACGCCTATGTGATGTTCTTCTATATGGCATCATCCGGTCAGGGACTTTGCATCGTTGAAGGCACGGAGTATGTATATGAAGCCTACACGGATTACAAGCCTCTGGATGACCTGAAAAAAGAGGTGAAATCCTTACAGACAGCGGCAGATGAGCAGCAGAAGCAGCTGACGAGCCTGACAGCCCGGCTGGATGGACCGGAAAAGAAAGCCCTTCGCCTGATCCCGGCGGCTCCAGTGTATACAGTCTGCAATGATCTTTCGACTGCCAGAAACTATCACGTTTCGGTCTGGGTGGATCACCTGATCGCCGATACGGGTTGGAAGGATAAAGCGGCTGGCTTTGGGACAGAGATGGAGCAGAGCTTTGACCTGTATTCGCCGTTCACCAACACAGCGGTCAATGGCGGTGAAGATGTTCTGGAGCAGACGGTGGAAAAGTCGTTTGTTTCGGATGCCTACCAGACGCAGAAACTCACATTCAAGCACCGCAGCACCCTTGCCAGCATGGGCAAGACGCAGTTCCCGAAGATTCTGGTCATCGGTGACAGCGTGACAGACGGTTATCTGGCTGGTGTTGGAAAAACAGATGCAGACCTTCCGACTCATTACTGGGCGTGGGTGCGGTATCTGTTTGAACTGGACCGGAAAGATGCGAAGGCGGCAGAAAACGAATACCGCTGCCTGATGCTCGGTATGCCAGGAACGGTGAATGGCAAGCACTACGGTTCCTCTTCTTCGTTCAAGCTGGATGGAAAGTCCATTGTGAACTATGCAATGGGAAAAGGTGGCTGGAGTGCGGAAGACCTGAATCTTGCCAGCTTTGAGAGTGCATCAAACGTTAATCCGTTCTACGATGAAAAGACCAAGGGGTTCTCCCTGAAAGCCTGTCTGGACAAGTACAGGACGCTGGCCGATAACGGCATGACCCGGCTGATTCCCGGCGAAACCGCAGGCACAGAGGTGAAGGATGCCAATGCCTATGACCTGTGTACGCCGACCCATGTGGTGATCAACCTGAACCACAACAGTTCCCTTGCTGAGTACAAAGCCAATATCCCGGACATCGTGAAAACCATTAAACGTGAGTATCCGGATATCATCGTGATCCTCATGTCTATTGATGAAACGGGTACTTACTTCCCGGCAAAATACCCGGAGTACCGTGCATCGGAGATCACGCTCGGCGGACTGCACAGTAAGAATATGAGCATCTATCAGTATTTCTGCGATGAACTGCAGGAT
The DNA here is from genome assembly GCA_009929525.1 of Clostridia bacterium. Classification (GTDB taxonomy): domain Bacteria; phylum Bacillota; class Clostridia; order Lachnospirales; family Lachnospiraceae; genus Oliverpabstia. Next base: position 18,013 of record SAAH01000069.1, on the reverse strand, counting down.
GAGGCAAATGGCATCTATGTGTGCAGCGGCCATTTGATCCAGCCAGCCGTAGAAAGCTATCCTACGCTGGATTATGTATCTGCGGATTCGGTAGGCAGGCAGAGTGGAAAGGTGCTGCACATGGCATACGGCAGGGGTCAGTATGGTAGACCGAACTGGCATCCGAACAACTACGCGCACTGCGCATGGGGCTATCAGCTATATGCGCTTGTTAAGTACACACTGGCAATTCAGGACATGAAGTGAAGCCGGGAATAACCCGGAGAAAGGAAATCATATGATGATTCGTAATAATTGTCTGAAAATTCGGGGGGGGGGTATCGGATTATCTGCCCTGTGCAGTGATCTGACCTCTTCCGTGCGGAAGGGAGGTGCGTTCTATGCCTAAGTATGTCGGCAGACGCATTGTTCCGAAGCACGGCGGTATCTGGAACAAAACAAAGGAATATGAAGAACTGATCATCGTGCTGTGTCAGGAAACTGGTGTCAGCTATATCTCCAAACTCCCGGTTCCGGCTGGCACAGAGATCTTCAATGAACACTACTGGACTGTGTGCAGCCAGTTCAGTGAGCAGATCCAGTTGGCAGAGGAGCATCTGACCCAGACGGCTGAGAATGTTCACACAGAAATGACTGAAACGGAGAGCCGCCTCAGCAAGAATGTGTCGGACACGGAAGGCCGGGTCAACCAGAAACTTTCGGATACGGTACAGAACGTGAACGACAGTCTGAGTGACACGACCACGACTCTGAGCAAGAGGGTGGCAGATGCACAGAAGCAGCTGGAGGATGGCCGCACGGCAATGGAACAGAGCGCAGCATCCCTGAATGCCCGGATGAACAGCATTGCTTCCAGTAAGACTTCTGATAAGGAAATTCTGGATGCGCGAGTGGATTCAGCCGGGAAAAACTATGATTCTCTTGGCGCACACCTGCGGTCCAGAGCTGATAAGTTCTATGCCAACGGCCTGCCGTTCTCTTATGCAGGTGCAGTCAATCTGAATACCACAGAGCATCAGCTGGAGTTTGCAGGAAACTTTATCTATCTGAGAGCAAATGGCAATAAGCTGATTACCAAACCAGAACCGGTCCCATATAATCCGGATGCCCTTTTGACCTATATCTCTTATGATACGGTAGAAGGGACACTGGTGACAGCAGACTGGTCGGATTTTCCGAAGGAAAATGATGTCGTTGTGTTTGTGGTGGACTGTAAACACCCGGAACGCTCCTATGGTTACTTCCCATTCAAGGTGGATGGCAAGATGCCGTTTGATGATTACACTCTGTCCGGCACAATGCTCCGCAGTAAGTCAGTGGATGGTCAGAAACTCTGTGATGGTGCCGTTACAAAGGATAAAATCGCGGATGCATCTGTCAATGCTGCAAAACTGGCAAGGGACGCACTGATGTCGCAGAGCCTTGAACTTCCGTTTCAGCCCTGTGTCTTTGGCCGGGGCAAATGGGAGATTGTAGACGATGGAGCAACGATCCATCACTTTATGACGGAGTATGAGAGCGGCTATCATGGCGGCGGCATCAAGGTTCCCCGTGCGGAGCGGTTCGATAAACTCTACGTTGAGATGGATTACTGCAACGATCAGCTGATGCACTATTATGTGGTCGGTTCCATGCTGGTAAACCTTGGAACAATTGCTTCCACAGGCGGAGAATCCAAGCGGATCACGCTGGAGATCCCATCGGCAAAGCTGGAGGAAGCCGGGTACAAAGATGAGTATATCCAGATCGTGTTTACGAAGAACAGTACCTACGATATGACCATGTCCAATGTGAAGGCGCATTACTTCAATGTGAAGGGCAGCTACTTTGGGGAAGATTACAGTCTCCTTCATGAGCAGGCAGACGCCAGCACGAAGGATATTGCAGCTTTGGCGAAAAAGGTCGGCGCGAATGCGGATGCAATCAAAACGGCGGAAGCGAATGTGCAGAGCCTTTCCAGGACGGTCGGCTCGGTATCTACGGATATGCAGGTCATCATGAAGCAGAAGTCCGCATTCACCGGAAAGAAGATCCTGTTTCTGGGTGACAGCATCACGGCACTGAACACATCCGAACGTGGATGGGTGCGGTATTTCAATGAGATCATCCAGCCGGAGCAGTTCGTGAACCTGTCGGTCTCCAGCGCAAGATGGTGTGATTATGCGGACAGCGTTTACGACGGCAATCCGGTCTTTTCCGGCCCCGACCAGAACCACAACAATGTCATGGGCAATCAGGTGGAGAAACTCATCCGCGGCAAGGACAAGACCAGCCCCCACTACAAGGGAGTGGCAGCATATGCGGATTTCGACATGATCCTGATCGCCTGCGGTACAAACGATGGTGTGCCTTCCGGCAATATAGAAGGCTCTTTCACCTCAGAAAATGAAATGGTCGCCATCGAGGAACTGGATCGTAAGGTGTTTGCATCGGCATTCCGATACAGCATCGAGAAACTTCAGCAGCTGTACCCGGCGGCGAAAATCTATATCTGTACGCCGATCCAGGGCTATATCACGACCCGAAGCTATGCACAGTCCAAGGCAAAGGGAGATTATCTGAAACTTCTTGCCGGACGGATGTCACTGGAGGTCATTGACACCTTCAACTGTGGCATCTGCGACATTTACGAGAAGAAGAATGCCAATGGCCGCTACCTGATCGATGGTCTGCATCCGAATGCCGCAGGTGCAAAGAAGATCGGTGTGTTCAATGCCAGTGCAGTGATCGCCAGCTACCGGTAATCAAATCCCACGGCTTATCCGTGTTTTTATATACAATCCATATCATAGGACAGCTTCGGCTGTCTATTTTTATTGCCCGGATACGGGCGGAAAGGACGGAATTATGCAGAATGTGATCGACAAAATCGAGCTGATGTTCGCAGGACTGGGCGGTTTTCTCGGCTGGTTCTTCGGCGGCTTTGATGGCTTCCTCTATGCACTGGTGGTGTTTGTGGTCTGCGACTACTTCACCGGTGTGTTGGCGGCGGCCATCAAGCATGAACTCTCTTCGGAGGTCGGCTTCCGGGGTATTGCCAAAAAGGTGTGTATCTTTGTGCTGGTTGGCATTGCCAACATCATCGACACGCAGGTGCTCCAGAATGGCTCGGCCATCCGCACGGCTGTGGTGTTCTTCTATCTGGCAAACGAGGGCCTGAGCTGCCTTGAGAATGCAGCGGTGATCGGTCTTCCGGCGCCGGACAAGCTCAAGGAGATGCTGGCCCAGCTGAAAGAAGAGCGCAAGCAGGACAAAAACGACAAGCAGTGATCAACCGGGAGGGGCGTTAAGCCTCTCCCACATTTTATTTAGGAGGAACGGACCATGAGTATGAAAGAATATCCCGCCAAGCTGACAACCGGTTACTATCGTGTGCGTGAGGACTGGGAAGATGAAGCGTCCCAGCTGGGGGCATACCGTCTGCTGGCAAATGCGAAAGCCAAGTGTGATGAGAATCCCGGCAGCCGTGTATTTGACAATGACGGCAATGTGATCTATCCGGAGGAAGCGGTACCAGCCACAGGTGCAGAGGATACGGAGGAGCATTCGGTTCTGGATGAGCCGGAGGAGAAAACGCCGGAAGAGGAATCTCCCGATGAAGAACCCGCTGCGGACGAGGAGAAGAAAAGCGATTCTGCCGAAGAAGAGTATCCGACCGCAGAGGAATTTCCGGCAACCATTGCCTATGGCAAACTCAAGACCCTCATGAATATCCGGGAGATGCCGGATACCGGTGCAGAGGTCGTGACTGTTTACAAGAAGAACACGCTGATCGAGATCGTGGAGTTCTGCGCAGGCTGGCTGAAGATCAAATGCCCGGAAGCGGCAAGTGGTCTGGCCTATGTTCTGAACAGTGCCGACACCTATGCCTTTACCGCAAGCAAGATCTATACCGTTGCGCCCGGAGACAATCTCTGGAAGATTGCGGAGAAGGAACTGGGAGATGGCAGCCGTTGTGCCGATATCCGTGCGCTGAACGGTCTGACTTCCAATGCCATCCGGGTCGGCATGAAGCTGCTGATCCCGTAACAACAAAATAACCACAGCACAAGGCTCGGAGTGATCCGGGCCTTAACTTTTTTCAAGGAGGAATCATTATGGGATATACCAATAGTCCACTCGTTGTTTACACCAAACTCTCCCCGAACCATTCTGGGCAGAGAACCCACAGCATTGACCGAATCACTCCGCATTGTGTGGTCGGCCAGCTTTCTGCGGAGAGCATCTGCGGCTGCTTTACCAGTCCGACCCGTCAGGCAAGCTGCAACTACGGCATTGGCACGGATGGTCGTGTGTCGCTTTGTGTCGAGGAAAAGAACCGCAGTTGGTGTTCTTCTTCCAATGCGAATGACCAGAGAGCAGTCACTATCGAATGCGCCAGTGACAAAACGGAGCCGTATGCCATGAACAGTGCCGTGTACGCAACGCTCATCAAGCTCTGCACCGACATCTGCAAACGTAACGGCAAAAAGAAGCTGCTGTGGCTGGGGGATAAAGAGAAAACGCTCAACTATTCTCCGGCGGCAGATGAAATGGTGCTGACTGTCCATCGCTGGTTTGCCAACAAAAGCTGCCCTGGAAACTGGCTGTATGCCCGTATGGGTGAACTGGCGGCAACGGTGACGGCGGCACTGGGAGGTGTATCGGTATCTGGTCTGCAGGCCACTTCGCTGAAGAATTTGTCTGAAGCAGAGGCAGTGGCAAAGGTTGGGCCACTGTTTACCGAGAACCAGAAAGAGTCTGGCATCCTTGCTTGTGTGTCGATGGCACAGTTCATTCTGGAATCCGGGTACGGCACATCGGAACTGGCACAGAACGCAAACAACTGCTTCGGCATGAAGACTTCTCTTTCCGGGAATACCTGGCCGAACTCTGCGTGGGATGGCAAGTCCGTCTACACCAAGAAAACGCAGGAACAGAATGATGATGGCTCGATGGTCACGATTACCGCTGACTTCCGCAAGTACGCTTGTGTGGAGGACTCCATTGCCGACCATGCAGCCTATCTGCTTGGTGCGATGAACGGCAGCAAGAAACGTTATGAAGGTCTGGCCGGATGCATGGACTACAAGAAGGCTGTGCAGATCATCAAGGATGGCGGGTATGCGACCAGCCATACCTATGTACAGAATCTTTGTAGTATCATTGAGCGTTGGAATCTGGCACAGTACAATGTGGTTTCTGGCAGCACGACCATTTCCGGCTGGTACCGTGTGCGTAAGAGCTGGCAGAATGCCGCTTCCCAGAAAGGTGCGTTCCATGATCTCACCTATGCAAAGCAGTGTGCGGATGCGAATCCGGGCTACGTTGTATTCGACCCGGCTGGTAAGGCGGTCTATCCTGTGACCCAGACTTCATCGGTACCGTATGCAGTCCGCGTGTCCATCAACGATCTCAATATCCGTAAGGGGCCGGGCACGAATTATGCAAAGACCGGGCAGTACACCGGCAAAGGTGTATTTACCATCGTGGCGGAGTCCGCTGGGGCTGGCTCCAAGAAAGGCTGGGGCAAGCTGAAGTCCGGCGCAGGCTGGGTGAGTCTGGATTTCTGCACCCGTGTGGGGTAATGCGATGAGGCTTCTCTGAAAAGGGAAGCCTTTTACATAGGCGTAATCGTCAGTTCTGCCCGATTATATGGGCGGATATTCTACGATTTATAGTTCGGATATCGCTTGCTATAAGTGCCGGATAGAGCAAATATGTCACTACCCGAAGATAGGAAAAGGCGGTGGCATATCCACACATTTTCCTTTCGGACGGGAAATCTGATGAAAGGAGAGGACGATATGGATTCAAATACTTTTCTGAATGACCTGATGGCAAAGATGAAGCTGCCGGAAGCGAAAGGTAAGAAAAAAGCAGAACAGAGCGAATCGGTGGCGCAGATTCTCGCTGCCATGCAAAAGGTCAGGGTAGAGAAAAAGAAGCAGCCCGTAACCAGCTATGTGCTGGCAAAGGAAACACCGGTGAATGAGCCGGAGAGCATGGAAGAGTTTTCACAGCTTGCAACCGATGTGATGCAGGAATGTCGGCCGACTATGCCGATACCGACAGCATCAATTCCAGAGAAAACGGTTCGGGTGGCTGCTTATATCCGTGTTTCCTCCACCAATCCGGCACAGGAAGATTCGTATGAAATGCAGGAACGGTACTTTATGTCGCTTCTTGCAAGAAATACTGGCTGGACATCTGCCGGTATTTACTCCGACCACGGTATTTCTGCAACGAGCAGGGAAAAGAGAACCGGCTTTAACCGGCTGCTCCGGCACTGCAAACAGGGAAAAATCGACCGTGTGATCTGTAAGTCCATCAGCCGTTTTGCCCGAAACACGCAGGACTTCCTTGTAGCACTGCGGACACTGAAAGAAAACGGGGTGACAATTCTGTTTGAACGGGAGGCGATGGATACAGCAGATGCTTACAGTGAGTTCATCCTCACCACACTGGCGGCCATTGCACAGGAAGAGAGCCGCTCGATTTCTGCCAACATCGCATGGAGCAACCAGAAACGGTTTCCGGCAGGAAATGTCTGCAACAAGGACATCTACGGTTATGAATTTCGCAAAGGCGAGTATACGGTGAACGAGAATGGATATCGCTGTCGGGCAGTATTTATCATCCCGGAAGAGGCAGAGGTCGTCCGGATGGTATTCCGGCTTTTTACAGAAGAGAGACTTGGCTTTACGCAAATCGCCCAGAAGCTGGATGCTCGGCATATCTCTCCGCCGAACAGCGGATGCAGGCAGCGGCAGAAGCGGAAACCGACAGCACTTCCGACCGGAGCATTGAAGGAAGAAGCCAAGCGCGGATGGACGGCATCGGATATCCGGTACATGATTGCGAATATCCGGTACTGCGGTTCGGTATTGTGCCAGCAAAGCTATATTGACACGGAAAAAGGTCATAAGCAAAAGGTCAATAAAGGTGAAAAGCCGAAATATCTCATCCGAAACCACCATCCCGCCATCATTTCAGAAGAATTGTGGCAGGAAGCACAGGATGTCTGGAAAGCATATACAGCTAGATACAGGGGCATCGAAAAATCGAAGAACGAAAGAGCCTATTCCAAACTTCTGCTGTGTGGAGAATGTGGACGGTATTTTCAAGGCCACTCTACAACAAGAACTACGATCTGGCGGTGTGCAACGAAGGTCAGCCAGCAGGGACAGAAACAATGCCGGATGGAGTCAGTTTATGAAGAACAGATTCAGATGATGCTCCGCAAGGCATTTGCCGAAAAATTCAATCTGGGGGAGAAGATTGATGCAGAAGTCCATGAGGTCATGCAGATGATTTCCCAAGCCCCTATTAATAATGTAGGAATTCAATACTTGAAGGCTCTGACAGAGAAGCTGAGAGAGATCCATGATTTTGACCGGATGGAGCAGGAAGGAGATTTTCTGAAACGCCAGCTATCCGCCGTGAACTACAGCATTCAGGATGCCAACCAGCATATCCGGGATATTCAAGCGGAAAAGGATGCCTTAAAAGTACGAAGCGAGGTGCTGGGGGAGCCAATGGATGAAGAAGCGATCACAGAGTTGGAAACCAGACTTTTCCATGAAGAAGAACAGTTGGAGAAGCTGGAACTCGAAGCCCAGCAGCAGGCAGAGCAGGTACGGTATATGGAAGCTTACTGGAAGAAGCTGGAGCAGACCTATGACATTCGGGAAAAGGCACTTGTTTGGCTGGATTCTCTGACGGGAGAAACGCAGGTGTTTCTGGATGAAGCGATTGGAACGTATGTGAAAGCCTTTGTGTTTTCCATCACCATTTTTTTGCCGAAGCATTTTAGAATCCACTGGTTCGATGACACCCGGACAGATGTGGAATGTGACAGCGTGTTTGAGGGCTATCAACAGCCCGGTAAGATTAGGAGGAAAAAGTAATGAACAGACGAATGGCACAGGGAACGGTTGCAAACAACGTGCAGGTCATTCCTGCAACAAAGCGGAGGGTGTCGGCTGGTGGACAGCTGAAAAAGGCAAAGGATATCCGAGTGGCAGCCTACGGCCGTGTTTCGACCGATGAGCTTTCCCAGCAGACTTCGTATGAAGGGCAGAAAAGCTATTACACGAAGCTGATCAATGAAAAAGAGGGCTGGACTTTTGCCGGAATGTATGCAGATGAAGCGACCTCCGGCACCAACCGCAACCACCGCACCGAGTTCAACCAGATGATGCGGGATGCGCTGGATGGGAAAATCGACTACATCATCACGAAGTCCATTTCCCGATTTGCCCGAAATACGGTCGATACGCTGAACTGTGTGAGGCAGCTTCGGCAGTGTGACCCGCCAATCGGTGTGTACTTCGAGAAAGAAAACATTGATACGCTGGATGCTTCCGGCGAATTGCTCCTGACCATCCTTTCGGCATTGGCACAGGAAGAAAGCAATTCGATTTCCAAGAATATCAGTTGGAGTATTCAGAAGCGGTTTCAGGAAGGAATCGCTTTTGGAAATCCACGGTCGGTCTATGGCTACACGGATGGTGTAACCAATAAGGACTGGGTCATCGTAGAAGAACAGGCCAGGGTGGTGCGGTTCATTTTTGAGGAGTTTCTTCTGGGAAAATCCGCATACAAAATCAGCAAGGAATTGAATGAGCAAGGAATCCCTTCACCCAAAGGTACAAAATGGCAGGGAGAGAGTGTGACCTTCGTCTTGAAAAACGAGAAGTATGTGGGCGACTGCGAAATGCAGAAAACAGTCACGGTCGATTTTCTCAGCCATAAATCAATCCAGAACAACGGGGAAGCCCCGAAGTTCTATGTAACAGACCACCATGTCCCAATCATCAGCAGAACGACATGGACGAGGGCACAGGAAGTTCTGGAAAGAAGGAGTGCCAGCCGTAAAGGGCAGAAGGACAAAAAGCCTGCCAAGCGAGTGGGCAAGGATGTTTTTGACAATCTGATATGCGGAAAATGCGGAAAACCTTTTTACCGCAGAACCCTGCAGGCAAGAGCCACGCACTTTGAGGATGACAGGAGTCTGGATGCCTGCCGCAGTGAACTGATGGCGCAGGGCAGTTCGCCGGATGATTATTATGAACGATACTATTACACATACCCCATCTGGCGGTGCTCCAGTCAGAAAGATACCTCCCCGACCAATGATGGTCCCTTTATGGGAAAAGCAGACCCGGATGTTGCCTGGCATCCTACCTACATGGGCGAGGGAGAAACAAAGTGCCCTTCCCACTTCGTATATGAAACGGCAGTCAAGCAGAGTTTCATGGAAATGCTGTACGCCATCAAGCGCGACCACGAGGAAAATGGGGAAAACGCATGGATCGATTCGGAATTCCGGATGGTCTACCAGAAAGTGCAGGAGCACATCGCAGAACGAGATTCCTCCAAGAAAGCAGAACTGGACGAGCAGATTCAGCAGCTGGAGGAAAAGCTGGCACAGATGCAGGGCAAGCTGAAGGAAGCGGTGGAGCGTGGCCGCCAGAAAACCAGCCCGGAGGTTGAAACCTACAAAAGACTGGTGGATGACCTGCGGATTCGGTTGGATGAGAAGCAGGAGGAACGGCAGCAGCTCAGTCAGGAGGAACTGCTTCTTTCGGAAATGAAAAACAACTATGAGTTCTTCATCCGCTGTCTGGAAGCCCTGCCCGAAGTCAACAAAGCGGGCATGAAGCTGAATGTCAACGGGTTGGATACGGATGGAAGCTGTCTGCGTGACCTTGGCGGCAAGGCACGGAGCAAGATCATGAGCGACATCCGAAGAGGCAAACGGAAGATGGGAGCCGACCGTGTGGAACAGGCCCCGGATTTTCTGGAATTTGAAAAAGGCATCTACTTCGCATTTATTAAGGAAGGCATCGTTGACGGAGATGTGATCACCTACATGACGAACTTTGGTGTGAAGCTGACGAGTACAGGTAACAGCCGGACGCTGATGGCATTCATCGGATTCCGCAGATGCAACCCGAACAAGACGGTCGAGGTGCTTATGGATGGCTGGCAGGTGAACGGACTCTGCATCCGATACCACCGGGAAAAGAGAAAGGAAAAGACAGCGAACACGCTGATGATTCGGAAGCGGAAAGCACAGGAGAGAGAAGTACAGGAGCAGGAAGCGTGACGCAGATTCCCCACTGGATGAGACATTTGGTCTTGTCTGGTGGGGATTTTTTTGTTTTATGCGGAATTGTTTTGTCGAACCCATTGCTATGTGCAGAATTCTGTTATATGGTGAGAGTACAGAAATACACATAGCAGGAGAGAACGATATGAGAAAATTAGCGTGGCTGTCAGTTGAGGATTACGCAACGACCCAGATGGAACTGATGGTCGTGAGTGCGATGAAAGGGTATCTGCGGCGGATGCCGGAGCAGGAGGCATTGGAGAAACTGGAGAAGGTTCTTGATCCGAAGGTGATTCAGCTTGTCGGTGAAGATGGCGCACCGATGCCAGTGCAAAGCAATGTTGACGGAGCAAAGCTCGCTGCATTCATCGATGCAGCCGTGGCGGATAGTATAAAGGAACTGGAGAAGAGAGACGATGACCTGTCAAAAGCTGGTGTGACCATGCTGGGGAATGTGGATGGTAAGAGCATGGTGAAGCAGATGAGTCCCCAGTTTTTAGAGTTTGTGCTGGATGCGTATAGGAGCTTGAGATGGGTCAGAAGTTAATAGAATTATTTTTTGAAAACCAGTTGATAATTTGGTGCGTATTGAGTATAATATAGATGAAGAGAAAGAGCAATCTGGAATCTTCAAATTGCAAAGGCTACAAAACGCTGGTGCGTTTAATGTCGGGCCAGAGACATAAAACCTGTCCCAGTGGTCGGGATGGAGACCGTAAACCCATTCCCATTGCAGACAAAACTGCGTAAAATGAGTGGAGGGGTAGCGAAGAGCTGCCCCTCTTACTTTTTTGAGAGGAAAGTTATGGCGGAACAAAAGAGCTTTAAGGAGCGAGTGAAAGAAGAAGCAATAGTGAATGCCAAGATGTTTAAGGAATTCTTTGTGGATTGTGAATATCTTGTTTGTTCAGATGCTTTTGAGAAGAATCCATATTATATAATAGGCGCACATACCAGTAACTATGAACATTTGACAGGTGTATCATCGTCGCTATCTGCTGACGAATTCTTTAATAAATGTTTGGAAGGCACTCTGTAGGAAGATGATTTTGCTTTTTTCAAGAAGGGACAAAGTGAGGCTGAGGTGAAAGGTTCGGTACGAAGGAAAATAAATGCCCTCCCAAATCTGTCTTCTCTTTTTGAAGCAGAGACTCTTGTGGAAGAGGACTTTGTAAAAAATCGAGTGAAATGTACTTTTGCGGCAGGAAAGACCGCTTGCACACTTGGGTTTGCCAGTTCATTTCCTTCTAAACCACAAAGTTTGATGAAAGGAAATCAGCTAAATGCTGACAAAGCAAAAACAGCAGAACTAGTGTTGCGTAGAAAGCGCGGCGAGAAGGCTTTCGATGAAATTGTATTTGGAGATAATGAAGCGATAGCGAAATACATATCAAAAATTCAACCTTTGCTTTCAGAAAGGCTAATTGGTTTGATTTGAAAATAGCTGAATAAATGGTTGCCCACTGGCGTGTTGTGTAGAATTTTACATGGTACGCTGGTGGGCTGTTTTTTGTTGTGATAAAACATATCGAATAATTAAGGGTCATAAATCATGTAGAAAAGCCTTGAAATAATACTGGAATCGAGTATCCTTAAAATTAGAAAAAAATGATATTTAGGGCTTGACGGGGACAAAGTCCCTATGTGCTATACTCGGTTTCAGAAAGGAGGTCGAATGTTATGAGACCAAAAGAAATACAAGAAAAATTGGGCATTGATGCAGAGCGCATAAAACTCTTTAAGCGTGAAGGTATCTTCAAACCAGAACACCCGCCCGTGGGAAATAAGGCAACGGACTATACGGAGACGGACTTCAAAAATTTACAGAGGGTTGTTGTTCTCACAAAATCGGGATTGACTTGTAGCGATATAAGGAAACTCCAAGCGGGAGAAATCGATCTTGAACAGGCAATCCGTGAACGAAAGCAGTATATCAATGATGAACTTGAGCGAAAACGGAATGCCTTGAAGATGCTGGATAACCTTCTGGATGACAGTGCGAAATTTGAAACCTTCCAGACGCAGCATTATTGGGACATCATTAGCGAGAAAGAAGCGGCCGGCGAAGAATTTATCGATATCGAGGATATGTATGGATATCGGCCGGTTTCCATGGAAAGAGCAGTCAAATGTCCACATTGTGGTCATGAAGAAAATGTTGATCTTGAGGATTTTATGTATGATGAAAGTTCTTACGAAAAAGAAAATGGTATGGGACCGGATCTTGTGTACAGCTTTGATTCTGAAGATTGTTATGAATGTCCGGGATGTGGACACACATTAAAAATCGAAGGATGGATTCGGGAGTACCCAATGGGAGCGTATGATTCGGAAGATATAAAAATAGAGGATTGTGGAGGTGATGAGGATGACGAGTGAAGAAAGAGAACTATTAAAAAGAATGGATGCTGGAGAGTTGGATGGAATGGTCGGAAATATGTTTCAGACAGATGGGGGTTCAACTGTCTGGACAACGATCAAAGATGGAATTCCTACCAGATTTAAGCAAGGGCCAGGAGGTAAGTTCTTCAACGGAAAAGAGAATGAACGGTACGAAGGTGTTCTTCACACACTTGCAAAATGGGGGACAGATGAAGACCGATTGGACTTTTTGAGAAAATTCGGATGGCTTATCCATGATGCGGCGGCAAATGACTACAGCGCAAAGTTTAAGCCCAAGAAGTAAGAGAAAAGAGATGCCCACTGGCGCACTGTGTAGATTCCTACATGGTACGCTGGTGGGCTTCTTTTTTTGCCTCATCCCGCATGAACCACAGACAGCACCCCGGCGTGATCCGAAGTGCAGTTGTGGCTTATGCGGGCTTTTTTGTTATGTGGTCAACGAGTTACAAAATTAGATTCCCAGACCGTATAAAATCGCTTTCATCTCCTTTACCATTCGGGTGAGAATCTCCTGTTCAATTGCATTACAGTCCAAAAGCAGACGGTGAATCTCGGAATCAGCGGTAGATGCCGAGTGGGTCAGACTGTCTACGAGAAGGTCATCTGCGGAAACATTCAATGCATTTGCGATATCGACTAATGTATCCAAACTGGGGCGATTGATGGCTGCTTCAATGACACTGACGTGTTTTCGGGTCATATTGAGCAACTCTCCAAGAGCCTCCTGCGTGATACCTGTTTGTTTGCGGGCGTTTGAAATTCGCTTGCCCAGAGCTTCATAATCAATAGCCATGTATATCCTCCTTATGTTTACCCGCATAAGGCAATACGATTATCTCGCAGGAAAAAATACATAGCAACTGGATACAGAGGAATTTAAGACCGCAAAAGCCTACACCTCCATCTGGTATGTGGTCTAAGGCTGTTTTGCTACCTACTATGTAGCAAAACATGAAACGTGCTACATGATAGGTAGCAGTCAAAACGCCACACATACTCTATAATATAAATGTAGAAAAAGACTGCGCATGGAAAGGAACGACGATGGCGAGTAAGGGAGAAACAGGAATTCTTACATTATATAGTGATGTACAGGCGACTGCTGTTCGCTGGCTGTGGTATCCGTTCATTGCAGTTGGGAAGATCACATTACTGCAAGGCGACCCCGGCGACGGTAAGTCCACAATGATGATGAATCTGATAGCAGAACTGTCCAAGGGCGGAAATCTGCCGGATGGCAAAGCAGTCGGATTATCGCAGAGAGTCATTTACCAGTGTTCAGAAGACGGGGTATCGGATACCATCAAGCCCCGGCTGGAAAAGTGTGGGGCAGATTGCAGGAATGTGGCCTTTATAAATGAAGAAACATACAGTGGCCTGACACTGGATGATGAACGCATCCGGCAGGCTATTATAGAATTCCGGCCTCGGCTGGTAGTCATCGACCCGATACAGGCGTATCTTGGAAGCGATTCTGACCTCCAGATTGCAGGCAGAGCCAGAAAGCTGATGCAGCGTCTTGGTATGTGGGCATCCGTATATGACTGCGCCATTGTGCTGATCGGCCACCTTAACAAAAAAGAGGGAACAAAAGGTCTGTATCGCAGTCTTGGCAGTATTGATGTGGTGGCGGCCGCCCGGAGTGTCCTGCAGGTGGAGCGAGATCCAGAAAACGCAGATGTCCGCATTGTCCGGCAGATAAAAAACAGTCTGGCTCCATCCGATGGGGAAATCCGTTTCTCCATAACGGCAGAAAATGGATTTCAATGGCTGGAATGTGAAATAGCACAGGACCCGGCAGCAGAGCCGGAGACACCAAATTTTGAGTCGAAGTCAGAGAAAGCGGCCTATCTAATCAAAAAGCTGCTTTCTGAAGGGGATATGAGATCCAGAGAAATCTATATGCGGATGAGCGATGAAGGCATCAGCCGCAGGACAGCAGAAAACACAAAGAAGGAACTCGGCATCCGAAGTTATCGAAAGATGCGCCAGTGGTACTGGAGCATACAGCCGGAAGAATGAGAGGAAGTACATGATAAGCAGTGGAACAGAAGCGGTAGACCGCAAGCAGAGAATCAGAGATCGCTATAAAGGCGTGGACACCTCCGAACTGGAGGTCATTCCGGCAAAAGCAGTGGAGGGGCTTGGAGAGAGCACCTCTATTCGTCGTGTCGCTGCCTATGTTCGTGTTTCCACGGATAATGATGAGCAGACTTCTTCTTATGAACTTCAGAAAAACTATTACACCGATTACATCAAGGCACAGCCGGGATGGGAGTTTGTCGGCATCTATGACGATGAAGGCATCAGCGGCACTTCGCTGGTGCATCGCAAGGGAATGCAACAGATGATTGAAGACTGCAAGGCTGGGAAGATTGACCTGATTCTTACAAAGTCCATCGCCCGATTTGCCAGAAACATTGTGGACTGCCTTTCGGTCATTGAAACGCTGAAAAATCTTGACCCGCCTGTGGGTGTGAAATTTGAAGCAGACAATATCTACACACTGGACAGCAACGGCCGCATGATTTTGACCATTCTGGCATCAGTGGCGGAGGAAGAATCTCATTCCAAGTCGATTATTATGAACTGGTCCATTGACCGCCGGTTCAGCCGGGGACTGTTTCTTACGCCTGCTTTGCTTGGATATGATCAGGACGAAGATGGCAATCTTGTGGTGAATCCAGAGGAAGCGCAGACGGTAAAAGTCATTTATTATTTGTACCTGAATGGATTTTCACTGAAGGACATTGCAGAACTCCTGACAGATTACGAGCGGAAGACGAAGCTGGGGAACACGGAGTGGAATCCCGGTACTGTTGCCGGCATCATTGCAAATGAACGCCATTGTGGAGATGTGCTGGCGAGAAAGACTTTCACACCAAACTTCCTTACCCATAAGGCGAAGAAAAACCATAACGATCGGACGCAGTACCGCCAGCGGGATCATCACGAGGCAATTGTCTCCAGAGATGTTTTCAACGCAGCCAATCACCTGCGTGCATCCCGGACATATAAAAAGAAAAATCATCCTTTGCCGGTTTTGAGTGTGGTGGACGATGGCATCCTCCGTGGATACGTGCCTTTTGATAAAGACTGGACAGGTTTCTCTGCGGAAGAATATCGCGAGGCATCTGAAAGCGTCATGCAGGAAGAACAGCATGAAACGGTAGAGGTAATGAACCGTCTGGATCTTACAGGATATGAAGTCGTCCGGGCACAGTATTTTGCAACCTTGCAGAATCCAGCGATGACGATTTCAAATGGAAGGCTGCGCTTTAATACTGCCTGTCTGAAAAAGTTTGAGGATGTGGAGTATGTAGAACTGCTTCTGAATTCGGTTGACCGCTGTGTTGCCATTCGCCCATGTGAGAAGAGCAATCCGAATGCCATCCGCTGGGGCAGGCTGAAAGAAGGACGCTGGTGTGCCAGTACACTTGGCTGCCGCGGTCTGGCAAAAGCCCTTTTTGACATTATGGAGTGGGATGAGGATTTGAAGTACCGCTTCCGGGGACAGCTTGTGGAGCAGGGAGACGATAAGCTGATGCTCTTTGAACTGGATGAGCCGGAGATGATCAAGGTTGAAAAAATCGTTCTGCCGCCGAAGGAAGAAGATACTGAGGGGAAAACAATAAGACAGACGATTTACATTTTCCCGCCTGAATGGGCAGGAACTTTTGGACAGCCAATCACGAGCATTGCACAGGTTGGCATTTTGCGGCAGGAGCATTATGCCGGAAATTGGGATGTGCTCCGACCGGCATCTGAAATTAAGGAATTGAACATATTTACCGCAGAGGGGCTGAATGCTTTGCTCCATGAGGCAGAAGAAATAATGGAAGGATGGATTGACATAGATGGAAGAAAACAGAGCGATGATGCCGCAGCAGGAGCAGGCATTGGAAACTGATAGAGATGCAAAAGCTGAAGAACTGGAGAGTACATTTTCGTATGACGGATACCAGGTCGTCCGAAAAGAATTGTTCGCGCACCTTCGTGACCCTGCAATTGTGATCCGCAAGGACAGCATCACATTCAACACAGCCTGCATCACTGGGCTGGAAGATGTGGTTTATGTCCACGTCATGTTCAATAGCGATTTGAAGCGCATCGTTGTGCGTGGCTGTGATGAAAATGATAAGGACGCTCTGCGCTGGTGCATCGCAAAGCCGGACAAGCGTAAGAGCCGGAAGATGTCCTGTAAGCCTTTTTCGGAATTGGTCTATAAAGAAATGGGCTGGGACAGCGAGTGCCGATACAAGATGCTGGGCTACAGGATTTCTTTCGAGGGGGAAACTCTGTACGTTTTTGATTTGCTTGTACCTGAGATTTTCCATGAGCCTCAGAAGCGTAAGAAAGGTGCTGCCCAGAATACAACACAGGAAACAAAACCTGCGGATACCAGAAAGGGATTTTACCCGGATGATATTGCAGGTACTTTTGGCGTGCCCGTGGAAGAACATCTGAAAGAATCCGAGGTCAAGCAGATGGACGGATATGTGTCAATGGGCATCCTGACGGGGAAGGCTCCCGGTACCGGAGCTGATTAAAAGCAGGAATAAGACACCAAGGGAGAAGTGCGCCCATTTTTAGGAGGAGGTGAGCAGATTGAAGGAACAGAAAATATGGCACGCCGGAGTTCTGGGAATGACATTCAGTATTGATGAAGGCCGGATCACGATTTTCCGCAGCACACTTGAAACGCTCGGCTGGCCGTCACACTATCGTTTTTTATACAATCCCCAAATGAATCAGATTGCAGTGCAGGCATGCAAGGCAGGGGATGCCGGTGCGCATCGAGTGGGGAAGCTGAATGAGCTCAGCAGCTGTGAAATCAAGTGTGTGGCCTTCGTCCGGATGGTTTACAAAGATGCCCACTGGAACAAGCGCAGGTCTTATCGCATGATCGGAAATCCGTTCCCGGAGCAGAGGCTGGTCAGCTTTCAAATTCAGGAGGCACTCCCCATTGAGAACGGCAGAGTGCTGGACGAAACGGTAAGCCCCACGTTTGCCCTGTGTCGGAAAGAAAGTTCCCCAGCGCAAAACAATCCCACCCCGGAAGAAAAAGCCGACAGGGGGGCAGTGTGAGGGGCGTGTGGCGAAGCAGCAGAAGAAGCTGACACTGAAAAATCTTCAAAATAAAAGAAGCCCACTTGGTCACTTTCCAGCTTGTTGAAAATTAGCAGGCAGGAACGGAAACCAGATGGGCGAGAGTCTAACAATTAAATAAGTGAGCTTTTTGCACCGCTTTTTAGGTCGTCAATCTTTTGGTTGACGGCCTATTTTTTATGCTCAAAAACGGGCAAACACTATATGTAGTAGTAAGTGAACATTTTGCACCGACATTTTGTATTTCGCCGGGGAGATGCGTAGTAAAGGAATCTCCTCTAACCGAACGCAGGTAGTGAGATGTACATGATTGAATACGATGGCTGTGACATTCAGACCTCAGTCACAAGGAAAGTGAATAAGGACGCTTCTCAAACTGCAATCGTTGGTTCTATACCTTGTGGT
>SAAH01000068.1 GCA_009929525.1 Clostridia bacterium | reverse complement strand
GTTCAGAAACAGTATACACCTAAAAAGGCGTGATGTCTTTATTTTTAGGCAATTTAAAGTAACTTTGGTAAAATTTCAGATTTGCTCATTTATAGCATTTAATATGAATGAAGCGTTAAGACCAATGACAGCCACGATCTACAGTTATATGGATCTGTACGGAATGAAATGGAATTACATTATGGCTTATGGAGTGATACTTTCATTCCCGGTTTTGATATTGTTTATTGTACTCCAGAAATACATTGTAGAGGGATTGGTCAGCGGATCAGTTAAAGGATAGGAGCAGGCAGATGAAAAAATTGGAATCTTTGGATTTGAATCAGATAAAAGTGGAAGACAACTTTTGGGACAGATATATCAGGCTGGTCAGAGAAAAAATGCTGCCATACCAATGGGAAGTATTGAACGATAGGGTGAGTGATGCTGCTCCCAGTCACTGTGTTGAAAATTTTAGGATCGCAGCAGGAGTAAGTGAAGGCGAATATTACGGACAGGTTTTTCAGGATTCCGATGTGGCGAAGTGGATAGAAGCTGTTTCCTATAGTCTGGAAAAAGAACGGGATCCCCAACTTGAAGAAGAAGTTGACAGCATTGTTGACCTTTTTGAAAAAGCTCAAAAAAGTGATGGATATATGGATACTTATTTTATCATTAAAGATCCGGATGGGAAATGGAGCAATTTAAGAGAGGGGCATGAACTCTATGTTGCCGGCCATATGATAGAGGCGGCGGCAGCATATTACCGTGCAACGGGGAAGGAAAAGTTCTTAAAAATTGTATGCAGGCTTGCGGATTGTATCTGTGATGTTTTCGGTGAGGAAGAGGGAAAGATGCATGGATGTCCGGGGCATCCGGAAATTGAGCTGGCTTTGGTAAAACTATATCGCATTACCCAAAAGAAAGAATATCTTCAGATGGCAAAATATTTTCTGGACCTGAGGGGAAATCAGCATCCGGATCATTTTGTGGAAGAGCAAAAGAGAGAGGGATTTTATCATATCTTTCAGGAATTTGAACATCTGGGATATAACAATATTCAGGCACATATGCCTGTAAGGCAGCAAAAAAAAGCAGATGGACATGCGGTTCGGGCACTTTATCTGTATTCTGCTATGGCGGATGTGGGTTATGAGAGTAAGGATGAAACACTGCTAAAAGCCTGCAGAACGTTATTTCAGAATATTGTAAAGAAACAGATGTTTATCACTGGCAGCGTAGGCTCAGCGGCAGACGGTGAATGCTTTACATGCGATTATGATCTGCCTAATAATTATAACTACTCAGAGACCTGTGCCTCTGTGGCATTGGCCATGTTTTCTTATCGAATGTTTCAAATAGAGCAGGATGGAGCCTATATGGACATAGTGGAAAGGGCTTTGTATAATACAGTCCTCAGTGGGATGTCCCTAAATGGAACGGAATTTTTCTATGTCAATCCGTTGGAAGTGATACCAGAACAGCTCCGCACCAACAGAACGCTTCGTCATGTACTTACACACAGAAGAAAATGGCTGGGAGTTGCATGCTGTCCGCCCAATATAGCGAGAACTCTTACGGGATTGGGAAATTACATATATTCTTATAATGAAGATACTGTATTTATAAATTTGTATATATCGGGTCAGGCAGCCGTAACGTTGGCTGAAGGGGAAATTAAGATATCAGTGGAAACGAACTATCCATATGAAGAAAAAATAAGGATTTATGTGGAAAATATAAATGACATCCCGATGGCGATAGCATTTCGTGAGCCGGGATGGGCTAAGATCGATACCGTAGTATCAGATGATGGTGAAATCCTGCGGGTAAGGAGAGAAAAGGGATATATTTATACGGAAAAAAGAAAATGGGGAAAAGAAGGATCTATTTCATTTGATATTCCGCTCAAACCAGTGCTGATGTGTGCGCATCCACGTGTTGTCTCAGATGTGGGGAAAGCAGCAATCATGAGAGGACCGGTAGTATACTGCCTGGAAGAGATTGATAATGGGGATAATCTTGGGGGAATAGTACTTGATGCGGAGGCAAGGTTGAAAGTGGAGTATGATCCGGAATTATTGGGAGGTGCTGGAGTCATAACAACAGAAAGTTATCGGCTGAGTGAACAGGAATGGAGTGGAAAATTATACCAGCCGGTCGGTAAGAAATATGAGGAATGTAAGATAAAAGCCATACCATACTGCATGTGGAACAATCGTGGTGAGGGAGAGATGCGGGTGTGGATCCACACGAGATAATGTTGTTGGTCACAGAAGGCTTGACTAAAGTTCACTCTAGGTTGATATAATTATCTTGACTACATAATGGGTGCGTCCTGACATATTTCAGAGTGCCTGACTTAGGAAAAGGAGAGTAACTATGGCTTATTTGGGTGAAGATATTAAGAAACTTGGTTTTGGACTGATGAGACTGCCTGCAAATGGTGGAGTGATCGACGTTGAGCAGGTTAAGGTAATGGTAGATAAGTTTTTGGAAGCTGGATTTACTTATTTTGATACGGCATGGGCATATGGCGGAAGCGAAGATGCGATCCGTCAGGCACTTGTAGAAAGATATCCAAGAGAAAAGTTCCAGCTGGCTACAAAGAATGCAGCATGGATAAACTGCAAAACAAGAGAAGAAGCTGTTGCACAGTTTGACACTTCTTTAATGCAGACAGGTGCGGGATACTTTGATTTTTATCTGTTACATAATCTGGGCGAGAGCAGAACCAAATTTTTTGACGATTACGATATGTGGAGTTTTGTGCAGGAGAAGAAAAAAGAGGGACTTATCAAACATATTGGATTTTCTTTCCATTCAACTCCAGAAGAGCTGGAAGAAATACTAAATAAGCATCCGGAGATGGAATTTGTACAGCTTCAGATCAATTATGGCGACTGGGAATATCCGGCGATCCAGTCAAGAAAATGTTATGAAGTTGCTAGAAAACATGGAAAATCAGTTGTTATCATGGAACCTGTAAAGGGAGGAATGCTTGCAAATCCACCGAAGTCTGTACAGGATATCTTCAAGAAGGCGAACCCGGAAGCTTCCTGTGCTTCATGGGCTATCCGCTTTGCAGCAGATCTGGATGGGATCATTACCGTTCTTTCTGGAATGAGCAATGTTGAACAGATGGAAGACAATCTTTCCTATATGAAACATTTTACAAAGTTATCTGAGAATGAGAAAAAGACGCTGGAAGAAGCAAGAAAAGAGCTGAGCAGTATTCCGTTGATCCCATGTACCACATGTAATTATTGTGCAAAAGTCTGTCCGAACGAAATCGGTATCTCCGGTTCTTTTACAGCAATGAATTATCTGACACTCTATGGCGATAAGACGGCTGCCAAGGGACAGGAAGGCTGGCTGGTTGGCGGACACGGAAAGAAGAGTGCATCTGAATGTGTGAAATGTGGAAAATGCGAAGAGGTATGTCCACAGCATATTAAGATCCGTGATGAGCTTGAAAAAGTCAGTGCAGCACTGTAAAAATGATATTTCATATGTGAGAAGTGCCCGGTGGATCTGTTTTTTTGGATTCGCCGGGCCTTTTCACTGAGGGCAAAGACAAGCAAGATTCGTTTCCTGCCCTGTGTCAGGAATAATAATGCGGCAATAGTATAAATGTGTTGCAGATGCCCCAGTTCACTTGAAATCTGAAGTGCCCGGCGGGGTAAACGGAATATATTTTTGCTTCTTTGTGTATATGCCCCGCTGAATCAACATTAGTGGCGGAGACAACACCATTTTTTTGTGGACATCAATTTTCTTTCTTCCATGTATCTTGCAAAGCGTGTTGCTGAACAAAGAATAAACAGTAACCTGGGATTCTTTATGCAAACAACAAATTTAAGTCACGGGTTGCAATTTTTACGGAATCATGTTAATATATAACGAGATTGGTAAAATAATATTTCAAAAATGTTACAAAAAGAATGGAATAACATGAAGTGTCACAATAAGGAGAATTTTAAAATGAAGAAAAAGCTAGCTTGTCTAACTTTATGTGTTGTTATGATAGCTTCACAAACCACAGTTTTTGCAACTACGCAGGAGGAAACTCTGAAGTCAGAAAGAAAGGCAGCTTCCAGCCAGCTGGAAGAAACCACAGGTTATCTTGATGATCTGGCCGAGCAGCAGAGACAGCTCCAGTCAGAAATCAGTGATCTCGATGCGGATCTGGTCGATCTGTTGGTGCAGATCGATACAAATGAGAATGATATTGCTAACACGGAGGTTCAGATCGAGCAGACAACTGCAGACCTGCAGGAAGCCGAAGCGGATAGAGATGAGCAGTATGCATCTATGAAAAAGAGGATCCAGTACCTGTACGAGCAGGGTGGCAATGCATCATGGGCGAACATGTTGTTGGAATCAAAGGATTTGTCCAGTTTGTTAAATAAAGCAGAATATGCGCAGCAGTTATATGAATATGACAGATCGGAACTGGATGAATTTCAGGCGACAGTAACTCAGGTTGCAGATCTGAAAACCAGTTTGGAAACAGAGAAAACGGATCTGGAAGCGATGGAGGCTGACCTTGAGATCCAGAAGGCTGAGCTTCAGACCCAGCTTGAAGAAAAGAAATCTACCTCCAGTAATTATGAAAATGAAATTGCAGTTGCCCAGCAGCAGGCCCAGCAGATTCAGGAATTGATCGCAGCACAGACCGCTGAGATCGAGCGTCTGGAGCAGGAAAGAATAGAGGCAGAGAGACGGGCAGCTGAGGAAGCAGCACGTCAGGCAGCAGCTCAGGCTGCAGCAGAAGCAGCAGCAGCGGAAGAAGCGGCCCGCCAGCAGGCAGCAGCTCAGGAGGCAGCACGTCAGCAGGCAGCGGCTCAGGCACAGGCGGAAGCAGCAGCTCAGGCTCAGCAGCAGGCAGGAACGACAGATGAGGATGATGATGCAGCAGCATCTGCTGGTACATCGTCAAGCTCAGGAAGTTCCTCTTCCTCTGGTTCAGGAAGCAGTTCTTCAAGCTCAAGCAGTTCCTCCAATGAAAGCTACTCCGGTGGCTCATCAGGGTCTTCTATCGTAGCATTTGCAGATCAGTTCGTAGGCAATCCGTATGTATGGGGCGGCAATTCCCTTACCAATGGAATCGACTGTTCTCATTTTGTATATCAGGTATTGACCAGATGTGGTGTTTACAGCGGTGGATACAGAACTTCAGCAGGATGGAGAAGTCTGGGAAGCCCAGTTGGCAGCTTGTCAGAAGCAAAAGCAGGCGATGTGATCTGTTATTCAGGACATGTTGCTATCTATGATGGAAATGGCGGGATCGTTGAGGCAAAGGGCAGCAGATGGGGAATCACCCATGACAGAAGTGCCAGCCATGCAAACATTCTGGCAATCAGAAGATTTACGTAAAATCATTCATACATAATAATACGAAAGCAGATAGTACAGTTTGTTGTACTGTCTGTTTTTTGTATCAAAAGAAATTACGTCATATGTTCATGTCAGTGATAATCCTTAATGGATAATAAATATAAACGGATAAAAAACGGTTGAAATATGGAAAATAAATGGTATGATAGTTATATAATAAAAAAACAGAGAAAATGTAAGGTGAAGCATATGACGCTGGAAGAAATGAAAAGAATAAAAGAGGAAAAGGGATATACGATCACACAATTAGCAGAGTATACAGGGATACCTGTGGGAACGCTGCAGAAGATATTTTCGGGAGAGACGCGCACACCCAGATATGCAACGAGACAGGCTCTTGAGAATGTATTACAGGCCGATAAAGTGAAAGAGCCTTCTACTTATGCAGTTAATGTGCCGCGGTATCATGGAAGTTATACAGTCGAAGATTACTATACGATGTCAGGCGATAAAAGAGTGGAGTTGATCGACGGTGAGATCTATGATATGTGTGTACCTTCAGTTGTGCATCAGGGAATTTCAGCTAATGTTTTTTTTCAGCTGCGCCAGAAAATCAAAGAACAAGGCGGTTCGTGCGTGCCGCTGTATGCACCGGTCGATGTACGTTTGGATTGTGATGACAGAACCATGGTCCAACCGGATGTGCTGATCATTTGTGACAAAAGTAAGATAAAAAAATGGGGGATCCTGGGTGCACCAGATTTTATTCTGGAGGTAGCATCAGATTCTACACGAAAGATAGACTATTATAAAAAGACCACAAAGTATATGGAGGCAGGCGTAAAAGAGTACTGGATCATCGATCCGATCAGAGAACGTCTGACCATATATGATTTTCAGCATGAGGAGGGGCCGGCAGTATATCCTTTAGCAGGAGAGATAGGGCTTATCATGTATGATAGTGCGATCAGGATCGATCTAAAAGAAGTGGGAGAAGAGATACAGGAATATCCGGATGAATGCTGAAGCCGGATATTACAAAAACATGATGAGAAAAGGAAATAGTAAGATGAAAAAGATAAGAGAAAATTATAATCATACGATATATGCATGTTATATTGGCTATATTACGCAGGCCATTGTAAATAATTTTGCACCTCTGTTGTTTTTAGTGTTTCAGAAGAGTTTTGATATTTCATTGAACCAGATAGCGATGCTGGTATCGATCAATTTTGGGGTACAGCTGCTGGTTGATCTTGTCAGTTCCGTATTTGTAGACAGGATAGGATATAGGGTAAGTATGCTCATGGCGCACCTTTTGGCTGCGGCAGGTTTGGTGGGACTGTATCTGTTCCCGATGGCATTATCAAGTGATTTTGCTGGCATATTGCTTGCAGTTGTCATCTATGCGATCGGCGGCGGATTGTTGGAGGTATTGGTGAGTCCTATCGTAGAAGCCTGCCCTACAGAGAAAAAAGAGGCAGCCATGAGTCTGCTCCATTCGTTTTATTGTTGGGGACATGTATTCGTTATTGTGATGAGTACGGTTTTCTTTTCAATATGCGGAATAAGCAATTGGGGGATTCTGGCATGTATATGGGCGATCATCCCGTTTATGAATTTTCTGTATTTTTGCAGGGTTCCTATTCCGGTCCTGGTGGAAGAAGGACAGGGAATGGGCATCAAAGAGCTGGTGAAAAGTGGTATCTTCTGGAAGTTATTTCTTATGATGCTCTGCGCGGGTGCTTCAGAGCAGGGGATGAGCCAGTGGGCATCAGCATTTGCTGAGTCTTCTCTTCATATCTCAAAGACAGCAGGAGATCTGGCAGGACCATGTAGTTTTGCAGTGATGATGGGATTATCAAGAGCATTTTATGGCAAGTTTGGTGAGACGATCGATCTGAAGAAGTTTATGAATATCAGCAGCATCCTGTGTGTGGCGAGTTATCTGCTGGCATCTTTGTCTGCTGTTCCGGTGTTAGGACTGGTGGGGTGTGCTCTGTGTGGATTGTCAGTAGGTATCATGTGGCCGGGGACTTTCAGCACTGCGGCGAAGAGTCTGAAACGTGGCGGAACTGCCATGTTCGCACTTTTGGCGTTGGCGGGAGATCTGGGTTGTGGAAGCGGACCGGCAATCGTGGGATTTGCATCGGAAGCATTTGGTGAGAATCTGAGAAAAGGTCTTTTGGTGGCGATCATATTCCCGTTCATATTGCTGGTCAGTAATTTACGTCCTGAGCATAGGGATGCGATCGAAGTGTCACATTGATGAGACAGAGAGTTGGTTGATTTCACTGTTGAGTGGATGGAAAAAATAGAAAATAAGAAAAGGACACACTTTTTTCACTTTGATTATCAAAAGAATTGCGCAGAGGGGTGGAATTTTAGCTGAAAATGGTGTATCATCGTAACTGTTCAGAAAGTTATTTTGCGAGATTCGTTTGGCTGGGTCTGACGAAGGGGGAAGCCTGGCACAGGTCGGATCGTAACAATAATTTGAGAGGGAGTAACCGAATTAACATAATTGTCGGCAGGTAGTTAAGGGGATAGAAACATGTTTTGGCTGACAAAGGGATATACATACAAAGGGGAGAATATCAGCAATGAAAAAAAGTAAAAAAGTGATAGCGTTAAGTGTTGTGTTGGGATTGCTGGCATTGTGTCTGGCTGGGGCAGCAGCATTTATATTATACAGGAAAGTGATCCAGTCGCATTTTATAAGTACTACATATATTAATGGACAGGATGTTACAGGCAAGAGCGTAGGAGATACGCGGGACCTGCTTGAAGATCATTATCTGGGACGATCGGTTCAGATCATGGAGAATGATCAGGCCGTCCTGTCATCGACACTTGAAGGAATAGGCTACACCATTGATGAAGATGATCTTGAAGATAAATTGGAAGAGATACTGAATAGCCAGAAGGATGCCTGGTACGATGTCCTAAAGAAGGACAGAACTTATGAGGTTGAGGTATCTTATGTGGTTGATGAGGAAAAAATTCAGGGTCAGGTCACAGCGGCAAATCTGACGGTGGCACGAACGGCCAGTGCAGATGCCAGCCTTCAGTATGACGGAACAAAATATTACATAGAACCGGAAGTATATGGAAATGAATTTGATGATGCCAGTCTGCAGAGTGCAGTGAAAGATGCCGTTAATGCATATATCAGTGCAGATACACAGGAGACAGAACTAACGATCGATATTCCGGAAGATATCTATAAAAAACCGGCGATCCTTAGCGACGATGCTTCGCTGACGGCGCTGCTGGATACATATAACAGATATGTGAATGCAAAAGTAACTTATCTGTTTGGATCAGAGAGCGTGGTTCTGGATTGGCAGACAGTTCAAACCTGGCTTGTGGAAGCAGAGGGAAGTGTTACACTCAACGAACAGTCCATGAGAGATTATATACAAACGATGGCGAACAAGTATGATACGATTTACATAAAGCGTACTTTCACAGCAACGGATGGAACAGAGATCACTCTCGACAGCAATGATTATGGTTATCGGGTGGACAAAGATGGTGAGTATACACAGCTTTTGGCAGATCTGGAGTCTGGTGCCCCGGTGGAACGAG
The DNA here is from genome assembly GCA_009929525.1 of Clostridia bacterium. GTDB lineage: Bacteria > Bacillota > Clostridia > Lachnospirales > Lachnospiraceae > Oliverpabstia. The sequence continues at coordinate 14,859 of SAAH01000068.1, read as the reverse complement.
AACCGGTATATTCGATCAAAGGATATGCAAGAAATGGCAGAGAGGACCTTACAGGTACTTATGTTGAGGTGAATCTGACGAAACAGCATCTGTGGTTTTATAAAAATGGAAATTTAGTTGTGGAAACAGATTTTGTATCGGGTCTTCCAACGGAAGAAAGAGAGACAACGACAGGAGCATTTCCAGTTGCCTACAAGGCAAGTCCATATAATCTGAAAGGCGGCGGAGCTTCAGGATGGGATGTAAATGTCGAATATTGGATGCCGTTTTATGATGGACAAGGATTACATGATGCGTCATGGAGATCTTCTTTTGGCGGTAATATCTACCAGACAGATGGTTCTCACGGATGTATTAATCTTCCGTCAGATGCAGCAAAGAAAATTTATGAAAGCATGGAAGCGGGGATACCGGTACTTTTGTATAAGTAGGAGAAGGGCATAAGCCGTAAAGTTTTTCATAAAGATTTTTATATAGGATTTCATAAAAAATGAGTTCTGCAGATAAAGCCATCCGGACCTCTCGTTGATCAAGACGATGAGAAGTCCGGGTAGCTTTTTTTATCATGTGAGGAAAGTGATTCCTATGATACAGGATTCTTCTTTAATGTCTTGAATATTTTGTTTAAATAGAATATAATATTTTAAAGATGCGTGCACGAGAACATGTTGAGAGGGAGGACATTATGGCAGTTACATTACAACAGATAGCTGAAGCGGCTGGTGTATCGAGAGGGACAGTAGACCGCGCACTAAAAGACCGGGGACGGATACGACCGGAGCTTGCGGCGCAGATCAAACAGATTGCACAGGACATGGGATATCAGCCTAGTCTGGCGGGGCGTGCGTTGGCGATGGCCAAGAGAAACCTTAAGATTGGTGTGATCCTTCAATCGGCCCAGACTCCTTTCATGAAACTCGTGTATAAAGGGATGGAAGCTTCAAAGCAGGAGGTGGAAAGCCTGGGAGGAAATGTGGAGATTTTTCCTGTGGATGGCGTAGATGCAGGCAAGGTGATCGAAATCATGGAGAAACTAAAGGAAGAGAACTATTCCGGTATTGCATTATCTCCATCGGAAGATACGATGTTGAAGAAAGTGATCAATCAGTTTACAGAAGAATACGAGATACCGATCGTTACATTTAACTCGGATATAGAAGAAACAAAGAGACTCTGTTTCGTTGGGCAGGATACCAAACAAAGTGGGCGGACCGCTGCAGGACTGATGGGAGAGATCACAGGTGAAGAGGGAGAAGTGGCTGTGATTTCAGGACACAGTTCCAATCCGGCACTGAATAATCGTATCAGAGGATTCAAAACAGAATTGGAAAAGCGTTTTCCGCAGATGAAAATTGTGGGAATACAATATTCTTATGATGATGAGTGGGTTGCTGCGAAGATCGTGGAGGAACTTTTGGAGCAGCATCCGCAGTTGAAGGGGATTTATATTACTGGGTCGGCAGTTAAGGCAGTATGTGAAGCTTTGGTGCATTTGGGAAAAGATCAGGATATTAAAGTTATCGCAAATGATTTTCTCGATGAGAACAAGGGATGGGTGGAGCAGGGAGCAGTCAATTTTTTGATCGGCCAGGATGCCCATATGCAGGGATATGAACCGGTCATGCTGCTTTTTCATCTCTTATTTGATGGGGAAAAACCGGATTCGGAATATCGTTATGCAGAAATCATGATAAAAAATCGCTATAATTTATAAAAAACAGGGTAAACCAATGAAGATAGATCACAGTGGTTTACTCTGTTTTTTATCATTAGACATGATTCCTCTGATGCGTGCGTGCACGCAAATAGTATTGGCGGAAATGATTGGAAAAATTGGCGGAAAGAAACAAAAAAATGAATTTGTAATATAGTATTAACATAATAAAAAAGATTAAAATGTTAAAAGAAGAGTAAATTTTGCACATGTTTTGGTAGTTTGTCCTAAAAATAACTAGTAAACATTGTGAATAAACCCTATTGCGTTCACGTGTACGCATGTGTATAATATGAAACATGAAGAAGCGGTAACACAGCAATTACGAGCGGAAATAAAAAAGGAGGTAACAGGATGGGAAAGGGAGGAATTCCTGAACTGCTTAATTATAAGCAGAAGGGAAAGGATATGAACGAATTTATCAAAGTTCCTGTGTCTGAGAAGCTGGCATATTGTTTTGGCGACCCGGCATTGACTTTGATGTATACTATGACGACAACACTGCTGATCTATTTTTATACAAATGTAGTAGGGATATCAGCAGGAGCAGTGGGTATGATCATGCTGCTTTCCCGTATATTTGATGGATTTTCAGATGTACTTATGGGAACGATCATTGACCGCACACATTCGAAGTATGGAAAGGCGAGAATATGGATTCTTCGCCTTGCAATTCCGTACGCTTTGGCTGCAATATTGCTTTTTACTATGCCGCAGGCTGGAAATATGGTGAAAATAGTATATGCATTTGTAACTTATAATATTATGAATACGGTAGTTTATACCGCGATCAGCCAGCCGTTCCATGCACTGGGGTCATTGATGAGCCGCGACAGACGAGAGCGAGATATCATCTGTAATATCCGTATGGTATTGTCTATCACTGCAAGCATGGTCATTACGGCATTTACCTTGCCGCTGATCAATAAAGTATCTGTTGTGATCGGGAATCAGCAGCTGGCATGGATCCTTGTGACTGCCGGATATGCGGTATTGTCGGTGATCGTGCTGATCAATACCTATGCGACCTGTACGGAGCGTGTGCAGGCAGCAAAAAAAGAAAAGGAAGATGTACCGTTTTGGGTTGCATTTAAGGCGACTGTGACAAATAAATATTTTATTATTGCTTTAGGACTAATGCTTTTTTATACAGCCTATCAGATCATTATCGGAACGGATCTGACTTACTACTGTCAGTATGTGTTAAATGATGTGGATCTTGTTATGCCGCTGTCGGCCGCAGAAAAGATTGCGACGATCGTGGGAATTGCCATGCTTCCGAAGATTTTGCCCAAATATGGAAAGAGAACATTGATCTGTGCCGGCTGTATTCTGGGTCTGGCTGGACAGTTGATTTTCCTTTTAAATATTACCAGTGTACCGTTGGGAGTAGTCACATGTATCATGAGGGGGATCGGAATCGCACCATTTTATGGGGTACAGTATTCTCTTCCAAGTGATGCCATCGAGTATGGACATTGGAAGACAGGTGTTCGTGTGGAAGGCTTGATGTTCTCATCTATGAGTATGGGGCAGAAAGCTGGATCAGGATTTACTTCAGCAATCATGGGAGCTATCCTTTCCATGGCAGCATTTGACGGATTGAAAACGACTGCAGCAGAACAAACAGCGTCTGCGATATCAGCGATCAAAGGATTCTATCTTTATGTGCCGATCGCCATCTGGGTTATCATGTTTGTTATAGCAGCCTGTTACAAGCTGGACAAAATGTATGATAAGATGATGACAGAACTGATAGCCAGGGAAGATGATGCAGGAACAGATGAAATCATCGCAGTAAAACCATTGGAGAATCAGAATCAGGTAAATGTAGCAATTGGCCGTATGTATGGAAGCAGTGGAAGAAAAATAGCAGAAGAGGTCGCAAAGGAACTTGGCTGCCGCATATATGACCGGCAGATCATATGTATCCTCGCGGAGAAGCTGGGTATGCAGTCTTCTGATATGGAAGAAGTGCAGAAATATCTGGATGAATATAATTACGGGGAGAAAGAGCCTACATTTTCATTGTATGCATATCCACAGGCTGGCGTGGTAAATGACGTCAGTGATATGAAAGTGTTTGAGGAACAGGTTCATATCATACAGAACCTGGCCAGAAAGGCTCCGGGCGTATTCCTGGGAAGATGTGCTAACTTTATCCTGAGCAGTCAGGAACATACATATTCCTTCTATATATATGCAGATGATGAATATAGAACAAAAGAAGGAAAAGAGTATTATCATGGTATGTCATTGGAAGAACTGAAACAGAAGGATGAAATGAGAAACAGCTATTATCAGAAATTCACCGGGATGCGGCGTGACGATCCGCAAAATTACGATATGGTAGTGAATGTATCGAAGACAGGTGTTGATGGTGCTGTGTCGATGATCTTGGATTATATAAACAGGAAAGAAAAAGAATCATAAAGCAATAGAAAAAGACATAATGAAGGCAGGCGGATATCATTTCGCCTGCCTTCATCATGTCTGGGATCTAAAGATTGACCACGATCGACACAGAGAATATTCCTTCATTTGCGGTGAACACACATCGTCCCTGATAATGTTCCACTACGTCTGCCACGGACTGTGTGCCGATGCCATAGCCCTCGTGGCGGCTGGAAAGGTAATGGTCCCCTTTTTTGACTGGTTCGGTAAGGTAGCCATTCTCGATCAGGATGATCATACATCCTTTGTCGTAATCTGACTTGATGGATATAAAAGCTTTAGGACAGTCATTTTCGGAAGCTGCAAAGAAAGCATTTTCCAGAAGATTTCCAAAAAGGATGGAAAGCTCCACATCCGGGATAGCTAAGTCAGGGGGAAGCTTCATCTCGCAGGAGAAGGAAACACCCTGCTGTTCGCAGAGGTTTTGATAATAGCGAAGCATTGCATCTACAATGAGATTCCGGCACAAGACAGTACGCTCTATAGGAAGAGCCATGCTGACGTATTCGGACAGGTAATTGCCAAGAGATTCGTAGTCCTTTTGATCCAGCAGATTTGCCAGTATCTGAAGGTGATGACGTTCATCGTGGCGCAGCTTGATGGTGTCAGCGATTTTATCCGTAAGTTCCATATAGTGAGCTTTTTGGATAGCGACCTGTTGGGTCAGCTGGCGTTTTTCAGTGGCGAAGGTCAATTGAAAGCGATATGCTTCTGCCAGATCCTGCCAAAGGATCATCCCCAGGCCCATTAACATGACAGCACTGCCATATTCGGTCAGCCAGCCACCGTAAATTGGTTCAAAATCAGAATAAATCCGGTCAAATAAAAGTGTTACGCCAAAGCCGGTGGTGCAAAAGAGGAGGAATTGACTGGTCTGCTTTCGCAAAACAGAACTCACAGCACTGATCAGAAGATAGGCGGCAGTGGAAAATTTGATGATCATTGCAGCAATCTGAAATCCTTTTGTAAGCCATACAGGATACCCGGGCAGAAGCCCATATATCAGTGCAGATATACAGAAGACACCAAGGCATGTGGTACTTATATAGCTCGGAATGACTGGAATCTGACAAAGCTTATTATGGAGCATCACGGTAAACAGATAGCCGCCATAGATTGCGAGCAGTTCCACGCCGTACCACCACAGCGGCGAGATTTCGATATAAGTAAATAGAATCGGATACAGCCAGGTGATAGAGATACAAAGGGAACTGGCGAAGAAGAGCAGTACACGGTGATTACTGTTCTTCCTGCGAAAAGCGAATATCAGATAAAAGGAAAGCAATGTGCACAGGATAGCCAGGATAAAACGGATGACACCGAAGAGAAAGTGCACAGATTCGGTACGGGTGATGGCTTCCGGTATTCCAAAAGCAGGCGGAAAAGTGAGTCCACTGGAAAAATGCGAGCGATTTGCCACTGCAATCACAAAGGAAGTCGTGCCCGATGCAGAAAATGTGATGGATCTTCGACCGATTTTTTCAGAGAAAGATTCCCGTGCAGGATCGCCAAGGGAGAGCATTTTCTGGTCATTGATATACAGATCATAGGCAGAATAAACTTCAGGAAGCATAAAAGTGTATACGGATGGCGTTTCCGGAAGCTCCATCGTCAGATGGTAGGTAGCAACTCCTGCATTTGGATGGTCTGCATTTACAAAGGAAAATGTCTGATGCTGACCGATGGTAACATACTGCATATAGGTATCGGGCTGTTTCCCGTTAGAAAATGCGGAAGGTGTCAAAAGTACATCGGGATAAAATTCCCATCCATGGGTCAGATAATAAACCGGTTGTGCAGCGAGGGTATCTGCATCCAGCCAAAGGAGCCCTGCGATGGGCTGGAGTTCTTTTTGGGTGTATTTATTGTCAGTTCGATACAAAAATGTGAGAAGCACTGAGAATATTAGAACAGCAAACAAAACAGGCAGCAGTGCCGGCAAAATCCTGCGCCCTTTTTCATTATGTTCATTCATCGGCATTTCCTCCTGAAGACATATATGACAAAACACAGAATACCAGCACATAGTACAGCTGCCAGTGCGGCAGGCAAGTAATCTGAAATAGAAGGTGCGGGCGGTGAAATCTCTGTGGCAGATGAAATCTTGGATGCAGGAGTATCAGAATTATTTGCAGCTATGATCTCCACGGATCCGGAATCATCTGCTTGTACTGAGAGTTCATAAAGACCTGTCGTTTGTACGTCAAATATGGCATATCCATTATTGTAAGAAACTGAGGTATCCAATGCTTCCCCATCAAGCAGGAGCATCAGGTCACCAGATGGCTGCTCCATCGGGAATCGTACGCGGCTTTCAGAAAGGTCTGTAAGTGGCTCACCATCTACTGCGAGGGCAAGCGAAATACTGGTGTCTGATACACGACGAAGTGTAACTGAAAGCATTTGTTCCGGTGCAAGTGCAAGATCCGCCAGATAATCTACGGGTATCTCTAAAGAAAAATTGTTTCAGCCAAAAGAAAGTATGGTGGAATGATTTTTTAGAAGATAACTAAGCCGGGTGCCGCTGATGGTCAATGTGTCACCATCCATGGATTCGTAGGAGCCGGAAGCAGAAGAACTGACAGAATCGGTATTTTCTGCAGGCGGAGTGTCTGGAGTTTCGGTTTGAGGATCATCTTGAGAATCAGGTAACACTGGATCATTATTTGATCCATCAGAAGTCGAATCATTTGGCTTTGATGAATTATCTGAACCTGTTGAATCTTCAGGGGTATCCGATACTGGAGGATCGGCTGGACTGCTTTCCGGCGGCAGCTGCTCCAGGGAATCGGAGATGGAATCATCATTTGAATCATTGCCGTCACGGTCTCCTTCAACAAGGGAGACAATAAAGACGCTGTCATAATATACAAAATTCAGAATATTGGTATGTGAGCTGCCATAGTCTACCTGCAGACCGTAACTTGCGCCGGAAGCAAACATAGTTTCCTTGATATACAGAACTGAAGAATCAAATCCGATGTTCTCTCCGTCAATCTCGGATTCGGCCCAGATGTTATTCTGGGTGGTTGACCGCAGCCAGACAGAGACAGTGCTCAGATCGTCGGCGGAAAGCAGCCACGGAAAGTAGTAATATCCCTGTGAATAATAGAAGGAATCCAGCCGCGGCTGGCCGGGAACCTGAACACTGAGCAACAGCTGCAGCGATGGGAGTGATGCATGTTTCGCCAGAGTGTAACCTGTAATATCTGGTTTTGCCGTTACATAACCGGTGCCGACTTTACTGGTATCAAGCTGATTAATATCAAAATCAGTAATCCCGAGAGAATATGCATTTCCAGCGTGATCATAAGCGGTTATGCAGATCGGGCTGTTGGAATAGAAATCCGTAAGTTCTTTAGCTGTACTTCCAAGAGGAACAGCGTAAACCGGAAGATCACTGAAGTCCGGGACTGAAAAAGACACCAGTTCGACAGGAGTGGGAGCAGCAGCCACGTCATTTGAATTGTCAGCAGCGTAAAGTGCTGTTGGGGAAAGGATAAACAGTAATAATATAAGAAATGAAACATAATATTTTTTCATAAATTTCTCCTAATGGTGTTCAAATCGAAAACGTACAAATGCATCAGATACTTCGGCAGATCGGCGGCGGCTGATCGGAAGCATGTCGCCGTTTTGCATCAGGAGGCAGCTGTCTTTGATGGATTGTGCGTAGTCCAGGTTTGCGATCAAGCCACGGCTGATGACGAGAAAACGGTGATCAGACAATAAGGGAAGAGTCAGGTCGTCAAAACGCTGTTGCTTGCCTACCGTCAAGAATGTCTTTTCGCTGTGGATCTCGATGGTGCGGTCGGCAGTCGCCACATACCATATCCTGGAAAATGGAATATGAAGTATACGGCGATTGGATGAGACGGTCAGTGTTCGTGCGGATTGTCGGGCATCCTCGATGCACTCAGGCAATGCTTCACTTATCTGTTCCATGGTCACTGGCTTCAAAAGGTAACGCCAGGCACGGATACGGTAACCGTCTGCCAGATAGTCAGGGCTGGAGGTTAAAAAGATCACCCGACACTCCGGATCGATCTTGTGCAGCTGGGAAGCTGTATCCATTCCATTTATGCCTTCCATATAAATATCCATAAAACAAAGATCATATATCTCAGGTTCCAGAGATGCAAGAAACGCTTCGCCGCTTGTAAAGCAGTCGATCATCGGATCAAAATCGATATTTTTCATATAATTATCCAGAAGGCTAAGCAGATGCTTATTGTCTTCCGGCATATCTTCAATAATTGCAATACGCATGACACCCTCCTAAAATGAGTATAAAAAACCAATATAATTATAACATGAAGCGGGGAAAGAGAGAAAGAGTCAGAAGAGCAATTCATACAAATAGGTGACCGTTCGAACAATTAAGCACAGAAATTGTATAAGTAATTGGCTTAAGGGATACGAGTTCACCGATTTAACCACTATTTGCCTTGAATTTGCACCCGATACAGTATATAATCAGAAGAGCAAAACGAAAAAAATGCGATAACATATACGAGGAGGAATAATGATGAACTGGAATAATCTGGATACACTCACTTCTTTTCAGGAACTTACAAAAACAGAGCAGGTAGATCTTGTTGAAGCTATGACAGGAGAAAATGGTGCCGCTCGTGTGAAAAACTACAGCATTCCGATGGCAGCAGGACTGGTTTATAACTATGCAGCTAAAAAAGTGGATGACACGGTATTGGCAGGTCTTGCAAAACTGGCAGACGAAGCGCAGTTGGCTGAGAAATTTGAAGCACTTTATAATGGTGAAGTAGTGAATACAGGAGAAAAACGTCTTGTTCTTCATCACATGACTCGCGGACAGCTTGGAAATGCAGTGGAAGCAGATGGCGTTGACAAACGCGCTTTCTATGTAGAACAGCAGGAGAAAATTGCTGATTTCGCAAAAAAAGTACATGCAGGTGAGATCACAAATGCAGCAGGTGAGAAATTTACAACGGTAGTTCAGATCGGTATCGGCGGAAGTGACCTTGGTCCTCGTGCTATGTATTTGGCACTTGAGAATTGGGCAAAGAAAAATAACACATTCAAAATGGAAGCTAAGTTCATTAGTAATGTTGATCCAGATGATGCAGCAGCAGTTTTGGCTTCTGTTGACGTAGCACATTCTATCTTCGTACTGGTTTCCAAATCAGGCACAACACTTGAGACACTTACCAATGAAGCTTTTGTAAAAGATGCATTAAAGAATGCAGGTTTAGATGCTTCTAAGCATATGATCGCAGTTACAAGTGAGACCTCTCCATTGGCAAAGAGCGATGATTACCTTGCAGCGTTCTTTATGGATGATTATATCGGAGGCCGTTTCTCTTCAACATCAGCAGTTGGCGGTGCCGTATTATCTTTAGCATTCGGAGCAGATGTATTTGCACAGTTCTTAGACGGTGCAGCAGAAGAGGATAAGCTCGCTGCAAACAAAGAATTATTACAGAATCCAGCAATGCTTGATGCAATGATCGGTGTATATGAACGCAATGTATTGGGATATCCAAGTACTGCAGTGCTTCCATATTCTCAGGCACTTAGCCGTTTCCCGGCTCATCTGCAGCAGTTAGATATGGAGTCTAATGGTAAATCAGTAAACCGTTTTGGCGAGCCAGTAGATTATGTAACAGGTCCGGTTATCTTCGGTGAACCTGGAACAAACGGACAGCACTCCTTCTATCAGCTGCTTCATCAGGGAACAGATATTGTACCGTTGCAGTTCGTAGGATTCAAGAACAATCAGATGGGAACAGATGTTGTGATCAAAGGCAGCACAAGCCAGCAGAAATTATGCGCAAATGTAGCGGCACAGATTGTAGCCTTTGCATGTGGAAAAGCTGACGAGAACCGTAACAAGAACTTCAAAGGCGGACGTCCATCCAGCATTATCATTGGAGAAGAGGTTAATCCAAAATCACTTGGTGCACTTCTGGCACATTTTGAGAATAAAGTTATGTTCCAGGGCTTTGTATGGAATGTAAACAGCTTTGACCAGGAAGGTGTTCAGCTTGGTAAGGTATTGGCAACACGCGTGCTTGCTCATGAGACAGACGGTGCTTTAAAAGCATTTAGTGATTTATTAAATATCTAAATAAAATGTAAAAATAGTTCGCGGGGCATAGCTCCGCGGATTTTTTTAGTAAAAATTAGCACTCGCCACTTGACAGTGCTAATAATAGGTGTTATATTCCAAGTAGAACAAATAAAAACAATGAATCCAACAATATACATCTATGAACACTCTCAGTAAGGAGGAAAAGTGTATGAACATCAGTAAGTTTACACAAAAATCACTGCAGGCAGTTCAAGATCTGGAAAAGACCGCGTATGAGTTCGGTAATCAGGAGATTGAACAGGAGCATTTGCTTTATAATCTGCTCCACCAGGACGACAGTCTTGTCCTGAAAATGATCGAAAAGATGGAGATCAATCAGGAGCATTTTTTGAATAATGTAAAAAATGCGCTGGATGCAAGGGTAAAAGTATCGGGCGGTCAGGTTTATATCGGTCAGTACCTGAACAAGGCACTCGTAAGTGCAGAGGATGAAGCAAAAGGCATGGGCGATGAGTATGTGTCAGTGGAACATCTCTTCTTAGCACTGCTTCGTAATCCAAGCCCGGCCATGAAAAAATTATTCCAGGAATACGGGATCACTAGAGAAAGATTCCTTCAGGCGTTAAGTACAGTCAGGGGAAATCAGCGGGTGACCACAGATAATCCGGAAGCGACCTATGATACCCTGAACAAATACGGTCAGGATCTGGTAGAAAAGGCTCGTGATCAAAAGCTTGATCCGGTGATCGGGCGTGACAGTGAGATCCGTAATGTGATCCGCATCCTGTCTCGTAAGACAAAGAATAATCCGGTACTGATCGGTGAGCCGGGAGTTGGTAAAACGGCAGCCGTAGAAGGGCTGGCGCAGAGGATCGTCCGCGGTGATGTACCGGAAGGCTTGAAAGATAAGAAAATATTTGCCCTTGATATGGGTGCCTTAGTAGCAGGTGCGAAGTATCGAGGCGAATTTGAGGAACGTCTGAAAGCGGTCCTTGAGGAAGTGAGAAAAAGCGAAGGCAAGATCATCCTCTTTATCGATGAACTGCATCTGATCGTTGGTGCAGGAAAGACAGACGGAGCGATGGACGCAGGTAATATGTTAAAACCGATGCTTGCCCGCGGTGAACTTCACTGTATCGGCGCAACCACTCTGGATGAGTATCGCCAGTATATTGAGAAAGATGCTGCTCTCGAGCGAAGATTCCAGCCGGTTCTGGTGGATGAGCCAACAGTGGAGGATACGATTTCTATCCTTCGTGGACTGAAAGAACGGTATGAAGTATTCCATGGAGTTAAGATTACCGATGGTGCATTGGTCGCGGCAGCAACATTGTCCAATCGATATATATCCGATAGATTTCTTCCTGATAAAGCCATCGATCTGGTAGATGAGGCCTGTGCACTGATCAAGACAGAGCTTGATACCCTTCCGGCAGACCTTGATGAGCAGCAGCGAAAGATCATGCAGATGGAGATTGAGGAAGCTGCCCTAAAAAAAGAAACAGACAGACTCAGCCAGGAACGACTGGAAGAACTGCAAAAGGAAATGGCAGAGTACAAGGATGCATTTTCCGTGCAGAAGGCCCAGTGGGAAAATGAAAAGCATTCCGTTGAAAAGTTATCTGTACTTAGAGAGCAGATCGAGGATCTGAATCGACAGATCCAGCTGGCACAGCAAAAATATGATCTGAATAAGGCAGCAGAACTCCAGTATGGCGAACTTCCAAAACTGCAAAAACAGTTGGAAATTGAGGAAGAACAGGTAAAGAACAGAGATCTTTCTCTGGTTCATGAAAGTGTTACAGATGAAGAAATCGCCAGGATCATTTCCAGATGGACCGGTATTCCGGTGGCGAAGCTTACCGAGGGTGAGAAAACAAAGATACTGGGACTTGAGGAAGAGCTTCATAAAAGAGTGATCGGTCAGGACGAGGCAGTTTCTCGTGTTACCGATGCGATCATCCGATCCAAAGCAGGTATTAAAGATCCTAGAAAACCAATTGGATCATTCCTGTTTCTTGGACCAACTGGTGTGGGTAAGACCGAACTTGCCAAGACACTGGCACAGACATTATTTGATGACGAGAATAATATGGTCCGTATCGATATGAGTGAGTACATGGAGAAATACTCTGTATCCCGGCTGATCGGAGCACCTCCAGGATATGTGGGATATGAAGAAGGTGGTCAGCTTACTGAGGCAGTCCGCCGCAAGCCATACTCTGTAGTACTGTTTGATGAGATTGAGAAGGCTCATCCGGATGTATTCAATGTACTTTTGCAGGTGCTCGATGATGGAAGGATCACAGATTCTCAGGGAAGGACTGTTGACTTTAAGAACACGATACTGATCATGACTTCGAATATTGGTTCTGCTTATCTGCTGGAGGGCATCCAGGAGGATGGAACGATCAGCGAAGAAAGTATGAACATGGTACAAAATGATCTGCGTGCTCATTTCAGACCTGAGTTTTTGAACCGTCTTGATGAGACAATTATGTTCAAGCCTCTGACAAAGAATAACATTGGATCGATCATCGACCTTCTGGTTGCAGATCTGAACAAACGTCTGGATGATCAGGATATCATGATCCGTCTGACTCCGGCAGCGAAAGAATATGTTGTGGAAGGTGGATATGATCCAATATACGGAGCGCGTCCGCTTAAGAGATATCTGCAAAAATATGTGGAAACTCTGGCTGCCAAGATGATACTTGGTGGAAAAGTCCAGACCCAGGATACAATTGTACTGGATGTGGTAAACGGAGAGTTGACAGCGTCAGCTCAATCCGTATAATATAAGGAAGAAAAGGGATGCTCCTTTTGGGGTATCCTTTTTCTTAGAAACAAAAAAAGATTTAGATTATTTGATGAGGAGAATTATTATGATACCAAAGGATCCAGTGATTTTATTAAGTTATATCAATACCCAGCTGAGAGATTATTACACTAATCTTGCGGAGCTTTGTGAGGATAAGGAACTGAATCTGGATGAGCTGGTGAATAAACTGGATATGATCGATTATGCATATGATGAAAAGCATAATCAGTTTGTGTAGCTTTCAGACATCTTTGAAAATGAAAGACGGGGTATAGGCAAAATGAAGGTAACATATATAGGACACAGTGGTTTTCAGACAGACTGGGAAGATATGACCTGGGTGTTTGACTATGAAAAGGGAGATCTTGAGGAACCTGAAGCGGGACGACCGCGTATTTTCTTTGTCAGCCATAAGCATCAGGATCATTTCAATCCGGAGATATTGCGGACAGATCGTGATATGGATTGGTATGTGCTGGATCGTGGTGTTCGTAAGCAGGTGGAAAAGATGGGACTTTCTGAGTCTGTGCTGTCTCGTATCATTTTTGTAAAGGCAGATCAGGAACTGAAACTGTGGGATTTTGAACCGCAGATAAAGGTGAGGACTCTTCATTCTACAGACTGCGGAGTGGCATATCTGGTAAATTACAAAGAAAAGAGCATTTATCACGCAGGAGACCTTAACTGGTGGGTCTGGGAAGGGGAACCAAAACAGGAATCCAACAACATGACGGCCAAGTTTAAGCGTGAAATAGAAAAACTCAAGGGAATAAAGGTAGACCTGGCATTTCTCCCACTAGATCAAAGACAGGAAAATTGGAGCTGTAAGGGAATGGAATACTTCCTTGAAAATATTGGAGCAGACCATGTATTCCCTATGCATTTTTGGGGTGATTTTGCAGAAGAAAGACGTATGATAGATTCAAAAGAGCTGGAACCATACCGGTCATCCATAGCGTTGATAGAAAAAACAGGCGAAGAATTTATCATTAAATAGTTAATCTTTCTTCAGAAATTCTTTTCTTTTCCTTCCATTAAAATATAGAAGTTTAGGGTATCCTATAGATAACAAAGAAGGATAAAAACTTTTATATAAATAAAGGAGGAGAAGAGATGAAAGCTTTAGCACAAAGAAAATATCCGATAACCACGTTGATCCTGCTGTTTTTCCTTTTTTCCTTTGCAGGATGGCTGTGGGAAGTGGGACTTCATCTGGTAAGTGACCGGATGTTTGTAAATAGAGGTGTATTATCAGGACCATGGCTTCCTATCTATGGAACTGGCGGAGTGCTCATATTAACATTCCTGCAGCATTTCTTTGACAGACCTAAGGTATTATTTTTTATGATCATGGGGATATGCGGCATCGTGGAATATATCACAGGATGGTTTTTGGAAACTTATTTTCAGACCAGATGGTGGGATTATAGAGAGTATATTTTCGAGATCCAGGGCCGTGTTTGCTTGATCGGTTTATTGATATTTGGATTTGGAGGTCTGGCTTTCGTATATGCGATAGCACCAAGGCTGGATGGACAGATTCAAAAAATGAGTAAACATACACAGGAAATCATCTGTACGGTTCTGGTTGCTGTGTTTGTATTGGATTGCATTTACTCATTTTATAACCCCAATATGGGAATGGGGGTGACAACGCCTGTACAGGCGTTGCAGATGGCATCTCAGGGAACAACTTAAAATTCTCCTTGAGTTTCCGCAAAATGTAATTTCAAAAGAGATAACTTCTTCTAAAGTACCAATCTGTCCTATTTTTGAAAAAAATGAAAAGACAGTATTGTG
>SAAH01000186.1 GCA_009929525.1 Clostridia bacterium | reverse complement strand
CTAAAAACCTAAAACTGGTGCTAAAACAGAAAAATTATTTTCTCTGTTTTGCACAAATATAGTACTTGTTAGATATTAGGGTACTGAACAGTTACGGAAAAATAATAATTGGTATTTCAATCATCATTATTCTTCTTTTACTTGTAGCATTGGCTTATATTTGGAGGGGAAGCTACTTTAAAGAACATTTTTATAAAGGGACTATTATTAATGGTATAGATTGCAGCTATATGACCACGAATCAGGTAAAGGCTACATTACAGCAGGAGATCAGCAGTTATCAGCTGACTATAACGACCAAAGAGGGCGAATCCTATACGATCACCGGTCCGCAGATGCATCTGGCATACATTGATGATAATAAAGTGGATGAACTTATGGATTCACAGGAACCACTTTTTTGGATCAAAAAAGCATTTTCCGGAAGTACCTATGAGGTATCTGCCAATACCACATACCAAGAAGAGTCGATAGAGCCTATATTAAAAAGCCTTCCTTTCCTGAGACCAGAGAATATCATACAGCCTCAGGATGCATATATGCAGGAGACAGAATCGGGTTATAACATTGTAGCTGAAGTAGAAGGAAATGCACTCGATGAAGCCAAGGTTCTAAATCTTGTACAGGAAGCGATAAAGAGTGGAAAAACAGAACTGTCTCTGGTAGATGAACAGTGTTATCTTATACCTTCACTTAGGCAGGATGATACAGCACTCGTTCAAAAGGTGAATGACCTTAATCACCTTACTCGCGCGAATCTTTCATACAATGTTTGCGGAGAGACAAGTACAATTGACAGAAACGTTTTAAAATCCTGGCTGGTCCAGGATGAACAGGGACTTTACTCCATAGATCCTGCACAGATTAAGGCTTTTATTAATACGCTGGCTGACAAAAGAGATTCTTATGGCGGAACCAGAAAGTTTACAACACATGAGGGTAAAGAGATAACCCTTGGCATCAACAAATACGGCTGGATGATCAATCGAGAAGATTCTATTGCAGCTCTTACTACAGCGATCAATGAAGGCCAGCAGGGCGAGATGGAACTTGTATACAGCAGAAAAGCCCAGGGAACAGGAAGTAATGATCTTGGAAACGTATATGTGGAGATAAGCATCGATAAACAGACCATGTGGTGTTACAAAGATGGGCAGGTTGTTGTCGAGACACCGATAGTAACCGGCGATATGTCAAAAGAAGATCGGGCAACGCCTAAAAATGGATGTTGGGCAATTTTTAGAAAAACTACGGATTATACCATGAAAGGGCCTATCCAGGAAAATGGAGAACCCGAATACACTACACATGTGAATTACTGGATGCCATTTAATGGCGGAGTAGGTATTCATGATCTTGCCAGCCGGGGCAATAATTTTGGCGGTAATATTTATCTTACTAATGGTTCACATGGATGTATCAATACGCCTCTTGCCGCTGTAAAGACGATATATGAGACAGTATCAGTGGGAACACCAGTAATTGTATATTAGAAGATCAATAAAATAAAATGGAGAATTCCATAACAAAAAGGAGATCAGTAAAATGATAGCAGAAAACTACAAACAGATGCTTGGAGCAAAATCAGTTATCCGGGAGATGTTTACATACGGAACAGAACGTGCAAAAGAGATAGGAAGAGAGAACGTATTTGATTATAGCTTGGGTAATCCTTCAGTTCCAGTTCCGGAAAAATTCACAAAGAAAATGATCGAGCTGCTGAATACAGAAAGCCCTATAGCACTCCACGGTTACAGCCCAAGTCTGGGAATCGACAGTGTTAGGGAAGCTGTGGCAAAGTCTTTATCTGATCGTTTTGGGCTTCCATATAAAAAAGAACATATTTTTATGTGCAGTGGTGCAGCAGCAGCTTTGTCCCATGCTTTTCGTGCGGTCACAGTTCCGGGAGATTCTATATTAACGTTTGCGCCTTATTTTCCAGAGTATAAACCCTATGTTAATCTTACAGGTGCAAATCTAAAGGTGGTTATGCCTGATCTCACCGGTTTTCAGATTGATTTTGAGATGTTTGAAGAAATGATGACTGAAGATGTAAAAGCAATCCTGATCAATACTCCAAACAATCCTTCAGGTATTGTATATACAACGGAAACCATTAAAGAACTGGCAGCTATATTGGAACGAAAAGAAAAAGAATATGGACATGATATTTATCTGATCTCAGATGAACCATATCGTGAAATTGTATTTGAGGGTGTTGATTCACCGTTTATCGCAAAACATTATAAAAATACTATAACCTGCTACTCCTTCAGCAAATCATTGTCTTTGCCTGGAGAAAGAATCGGATATGTTGCAGTATCACCGGAATGTGAAGATGCAGCTCTTATCGTAGATATGTGTGGACAGATATCCCGTGGAATCGGCCATAACTGTCCTTCTTCCATCATTCAGCTTGCTGTTGCAGACTGTCTTTATGATACTTCGGATCTGTCTGTTTATGAAAAAAATGCAGGAATCCTGTATGATGAACTGACAAAACTCGGTTTTGAGATCGTAAGACCGGGCGGAACCTTTTATATGTTCCCGAAAGCCCCTGAAAAGGATGCCGTTGCCTTCTGCAAGAGAGCAATGAAAGAAGATCTGCTTCTTGTTCCTGGAGATACATTTGGCTGCCCTGGATATTTTAGGATTGCATATTGTATCGAAACGGAAAAGGTGGAACGTTCGTTGGAAGCGTTCAGGAAATTATAAGATTGCTGCTTTTTAGAATGCAGCAGCATTGCAGATCTTATTTATACGGCTCATGAAAATTAATCATTGACATGAAACTTTATTTATTATATAATTCTTTTTGTGTTTGGCGGGCGCAAGTTCGTTTTACACAAGTTTCAAGCGTTAGCTGAAATAGCTCAGTTGGTAGAGCACTTCACTCGTAATGAAGGGGTCGTCGGTTCGAGTCCGATTTTCAGCTGTATCATATGCGAAATCAAAAAAGACACTTCACAAGAGGTGTCTTTTTTGATCTGCACAAAATTACCACCGATTCCTTGATTATTTCACTGCTTTTCGATATACTAACTCTAATGAAATATATTTTAGAAAATTATTATGTCATTTAGGAAAGAGGTAATACATTGGATCAATACGAGCAGAATCTTTCTTTACTGGTGGACTATTTTCAAAAGGGCTGTAAGCTTAATTGTTTTCAAAAGCTGGGTCTGGAAGTAGAACACTTTCTGGTGAAGAAGGATACAAAAGAAAGCGTATCCTATTATGGAGAACATGGAGTTGCAGAAATATTGGAGAGGCTAAAGTCATCTTACCCGAGGGCTTATTATGAGGGAGATGAATTGATCGGACTTTATAACAGCGATTATTCTCTAAGTCTTGAACCGGCGGCTCAGCTTGAGATAAGTATAAATCCCCGCGGAGAAATCCGGCATATAAAGAGTATCTATGAACACTTTGTTGCACAGGTTACACCTATATTGGATGAATATGGATATGAACTTGTGAATCTGGGGTATCAGCCAAAAAGCTGTATCAATGATCTTAAGCTGATACCTAAAAAAAGATATGACTACATGGATGAATATTTTAAGACTTCCGGGACCAAAGGTGCTAATATGATGAGAGGAACTGCCTCAGCACAGATATCTATAGATTTTTTCAGTGAAGAAGATTTTGTCAAGAAGATCCGGGTAGCTTATACGATCATGCCTGCGATCAAGCTGCTGTGTGACTGTACTCCTATCTTTGAAGGCGAACGATATAAAAAACATATGGCAAGAACAATGATATGGAAAAATGTAGATAAAAAACGCTGCGGCATCATCCCCGGATTATTTGATGATGACTTTGGCTTTTTGTCATATGCAAAATACATGATGGAACTGCCGCTTATATTTGTTCCTAATAATGGTGAGCCTGTATTTACAAAAGAGCAGACGGCGGCAATGCTATGGAAAGACCGGGAATTTACAGAAGACGATATGGAACATGTTCTATCTATGGCATTTCCAGATGTAAGGTTGAAGCATTATCTGGAGATAAGGGGTGCTGATTGTATGCCGTTCCCATATATCATGGGCTATCTGGCACTTATCAAAGGCATATTTTTCTATAAGACGTCGATTCAGGCTATTTTAGAAGATCATGCGAATGAAAAAATGATTCTGTCTGCCGAAGAAGATTTGATGGAACATGGATTTGACGGAAAGATTTATGGACAGAATGCAGCAGATTATCTAAAACGCATCATTGCTATGGCAAAGGAGAATCTACGGCCGGATGAACAGGAATATCTGGCACCAATGGAAGAAATTATAAAAGAAAAGAGGACATTAGCAGATTATTATGAAAAGTGAGAAAATGCAGCAGATAGAACAGGAATATAAGCAATATATTTTGGAACATGAACAAGAAAGCAAAGATTCAGGAATGAAGATCAAGGAATACCTTGATGATTCAACCGCAGCATATAATGGGCTGGTGGTCCATACTCTTCATATACCAAAAGTTTTCACTGAAAAAGAGATCGAATATTTTCGCTGGATAGTAAAAACAACGTACAGCATTGTGACAAAGGTAACGCAGGAGTATCTGGATAATCCTGCATATCGAAAGTATTTTCCATTCGATAAAGAGTTGGAGGAACTGATATTGGTTCCTAATCTTTATGATTCCCTTCTTCCAATTGCCCGATTTGATATATTTTTTAATGAAAAAGATTGGAGCTTTAAGTTCTGCGAGATCAATACGGATGGAACTAGTGCAATGAACGAAGATTATGTATTGAATCAGGCACTTGAACTCAATGATGCCCATCAGCAGATGCTTAAAAAATATAAATTTCTATAAATGAGCAAATTTAAAAAAATGCACAATAAGTTCACGCTACTAACGCCAAAACATCATCAAAAAGAATGTTTCTTGCTCCGCACTGGTAGA
>SAAH01000185.1 GCA_009929525.1 Clostridia bacterium | reverse complement strand
TAATTAGTGTCTGCTGATTAATTCAAAAATCAGCTTCAAGCACTTGATTTTACTGACTTTCACGCCTTTGAGTGGTATACTATAAGTGCACGGATTTTGATGAATTCAAAACTTTTTTCGTGCAGTTTTCCATAGAAAAGTACCATTTTAGGAGTGAAAAATTCAATGTACAAAAGTACCGATAATACACAGAATAACTTTCTTAGCTTCAATCAGCCAATGGGGCTGCATATGAATCCAGAGAACCGGTGGATAAAAATGGCCGATGCCATTCCATGGGCGATATTCGAAAAGAAATACCACCGATTGTTCAAGGGAAAAAATGGACGCGTAGCGAAACCTTTACGTCTTGCTCTCGGTTCTTTGATTATTCAGACCAAGTACCAGTATTCTGATAGGGAACTGGTTGATCAGTTGACCGAAAATCCGTATTATCAGTATTTCATTGGGCTTCCTAGATATCAGGAAGAACCGCCAATTGATGCAAGTACGTTGGTCTTATTCCGTAAACGTCTGAAAATGGACGTTATCATGGAAGCCAACGAATATATGTTGGATGCTTTCAAGGAAAAAGATTCCAGTGATGAAAGAGATGATGACGACCATTCTAATCCACCAGCAGGTGGAAACGGGAATGACAAATCGGAAAGTGAACCTGAAAACAAAGGAACACTTATGCTGGACGCAACCTGTGCCCCATCAAACATTCGATATCCCCAGGATTTTTCCTTACTGAATGAAGCAAGAGAAAAACTGGAAACAATCATCATTCGTTTTTGTAAAGCTTATGGGTTTTCCAGACCACGCATGTATCGCCGTCAGGCAAGAAAGAACTATCTTGCACTTGCAAAAACAAAGAAACGCAGTACAAAGAAAATCAGAGCAACTATCCGTAAGCAGCTTTCCTACATCAAACGTGATATCAATTATCTTGAAAGTTACATGGAAAAAGGCTATGCACCGACCTCAAAAGAGATATCACTTCTGAGGACCATATATAAGTTATACGATCAACAGCAGTACATGTATCAAAACAAAGTACACAGTGTCGAAAAGCGTATTGTAAGCATCTCCCAGCCATGGCTTCGCCCAATCGTCAGAGGAAAAACAAAAGCCCCCGTTGAATTTGGAGCTAAGTTTGATCTGAGCCTTGATGAAAACGGATATGGAAGGATAGAGAAAATATCCTATGAAGCATACAATGAAAGCACTGTATTAGAGGAAGCGATAGAACGCTTCAAGGAACGAACCGGACGTTATCCGGAACGTGTACTTGTGGATCAAATTTATCGAACCAGAGAAAATAGAGGATTCTGTAAATTCCATGGAATCCGTTTGTCTGGACCGAAGCTTGGAAGACCAAGCGCAACAAAACAGTTAGCCAAAGAGAAAAAACAGGAATATCAAGATAACACAGATCGAATTGAAGTGGAACGGTCATTCAGTTTAAGCAAACGTTGCTATGGACTGGGTTTGATAAGAACAAAGCTTTATGACACGACACTTACATCAATCGCGTTATCTGTATTTGTGACGAATCTTTTTAAGATTCAGGCACGAATACATTTTGTCTTGATTTGGATTTTGGGACTGATAGAATACACCTGCTGATTTTGAGCCGCAAACTGTTTAATCAGCAGACACTAATTATTTCAATCCACACTCTCCTCGCGGAGAGCGACGTGTTGGCAACTGATGTTGCTGTTGTCAGTGCAATTTCAATCCACACTCTCCTCGCGGAGAGCGACCCGACTAATCTACACTGAGGGTACGTATGTAATATTTCAATCCACACTCTCCTCGCGGAGAGCGACTCATAACCATGACCCCATCTGCTTCAACATCAGTATTTCAATCCACACTCTCCTCGCGGAGAGCGACAAAATGGCATCAACGAAGTCATGCTCTACGAAAAATTTCAATCCACACTCTCCTCACGGAGAGCGACTGCGAACATCACACGTGTATTCAATGAGGAGCAATTTCAATCCACACTCTCCTCGCGGAGAGCGACGAATATTATAGACGTTAGAGCGCAGAGCAGATCATTTCAATCCACACTCTCCTCGCGGAGAGCGACGGAAATTGCGCTTGCAATATTCGTTCCCAAATTCATTTCAATCCACACTCTCCTCGCGGAGAGCGACAGCAAATCTATACGAATTTCAAGTATAAATATATTTTTTTCTGTACAATATATCTTTTTCTCTGGATTTTTTCAAGAAACACATTAGTCCAGAAGCTGTACTCCCTATTTCAACTCATTTTTCAGGTGCGAATCTCCATGTAAAAGTATGTTTGCCTCACATTCGCACCTGAATTCATCCACCTATCCCATAGCGATTTTTCTAGCCACAAATTGATTTGATTTCTACATACTCATACCCTTCCAAACTATCTGCAACATTTTTGTATGTCAGCTTTCCATCATATGTATTAATCGCCGAATAAATAACCTCGTTTTCTTTGCAAGCCTGCTCTAATCCTTTGTTTGCAATCTGTAAGCCATAAGACAAAGTAGCATTGGTTAAGGCAATGGTGGATGTTCTCGGTACTGCACCGGGCATATTTCCAACACA
The DNA here is from genome assembly GCA_009929525.1 of Clostridia bacterium. GTDB lineage: Bacteria > Bacillota > Clostridia > Lachnospirales > Lachnospiraceae > Oliverpabstia. The sequence continues at coordinate 2,339 of SAAH01000185.1, read as the reverse complement.
ATAATGTACGATACCCTCCTCAATAAATATTGGAGCATCATGGTAAGTTACCTTTGTGGTCTCGCCACAGCCACCCTGATCAACTGCAACATCTACAAATACAGCACCGGGCTTCATTTCTTTCAGGTATTTCTTCTTGAAAATCTTCGGTGCGGCTTTTCCCGGAATCAACACACAACCAATTACCAAATCTGCTTCTTTAACAGACTTTTCAATATTGGCATCTGTAGAGACTAACGTCTGGATACGTGCTCCAAAAATATCATCCAGATAAGCCAGCCTATGGAGATTAATATCCAGTATAGTCACATTTGCACCCATTCCTACTGCAATCTTACATGCATTCGTCCCGACCATTCCACCACCTAAAATCACAACATTAGCCTTTGGAGTTCCTGGAACTCCTGCCAGAAGAACCCCTTCACCGCCAAAGATCTTTTCCAAATATTTTGCGCCTTCCTGGATACTCAAGCGACCTGCAATCTGGCTCATAGGTGTCAGCAAAGGAAGACTTCTGTCACGCTCCATCAAAGTTTCGTAAGCAACTCCTTTTACTTTTCCAGTAAGAAGTGCGTCTGTCTGAGCTTTATCTGCCGCAAGATGAAGATATGTATAGAGAATCAGACCCTCATGGAACAATGGATACTCCTCCTCCAGTGGCTCCTTTACCTTGATCATCATCTCAACAGTATCCCAAACTTCTTTTGCTGTATCAATCAGCTTAGCGCCTGCAGCCGCATATTCTGCATCTTCAAAACCTGATCCGATTCCTGCGCCCTTCTCAATGTACACATCATGACCGGCAGCAACATAGCTTTTTACATTATCTGGAGTTACACCAACACGAAATTCATTATTTTTGATTTCTTTTACGCATCCTACCTTCATTCTCTTACCTCCCATTTTAAACTTTAAATAGTTCAAATACCCTCTCGTACACAATTTACAGGAATAATCTCACGATATTTTTTGATATTTTTCGCATAATCATCCTGTTTTCTTATATTATCCACCTTAAGATGAATTTCCGCAATACTTATATAAATAGATTTTTATTTTCTTTCTACATAGTAAATAGAATCCATTTGTATGTCTATTTATAATTTCAACATTTTCAAACTGGCTAATCATTCTTTCTTATAATGAAAAAGAGTCCGCACTTGTAACTATTCTGCTGACTCATTTTTCTTTCCACTTAATTTGTTCTTCAGTTTTCATTTATTTATTGTTTTTTTATTAAGCCATGTCGCAATTTCATTAGCCGCTGTAACAACAATCACCAAAATAAGAATCCGTATAATACTCATGTCTGCCTCTCTCCCTTTTTCAGAATTGGTTAATAATCGTTCACTCTCAACTTTTGATGCTTTATGCCTACCTTTATTTTATAGTTTGAATATCGTTCAATTTATTATATTACTCTTTCATTATAATTTCAACGTTTTCACTGAACATTGCTCAATTTAATTTGTTTTTCTTTGTTGTATTCACACAAAAAACACCCTGCCACAATGATATCAAAATATCGCAGCAAGGTGTTTTTTATTTGTTCATCTGGATAATCCCCGTTTTTTCCGAAATTCTACTAATGCCTTTTTTCCACTCTCCGTTACTGGTTTCATCCACTTTCCAGAATTCATGTGCCTGTGCATCAATATCATTCTGACCGGTTCATCAACATAACAGCACAGGAAAATCACTAAGAATGGTGCACGGAACACGATTCCTGACAATGCCACACATGGCAGTACCATCACATACATAAATGCAATCTCCAATATCGTACCAAAAGTCGCATCTCCTGCAGAACGGAACGTATCATTTCTCGTCCAGTTACTCATACGTATAAGGGCAATGATACTATATATGATCAGCATGCCAAAACCGATTCTATAAGATTCCCCCGAAAGACTCATAGCTGTCAATAACGGTTTATGTATCAAGATCAGGAATAAACATGCCATAAAGATGCTTGATACGCACAGGACGACAATCCTTTTTGCCCTCTCATAAGCACGATCAAGCCTTCCTGCGCCAACCTCCGTTCCCACAAGCACAGATGCCGCATTGGAGAATCCGGCAAAGAACCCTATGACAAATCCTTCTAATGTTCGAAAGACTGCAGTGGCTGCAATCGCCTGTTCACTCTGCCGTCCAAGAACCATATTGATTGCCATATTTCCTATTCCGATAAGCAGTTCATTACAGATGATCGGAAAGCACTTCCAGAAATATTCTTTAATGCTATAAATGAGCAAATCTGAAATTTTACCAAAGTTACTTTAAATTGCCTAAAAATAAAGACATCACGCCTTTTTAGGTGTATACTGTTTCTGAAC
>SAAH01000067.1 GCA_009929525.1 Clostridia bacterium | reverse complement strand
CTTCCTGTGATATAATAATCACGATTTATTCTCAGAACATAAAAAAATAGGGGCTAAACCAGCACATCCACCTTGATTTCGTGGTGTTTCTGACTTGTCCCTATTATAACTCTATCATCCTTCTGATATTCCACCGCCGGTGCCGCAACGGAATTGGCAAATCCTGTGATAGGGACAAGTGCTCCTGCCCCGCCCCACTTTGCCAGTCTGGGATACAGATTTAATCCCGTCGTCAGTGCACTTAAGAAAATGAGTGCCACAGAGCACCAGGTTCCCGCTGTTTTTTCATCAATTCCCATTGATTTGCACCAGTGCAGGATGCCCTGGCCTAAAACACAGATGAGGCCACCTACTAAAAATGCCTTTGCCATGTTTAAAGGCAGACTGTGGGTCGGGGTCAGCTCCTTCACATATTTTTCGTATTGCTTTTTTTCTTCTTCTGTCTGCAATGCTGCCATTACATCCACCATCCTTTCCAAAATAAAAGCAGTGCTCCTGAGAATTTGCCAAGTGCCATAACGATGATCACCATTCCCAGTCCTTTTGTGATGCCAAGCCTTCTGACTATGATAGAAAATATATTGACTACCTCCCCCAAAGCGATCACCCAGCTTCCTAAAAATATGCCTGCAAAGAGACCGAAGACCGCCAGCCCCAAAGTTCCAAGAGGTATGCTCCCCTGAAAGAAAAACAAAAGATTTCCAAGTACTGCTCCCAGCATGGAACAATCTTCATATAACCGTACTTTATCCGCAGTCTTGGTGATACCTGCATATCTTGGCACGATCCCCAGGGAAATGATAAATGCTACCACACCGCTTGCGATCACTATTCCAAAACAGAGTCCCAAAAATCCCAATGCCGCCAATGCTGCTATATTACTCATTGCCGCTTGACCTCTCTCTCATCTCCAGAATCGTTGTATCAATATCATCCTCGTAAAGACGCATCTCCACCTCCATCGGTGTAGGATCCTGCGTCATTTTCCATCTTCCAAAATGATTAAAGAAGAAGATAACTCCCAGACCGATTCCGATCGAGTAGGTAACCTCCAGGACGGTAAATCCATCAGAGGCATTTCCTGTAAAACGGATATAGATATTCTGGAAAAGCTGAGGTACATTGACATCGGTGTTAAATGTCATAATAGAAAACATTGTTCCGAAAAAAGTGATCAGGCAGACCAGGAGCGTTTTGATCCAGCTTAACACAACATTCTTTTTTGTGGGATTCTCAAAGGTCAGGATAAAATCCGGTTCCCCCACGTGCACCACATCTACTTTTTGAAAGTTTCTCTGTATCAATTCTATCAGATCCATCGCCGATACCGTATATCTGCCGTATTTTTTCTTGGGCAGGCTCATCACCTTCAGTACTTTACATCGTCCAAGGACTGTCGGATTATTGCTTGAGAGCTGAGCCACATCCTGAAGATATACCTGTTCCGAGGTAATCTTCTGATTCCTGTCCGTCTGCACATACAAAACATCACTCATATACCCTGACCTCCCTCACAGACCGGACCAATGTACCCCGGGGCGCAGGCTCTTCCTGTCTGGACCAATATGCTGCGGCGCCAAACACGATAACTGCAAGTAAAGCTATCCCCATCCAAATCCATCTTTTTTCATGCACATTCCATCACTCCTTGCTTTCCTTTGCGATAGTATGTGCAGAATAGGTTTTATCATACGCATTACATCTTTTCTCGTATTTTTTTTATTATCCTTTTTTCAAGACGGGATACCTGGACCTGGGAGATCCCCATCTCTTCTGCGATCACTGCCTGGCTTTTATCCTGAAAATACCGTTTGTATATCAGTTCCCGGTCTTCTCCGCCCAGCTTTCCAAGCATTTCCTCCAGAAATATCTTATTGACCATTTTTTCATTCTGATTTTCTTTTTCCTCCAATTTATCCATGAGTAACACATCGCCCCCGTCCCCCTGGAAGATCACCTGATGGAGGGACTCTACCTTCGTACCCGACTCCAGTGCCAGTACCAGCTCCTCCACCGGAATCTGCAGTGCACAGGCGATCTCATCCACTGAAGGCTCCCGCCCTTTTTGTTTTTCCAGTTCCTCTCTTGCGCCATAAGCCTTCAAAGCAATCTCTTTTAGTGACCGGCTCACTTTCAATATACCGTCATCTCTTAAAAAACGTTTGATCTCTCCTGATATCATAGGTACCGCATAGGTTGAAAACTGGACCTCATAGTCCAGATTGAACTTATCTACTGCCTTGATCAGTCCTATGCTCCCTATCTGAAACAAATCCTCCATCTCTACTCCTCTGTTTTGAAAGCGTTTTACGATGCTCCATACCAGTCCGATATTTTCTGCTATCAGCGTATCCCGAGCTTCTTTATCCCCTTCGTGTGCCATTTTTATCAAGGCAAGGGTATGTTCCATAGCTCCTCCTTTTACGCAAATAGATTTTTGGGGGTTCCTATCGTCTTTTTCATGCGGACTGTCGTTCCTTTTCCCACCTCGGATTCCACACACAGCTCATCCATAAATGCCTCCATGAATGCAAATCCCATACCGGAACGGTCCAGTTCCGGGCGTGTTGTATACAATGGTTCCATCGCCTTTTTCACATCCGGGATCCCACATCCAGTGTCTATGACCGACACCCACAGATCTTTTCCTTCTATACAGCAGTCAATCTGGATCTTTTTTATCTGGCTGTTATATCCATGGATGATCGAATTGGTAATAGCTTCTGAAATCGCGGTTTTAATGTCGGCAACTTCCTCCATCGTCGGATTCAGCTGCGTACAAAATGCTGCCACCGCGACTCTGGCAAATCCTTCATTACTGGATCTGCTGTCAAATGTGATACTCATTTCATTTTTCTGTTCCATGATCTTTTCCCCCTATGATCTTTATTCTCCCTGTTTCCAAGCTTTTTCCCGATTGACCCCTATCAGTTTTGTCAATCCTGCCATCTTCAGTATCTTATAGATTCTCTCATTGACATGTGTGGCCTCTACGCCGCCCCCCAACAGGCGGATGTTCTGATATCTCCCCATGATCACGCCTATCCCTGAACTGTCCATAAAATCCGTATCCCGAAAGTCAAATTCCACCTGATTGATATTCTCTTCCCGTATCATCTGATCCGCAGTTGCCCGTATATCCTTTGCACTGTGATGATCAAGTTCTTTGGGCATTCTGATAATGAGCTTCTTTTGCTTCATCTGAAATCTCTCCATATTGTAAGCTCTCCCTTCTATATTTGTGCAGCCTGTCTTGTTTTTACAGATTATACTTATCGGCACAGCACACCTCTGCCGCAGTGCGATCCTCGCGGAGCGTTTTTGTATCATAGGGCGTAATTTTCTATGATGCAAAAAAACTGGGGATATGCTGTATATGCATATCCCCAGTTCAGAGGTTTATCGTGTGTATTGGTTTTATATATCATAGAAACAGATATTACTGGCCTTCCCCGGTCCCAGTCGTTCCGTTTGTTCCTTCAGCTGTTCCCGTATCGCCTGTTCCGGTTGTATCCTCAGCTTGTCCGGTTTCGTCCGTCCCAGTGGTCTCATCTGTTCCAGCGGTTCCTCCGGTTCCGGTTGTTGTGTTTGACTGTCCAACATTGTCGAAACCTTCGCCTCCGTTATCAATATATCTTTGTGCATTTGATGCCCGTTTTGTTCCAGGGAACTTATCTACGATCATCTGGAAAGTCTCCACCGCTTTATCAAGATCTCCATTCAAACGATAGGAATGAGCCAGCAGGTTCAGCACTTCATAATTGGTATCATCCATCTCAAGGGCCTGTGAAAGTGCCTCGATAGCTGCCGGATAATCCCCACCGTAAAATGCCTGCTCGCCTTCATTTTTCAGGTTGCTCTGCATCGTTGTCTTGATATTATTATAGATAGAATCATATATTTCTTTTGCTTCCACAGACAGGAGGGTCGAATCTACATTTTGTAAAACACTGGCTGCCGAAGTATAGTTTCCTCCCTGATACGCTGCATATGCTTTGATCAGGTTTTCATATGTAGTCACCTGACTGGCTGCCTGCTCGATCTGTGCCTGGGCAGAAGTAACCGTTTCCTCAGACTGAGTGATCTGTTCTTCCATCCTGGTCAGTTCTGCTGCCTGACTGGCCATCGTATTGCTGTATGTGACTACCTTTTCATTCGCTTCTCTGTTTATCCTCTGCGTATTCGCTGGTACGGTGAGGAACCACACCAGACATGCCCCTACCAAAAAACCGAATCCAAGATTCAAAAGAGTAGCAGCCATAGAGGTCTCCCTGAAGGTAGGCGGCTGTATTACCATCTCATTATCCGCCATATACGCCACAGATTGTCCCCGCTCCGGACCACCCTTATCTTTCAGACCAAATCCCCATCGTCTAGGTTCAAGACTTGTCATGGTTCCTGTCTGCTCATCTACTTCTTTCAAAAAACGAAGAGTGGTGGAATTGGTCTTATCTATCTTAGCTGCTTTCTTAAGGATCCTTCGCGCCTTTTCGTACTCTTCCTGCTTCAGATATATCAACGCAAGAAGGTGATATCCCTTGATCAGCTTGGGGTTCTGATTCAATATCTTTTTCAGCTGGATGACTGCAACATCTTCACTGCCTCTTCTGCAGCATAAAAGGCAATCATTATATTTTTTGATCGTCTGATTGATCACATCCAGCTTGTTTGCATTTTCCTGCAGCTGGTTGATATACTCAGATGCAATATTATTTTCCGGCATGATGTTCTTGCTGATGACCCATTCGCTGAGTGCAGCAACTGCTTCACCCGTCTCAAAATACACCAGTCCAAGAAGATTTCTTGCCTGAATATTTAACTTGTTAAACTTCAGACTGCGTTTCAGTAAATCAATAGCTCCTGACAAGTCCCTTATCTCTGCCTTTTCAAGTCCCTGATTATAATATAGGTTAGACAGCTGCCAAACTCTTTTCTGGACTTCTACATTGAACCCACAGCTTGGACAATAAGCAGACTTATTCAGTGGAGCACCGCAATTCATACAATTCATGGTATTCCCCTTATTCTTTCCGTTTTTGTCCTTCTGTTTTCAGCATCTCTTTTAAAATGTCTACGATATCTGTCAGGTCACGGGTATAAATTGCACTTTCCACCTCGTCAACATCCAGACATGGTTTAAACTTCTTCAATTCTTCTTCGTAATTAATCATGTATTCTCTCCTTATTGGTATCTCTTCCTGTCCTCTGTAAAAGATACTCTTTTATCTCCCCTACAAGGTACAGGGAGCCCACACAAAAAAGCATGCCATCCCCCTTCAATTGGCAGGCTTTCTCAAAAGCCTTTCCCACGTCCGGTTCTGTCTCCACCTGAACGCATCCATTCTCTTTAAACAGCTGCGCCAACTGCCCGGCCGGTATCACACGACTTCCCCAGATCTGAGTGGCGACTACTGCATGTGGTCTGATCTTTTCACTAATGGTTCTTATCATCGACTGATAATCCTTGTCTGACACTGCTGAAAAAAGCAGTGTGATCTGATTATCCTTACGAAAATGACAGGCCGTCTCAACAAACCGCTCCACTCCATCTGCATTGTGAGCTCCATCCACGATGACTCCAGGCAGTATCGTTTCCATACGTCCTTCCCATCGTGTATTTGCAATTCCTTTGATCAGCTGTTCATCTTCTATCCCATGTTCTGTCTTTAACATCTCCATGGTAAAGAACGCCAAAGACGCATTCATCATCTGGTAAGAAGCTATATAGGGAATCGAGATGATATTATCATACTGGTAATGAAAAGAAAAATCAATGCCTTCACGGGTATTTTTGATCATTTCATACATATCTTCTGTCAATGCATACGCTGGTGAACCCAGTTCTTTTGCTCTTTTTTCAATCACTTTTGATACTTCCTGATTGTGTCCATCATATATTACCGGTACACCCGGTTTGATGATTCCTGCTTTTTCTCCGGCAATCTGTCCGATCGTATCTCCAAGATATTCTATGTGGTCCATACTGATAGAAGTAATGATGCATGCCAAGGGCTTATCCACCGTATTCGTTGCATCCAGTCTTCCACCCAGCCCTGTCTCGAGGATCACGTAATCCACATCCGCTGCCTGAAAGATCACCATACACATTAAAAACAGAGTTTCAAAGTAACTTGGATGATCCAGCCCTTCTGCCTGTGCTTCACAGATGATCTTTTTGACTTTTGAAAATGCATCGATAAATGTCTCGTCCGATACCATTTCGCCGTCAATCTTAAATCTTTCATTGATCTTCACCAGATGAGGGGAAGTAAAAAGCCCTACATGATATCCACCCATTCTAAGCATAGAATCCAGATAAGCACATACGCTTCCCTTTCCATTTGTACCTGCCACATGGATCACCTTCATCTGGTTCTGCGGATTCCCCAGGCGCCCCAGAAGTTCTTTTGTATGATCCAAAGGATTCTTCGATGTAAACTTTGGTATTTCTTCAATATAATCAACAATTTCTTTATAATTCAAAATATTCACCACTTTATCTATAGTATTACCGGTCATCCGGTACTTTTACATTATATAATAGTGAGGGGAGTTGTCCAGTCCTAAACGTATGTTTTTGTCGCCTTTTTTTTACAAAAATGGATCAAAAGAAGAACCATCACCCCTAAAATGCCAAGGTGATGGTTCTCATCTAATAATTTATGTCTCTGTATCGGTACCTGTATCTGCTGCATCCTCATCATTATTTTCCGTCTCTGCATTTCCATTGTCTGCAGCAGCTTCGCTCCCTTCCGGTGTATCTGCCGGTTCAGGGGTCACTTCCGGGATCGGCGCATAGTAGATCTGACTGTCTGTCCTTGACAGGACTTTCTTCGTAGAACTATTACTCTGTGTCGCCACATCCAGTTCATCCCCATCCGCAAGTTCAAGATTCTGGACAAGAAGCTGAGTCGTGCTTATCATCTGCGTTTCCTTAAGTTCTCTGTTAACCTCCAGACGGCTGGATGCAGTAAAGTTCTCTCCATAGACATAATAGCTGTTGTTGCCTACCGGCTCTATCGAAGTAAATACTGCCGGATTCACTCCAAGCTGTAGCTTTGTCGCCTTATACGGATCTGCTCCATCATATACATAACGGTCTCCATACAAAATATCATATTGGAGTGCCTGAAGATCAAGCTGATAATTCTTTGTTCCTTTTCTTGTCTGATGATAGTTGAAGATATTCCCTTCATGGATTCCGACACGGTTGAACACTTCGGCTGCCATCTGATAAGCCGCAAGGTTCTTATCCCTTTTCTTCATCTTAAAATTGCTCCACATCACATACTTGGTCTGGAACAAATATTTATTCTTCATATCTTCCACTTTAAGATCCATCGTCGGAAGATGATCACCATACATGACCAGGATCACCCGCTCATCATATTCTGAAAGACGATCCGTCAGTTCTTTTACAAACTGATCCATTTCGTACATTTGATTTACATAATATTCCCAGGCGTAATTTTCTTCCTGGGTCTCAGCTCCCGAAACTTCAATCGCCGGATCTGACAGTACGGGCTCTGTTGGATAGTCTCCATGTCCCTGAACAGATATTGTATAGATATAATCCGGTTCGGTTGTAGAGTCCAATGTTTTCACGATCTCATCACTGAGAATGTGATCTTTGATCCATCCCATCGGTGTCGTATCCGTAATATCCGGCATATACTCTTCCGATGTAAATGTATCGAATCCCAATCTTGAAAATACGCTTCTGCGCCCATAAAAGTTAGCTTCATTATTATGGATCGCATGGGTGCTATATCCCAGATTCTTCAGAATATATGGTGCACTTTCGCAGGTCTGTTCCTTGAGCACAGTCTTATACGGATATTCTCCGGCGCCAAAGTAACGAAGACTCATTCCTGTGATAGATTCAAACTCTGTATTTGCAGTTCCTGCACCCACCGATGGAACCTTATAGTATCCGGAAGAATACTTTTCAGATAATGCTCTGAAGTTCGGGATCGGATCCTCCGAAAATTCAAGGAAATTGATCTCTGTCGGATCGATAAAAGTCTCAAGCTGCAAAAAGATAATATTTACATCAAGATTTTTCTCTTTTGTCTCCTTGATCTCGCCTTCACTTTCTTCGATTTCATCCATCAGTTCTTCTGAATATCCAGTCGGCTCATTGATTCCCGTGTCAAGCAGCGTGACCGCAAGACAATACGGATACCCATAATCCTGATATGCATAAGCAATATTTCCAAAATAATTTGACAATACTCTTCGTTCAAGGGCAAGTTTTGTCGTCCCGGCAAATGCCAGGACTCCTACAAGTATCAATGGAATATTTACCCAGTACCGCAGTTTACCTCTGAATTTCCAGCCTTTGCGAAACATCCAGACAAAAAACAACAAGAGTACAGCAAATGCCGCCAAAACTACTACAAGCAATACCGGTGACAGATATTTGTTCAATATCCTCATCGCATCTGTGATCAGTTTCAGATCAGGTCCGGTAAATGGAGTGACCCTGTTCAGCAGAAGAAATCCATTGACACATCCAAGGATGAACCAAAAGCTTCCCACCACCAAACGTGCGAGAATCCTCCTTCTGAACAGATACACCACCAAACTGGTAGTAAATATCAAAAGAGCATTGTATAAAAAGATCAATGGGCTCTCCACCATATAATTCCAGGCATCCTTGATGGAATGCCTGGATATGGCTTCAATTACCCAATATAGTACACAACAGCCTAAAAACTGCAATGGTACAGACAATAAGTTACAGATCCGAATCACCTGGTAACGTTCTGGTTTTTTCAGATTTATTTTTTTCATTTCGATTTCCAGCTCCTATCTATCGTAACTGCGCCAATCGTTCCTTTACCTGTCCCATCATCTGTGCATATTTTTCTAATTTTCCTTTTTCCTCATCAATCTTAGCCTGTGGAGCTTTGCTGATAAAACGTTCATTTCCCAGCATACCATTGACACGGGCCAATTCTTTTTCAAGCCTTGCTTCTTCTTTTTCAAGACGCTGGATCTCTTTTGCAATGTCCACCAACTCTGCAAATGGAATATACAGCACTGCCTGTCCGATAACTGCGGACACTGCATCGTCTGCAATTCCTTCTTTTGTCTCCTGCACCACAACTTCGCTTGCGGATGCCAGCGTAGCAAAGAATACTTTCCCTGTCTCGAATGTTTCTCTTACTGCCTGGTCTTCAGATACTACATAAACCGTAGCTTTCTTGCTTGGCGGAACATTCATCTCTGTACGAACACCACGGATGCTTCTTACCGCATCTTTGATAAGCTCTACTTCTGTCTCTTCCTTTTCGAAGTTCCACTCTTCTTTCCATTCCGGCCATGCAGAGATCATGATAGACTCTTCTTCCGGATTCAGTGTGCAGTAGATTTCTTCTGTAACGAACGGCATATATGGATGGAGCAGTTTCAATGCCTCTCCCAGTACGGTCTTCAGTGTCCACAATGCTGCTGATTTTGTAGTGTCCTCATCGTTGTAAAGACGCGGTTTCACCATCTCGATATACCAGTCACAGAATTCTTCCCAGATAAAGTCATACACTTTCTGAACAGCGATTCCAAGTTCAAACTTCTCCATGTTATCTGTAACATCTTTTGCCACAGTGTTGAACTTTGAAAGGATCCAGCGGTCTGCTGCTGTCAGTTCCAGCTGACTTTCATCTTCCGGTACCTGTGCTTTTTCCAGGTTCATCATGATAAATCTGGAAGCATTCCATACTTTGTTGGCAAAGTTACGGCTGGCTTCTACCTTTTCCCAATAGAAACGCATATCATTTCCAGGTGCATTTCCGGTCATCAGTGTCAGACGCAGGGCATCTGCGCCGTATTTATCAATAACTTCCAGAGGATCGATACCATTTCCAAGGGATTTGCTCATCTTTCTTCCCTGGGAATCACGAACCAGACCATGGATCAGTACGTGATGGAATGGTGATTTGCCTGTCTGTTCCAGTGCTGAAAATACCATACGGATAACCCAGAAGAAGATGATATCGTATCCTGTTACCAGTACATCGGTAGGATAGAAATAGTTCATCTCTGCAGTATCATCCGGCCATCCCAATGTGGAGAAAGGCCACAGTGCGGAAGAGAACCAGGTATCCAGAGTATCCTCGTCCTGATGCAGATGTTTACATCCACATTTTGGGCAAACCTCCGGTGCTTCTCTTGAAACGATGGTCTCGCCGCATTCATCACAGTAATATGCCGGGATCCTGTGTCCCCACCACAACTGACGGGAGATGCACCAATCACGGATATTTTCCAGCCAATGCAGATAAGTCTTGTCAAAACGTTCCGGAACGAACTGAAGGTCACCAGTCTTCAATGTATCGATAGCTGCTTTCGCCATCTCGTCCATCTTAACAAACCACTGTGGTTTGATCATCGGCTCAACGGTAGTATGGCAGCGGTCATGGGTTCCTACACTGTGGGAATGAGGAACTACTTTTACTAAAAGTCCCTGATCTTCCAGATCTTTTACCATCGCTTTTCTTGCTTCATAGCGATCCATTCCCTCATATTTTCCACCAAGGCTATTGATGGTGGCATTATCATTCAAAATGTTGATTTCTTCCAGGTTGTGGCGTCTTCCCACCTCAAAGTCATTTGGGTCATGGGCAGGTGTGATTTTTACACAGCCTGTTCCAAATTCTTTGTCAACATACTCATCTGCGATCACTGGGATTTCTCTGTCAGTAAGTGGGAGTTTCAACATCTTTCCGATCAGATCCTGATATCTTTCATCCTCAGGATTTACTGCAACGGCGGTATCTCCCAGCAGTGTCTCCGGTCTTGTGGTAGCGATCTCAACAAACTTGCCTTCCTCGCCAACTACCGGATAATTGATATGCCAGAAGAATCCGTCCTGATCTTCATGCTCAACCTCTGCATCTGAGATAGATGTCTCGCAAACCGGACACCAGTTGATGATACGGGATCCTTTATAAATATATCCTTTTTCATATAATTTGATGAATACTTCCTGAACTGCCTTGGAGCAGCCCTCATCCATGGTAAAGCGTTCTCTTTCCCAATCTGCGGAAGCACCCAGCTTTTTCAACTGATTGATGATCTTTCCGCCGTACTCTTCCTTCCATGCCCAGGCATGCTTCATGAACTCATCTCTTCCGATTTCGTTCTTGTCGATGCCCTCTGCTTTCAGCTTTTCTGTTACCTTTACCTCGGTAGCGATCGCTGCATGATCTGTTCCCGGCTGCCACAATGCCTCATATCCCTGCATTCTTTTAAAACGGATCAAAATATCCTGCATCGTCTCATCCAGTGCATGTCCCATATGAAGCTGCCCTGTTACATTTGGCGGCGGCATAACGATGGTAAATGGTTTTTTATCTGGATTTACTTTTGCGTGAAAATAGCCATTGTCGAGCCATTTTTGGTATAAACGGTCTTCCAGCCCCTTCGGGTCATAAGTTTTTTCTAATTCTTTGCTCATGATATCCTCCTGATTTTTTCTGTTTTTCTCTGTTTTTTAACTTCTTACTTTTTTGTTCCGAATGACAAAAAGCGCCCTCTGCACATTTCTATGCAAAGGGCGAATATCTCGCGTTACCACCTTACTTTATATAGAAGAAACACATCTTTTTAAACTTTTAACGCTTTCTTTCTTCTACACATCTCATGGGTCCTTTAACGGGGACGATTCGTGAAATCCTACTTTTCTCCCGACAAATCCCAAGAGTGTTCAGACCTCCGGTTCCAAAGCTACCTTCCACATATACTGCCTCGAGATTCCTTTCAGCCGGGGAAATCCCTCTCTTTTAGGGTTGTATGTGTACTCCTCTTTGTCTTTACCTTTAGCTTTTATTAACTATAGTAGGGTTTTTTTTGTTTGTCAAGGAGAATTTTGTTGTTACTTGCATCTTGTTACCTGCAGTTATACATAGTTGCTGATAGCGGACGCCAGGATTTTTGCAGGGGATACAAATTCGCTGCGACAAAAGGTTCACATTGCTCAATAGAACAAAAATGCGGTAAACAGTTGATTATCCTTAAGAGAGCCACAATTAACTTTCCTCATAGATAGCGCAGTAAAAAGCAAATTAAACTGCAGATAATCAATCCCCCCCACCACCCAGCACGCCAACGCCGCTATCTCCGCCAGGCCGGCAGCGACAAGTTGGCATCGGGGACGAGCTGCTAAAATTCATGCAAGAAACGGGCAGGTTCCGCTGGGTGATTTGTGCTTACCAAAGCACAAATCAAGGTCATCTGAGGTTTGTATGCATCAAGCATACAAGCCGAATATGACCGATCCCAGCGGAACCTGCCCGTTTCTCTCATAGAATTTTACAGCGAGGCCCCTGTCAACCTGTCGCTGCCGGCCTGGCGGAAATAGCGGCGTTGGCGCGCGTCCCCATACCAGCCTTTATCTTTTATCTTTTATCTTTTATCTTCTACCTAATCTCAAACACACTCCGCAGCTTCAATCCTCCAGCCAACTGCTCTCTAACCTGCCCTTCCATATCAACACTTCCACTTTCCTCGCGGCAAGCACGCCCCAGTATCTTCACTCTCTTCTCGCCCGCGTTCATGTCAAAGTAGTTATCAGAAAGAATCAGATCTTCATTTTCATTGAGGATCTCCACACCCTTCGCATAAGCCTCTGCCTTTACAACAATCTCATCCCCTTCGATCGTATAAGTAAGCTTCGGATCCAGATACCGGAAATACTTCGGATAGGAGAAGATTACTGTTCCCTCTGAGATACAGCTTCCATCCATCCAGGCTTCATAGCTCACATACTGGCTGAAATAGTCAACCTCCGGAAACTCCACTTTATCAAGCCATACACTGGTAAGTGCCGGTACGCAAAGTTCTGTTTCTTCCTGGCGAAGGATATTTGCTTTGGCATCACGGAGTGCCCATTTTACCGTCACTTTTTTGTCTGCAAGAGTTTCATTTGTCACATTGAGACGGATAGATTTTTCAAATTCAAAATGCTCTCTGTTCATATCAGCTGCAGCGGTCATCCATCCCTGTTCTTCACAGGAGATCATAACCGGGTTAAAGAACCTTTTTGCATAGTAATGAAGTGCTTTCCATCTTCCCCAATAATCCACAGATGCCCAGGAAGCTACCGGCCAGCAGTCATTTAACTGCCAATAGATGGCACCCATACATCTGCCCCTGTTTCTTCTAAAATGCTCTACCCCATATTTGATCGCCTCAGCCTGAAGCATCTGAGATGCGTAAAGCTGGGTAGAAAACTCGCTGGGGTAACGGAATGTCTGCTGCAGATAGTTCAGTATCTTTCCGTTTGCACCGGCATTTCTCTGGTGTTTTTCCATTACATAAGAGAAAATGTTCCAGTCAGCAGGATCATCACTGATGGTCTCGATGGTCTTCATCGATGGGAAAGACTGGAATCCAAACTCACTTGCATAACGGAAATAATAATTCCTGTAATCGGAAAATGGTTTATTTCCATGCCATACATCCCAGTAATGCACATCTCCGCGATTTGGATCCTGCGGTTCATCAAAGGATCCTCCTGAGGACGGACTTGCCGGCCAGTAGAAGGTGTCAGGATCGTACTGTCTTAGGATCTCCGGGATCAGTCTCTCGTACATGATCAGGTAATCCTTAACTTCACTTGGTTTTGTCACCCAGTTTCCTTCTTTTACAAACTGTTCCATCTCGTTATTTCCGCACCATAATCCCAGCGATGCATGGTGGCGGAGTCTCTTTACATTATCGATAAATTCTGCTCTGATATTTGCTTCAAACTCCGGTGTCAGATCATAAACTGCACACGCGAACATAAAGTCCTGCCAGACCATAAGACCCAGTTCATCACAAAGATCATAAAACCAGTCTTCCGGATAATATCCGCCGCCCCATACACGGACTGCATTAAAATTAGCTGTCTTACACTGTTCCAGGAGTTTGCGTGTCGTTGCCGGATTGACTCTTCCAAGAAGATGATCCTCCGGGATATAGTCTGCCCCCATGGCAAAGATATCTTTTCCATTGACCTGGTGAGCAAAGCTGGAGCCCCATTCATCCGGTGCTACATGCATGGTCATGGTCCGAAGCCCGATCTTTCGCTCCCATACATCTGCTTCTTTTCCATCCTTAAGCAATGTCACTTTGACCGTATACAAAGGCTGTTCTCCCACACCATTTGGCCACCAGAGTTTCGGCTCATCTATGGTCAATGACTTTGGTGAATCTACTGCTTCTATCGTCTCGCCCTCTGGTGATGTTACCTGGACCTGATAGGTATAGCCTTCTTCTGCATTTTCCACGGCAAATTCCACCTGAAGATCATCCATTGGATTTCTTGTCACACTAAAATCAAGAGTCACTTTTCCCTCTTCATGAACCTGATGTACATATACACTGTCTATCCTGTCTTCCTTCATACCGATCAGGTAAACCGGACGGAACATACCAGCGTCCGGAAGATGAGCGCCCCAGTCCCAGCCAAACATGCAGTGAGCCTTACGGATATGGACAAATCCATCCATCGCATCCTCACTTCCATGAGTTGGTGCCTTTTCAAATGCTTCTTTTATGTATTGAAGGGGGGAATGGAAATACACACGAAGTGTATTGCTCCCCTCTGTCAGGGCATCTGTAACATCAAATTCCCATGTTCTATGCATGTTTTCAGCCTGTCCCACAAGCTTTTGGTTTACATAAACATCCGCTATCGTATCAAGGCCTTCAAATCTGAGCCAGACATTTTCACAGCCAGCTACTGCTGCACTGTCAAATACTGTCTCATATTCATAATCATCTTCCATCAGTTTCAGTGCTTTGTTTTCATTATCCTTCCAAAATGGGTTCTCCATCTGTTCATTTCTTAACAGATCCGTATACACTGTTCCCGGCACTACTGCCTCTGACCAGTTTGGATCACCGGATTTTCTCATCTGCCATCCAGATATGATACTCTCTTTAACCATCATTTGCCTCCAATTATATTGTTTTTGCTGTCTGCAATTTTGTCCTTTAATTTTATCACGCTATTGATATATTTTCAATGTAACAATCTCGTATGGATCTATCGCCAGAATGATTTTTCCATCCGCAGCATGGATTTCTCCCTCAATTTCCTGCTCCAGTATATTGCACTTTATAACTTTCGCCATCGGCAGATCCCACTGGATCTCAAACTTGTGTTTTTCCCCATAATGTTCATACAAACGAAGGATCACTGCCTCCCCCTGTTCTGCCTTTTTCAAAGTTTCAATCATAATACCGTCTTCCATACAGGCCACCGGATCAGAAGGCAGCATCGATACTCCATACACAGCCACAGCCGGCTGATTCAGCCGATATGCTTCTTCCCTGACCTTCGCCTCTTTCATATTTCCAGCATGAGGATACAGGCTGTAACAAAATTCGTGTTTTCCAATATCCTGTGTTTCATCCGGGAAACTGGCTGTTTTTATCAGAGTGATCCTCATCTGGCTGCCTGTCACATCACACCCGTATTTGCAGTTATTCAGGATAGCGACACCATGGTCTTCTTCTGACAGATCCATAAACTTGTGGGTGAGCACTTCAAACTTGGCCTGTTCAAAGGAATTATTGCGCGTAGTCTCCCGCTCTAAATTGCCCATGGAAATGTCATAAGTTGCCACAGGAGCATCCACATCCACATCAAATCCTGCCTTTATAAGCATCTGCGGCTCTCTAAAATCAGCCACCGTATCGAAATCTATCCTTGGTGAACCCTCGAAAATACTGATATTTTGCATGATCACAGAATCACGGAATCTTTTCTTGATCTGCAGTGTTGTTCTCAGCGGGCCTTCCTCTGTCAAAATCATATATTCTACTTTATCCACCGGAAATACTTTACGTTCTATATCCCTGGTAATGTCCCAGGATTCAAAGTATCCGCCCCGGTCCACATGGGCACATATCACATTTCCTTTACCCCGGAGGATTTGCCTGTCCTGACATTTGTCATAAAGACTGGTGATTTCTCCCTGCTCGTCAAATTCTATCCGGTATCGGCCATTTTCCAAAAGGGTGGCACTCTTAAGATTTGCTGTCTTAGGGTTTGCTGTCTTACACTCTGCTGCTTCGCCCTTAAAAATATATTCTTCGATTTTTTCTCCCAAAGCTAATATCCGGCTGCCAAATGGTGTGATTGGCGGGAGTTTTACGACTCCCCAGAATTCTCCTAGATTTTCATTTATCAACTTCTCATTTGATCGTTCTATATCCAAACTCCTCTTAGGCTCTTCTATCATCTGTACCATTTCCCCTGCCAGAGTTTTTACCGGATAAGGCAATTTGATCCTGACGATCTGGTTTGTGGTCATACCGCAGGGATTAAATACAGTAATGCACTCATCTTCCTTCGTCACCTGTGCAAGTATCTCTTCTGCGATGTCATTGCATTCTGCTATTCCCTGGGCAAAACCAGCAACCGCTTCTTCCACCGCTTCATGAATACAGGTTCCTGATATGATATCATGGAATTGATTCAACAAGAGAGTTTTCCAGATTCTTATATACCGCTCCTGACCGTAGCTTCCACCTTGAAGATAAAACAAAGTGTTCAATGCTTCTGTTCTTTGCAGTGCCAGTTCCAGCTCTCGGTTTCCTTTTTTGATCTTTGCCTGGGAAGTATAAACCCCTCTGTGCTTTTCAAAATACAGCTCGCCATTTCTCTGCGGAAGCTGATCCTCTCCTACCCCCTCAAAGACCATCTCACATGCCTGTTCCAGCGTCACCTGATGGACTTTTGAAAATACTTCCAACTCCTCCAGAGCCTGTATGGTCAATATATTGTCCTCTGATATGCCACCGCCACCGTCTCCTGCTCCATACTGACAGATATGACGTTCGCGATTAGGCATGGTTTTCCGACGTGGATCTTTACACTGCTCATTCAAACGGGATGGTTCCGGCCCACCCCCATAGCTGTCGATCAGATGGGTCTTTACACTGCTGCCATCGATCCCTCTCCACAAAAATGAAAGATCCTTCGGCTGATTCGTATCGTTCCAGCTAAGTTTTGCTGTTACAAAATACTGAAATCCCGCCTGTCTGAGTATCTGCGGAAGGATGCCGCTGTAACCAAAGGTATCCGGCAAAAAGCACACTTTACTCTCTGTCCCCATAAGATTATTGGCAATTTCCTTTCCCAATAAGAATTGACGGATCAGTGATTCACCTGATGGAATATTGGTATCAAATTCCACATAGGTATCCCCCACGATCTCCAACTTTCCACCTGCCACATGTTTCTTGATGCGTTCAAATAACTGGGGATAACCCTTTGCAATAGTTTCCAGAATATGCATCTGCGACTGAATATAAGTAACTTTTGGATACCGATCCATCAGACACACTGTATTCGATAATGTACGCTCCAGTTTCCGGTAGGTTTCTTTGTAAGTCCATTTGAAAGCCAGATCCAGGTGGGAATGTCCCATAAAAAGGCTTTCTCCAAAATTTTTTTCAAGTTTTAACGCATGGACCATCTCCAAAAGCCGGCTTTTCCCAGCTGCTGCCTGCACTTCCATTTCATCCAGATCAGCATAGTAATCAACCTCATACAATACTTTTTTCAGGATTTCCTGCAGGTCATCCCGATTCTCCTTTGTCAGGATATCACATTCTAAAAGCTGAAGTGCCGTTGTGACCAGACTGGCAAATTCCACCAGCTTTCTGCTTCTGGAAACCAGATTTGCCTTTTTAAATACATGATAACCATATTCCCGGCCAAATCCTCTTTTGCTCCTGACAAAGTCATGAGCATGCCTGGTCGCCTGGATCTTTACCCGTACCAAATATCCACCCTTCGTATCCTGGGCGATCAGCGCATCGTGATGTTCTGTATCCAGACTTCCTACAGGAACATCATTCACATAGACTTCGCTCTCTCCATCAATATCAAATTCAATATACCAGTCTCTCGCCTCTGCAGACATCGGTATCTCCACGTTACGTGTAAAGAAATAAGTTCCTTCCGTATCCCACATTTCATGAAAATGAATCTCTCCCTCCGAAAGTTTCCGGTACTGATCGATCCCCGTATACTCATATTTTTCATATTTCCAGCCATCCAGCGGCTTTATATATCTTGCACTCCGCTCCATGATTTTATTGGCTGCATCCACCTCTGACCATCTTTCATCAAACACATTTACCCAGTACATGATTTTCTCCTTTATGTGTGTGCTCTTCATTTTCCTTAGTATATTACTCCCGATTGCCAACGTAAATTACTGAAAGGGACATAAAAAATACTGTATATCCTTTTTTGTATTACATACCATGAAAATATAAATCCAAAATTATTTGAAGCACTGAAGTATGAAAAGGAACTCTTATCCATACGTCTGCGCCAGGCTTTGATTCTCCTTTCCCAGACCACGGATACGATAGAAGCTATTGCGATAAAAACTGGTTTTATAGCTAAACCCCAAAAAATGGAGTGCCGCCAAATTGCTGCACTCCATTTTTTACTTACTTCCTATATTTTTATTTGATCAAAAGACTCTGGACCAATCCGCGATACAGGATATCTTTCTTTTTATCCAGCTCTTCCCTGCTTTCCTTCGGCGTGTGATTGATATACACCCAGAAACTTATAAAGCTTGCAAATAGCATACTGCTTTGCATCTTCGGCGGAAGCTGTGAATCCAGATGTTCATGTTCCACGCCCCACTGGATCATTTTCTCAATGGACTCCAGAATGTATTCCGGTCCCGAGATATAATGGCCCAACTCCTGTTTTAAAGCAGCTGACAATCTGAGGGATTCCTGTGAAATCTGGAAAAACATCATGATAGAGCCTTTGCTTTCATATATGCTTTCCATCCACTCAAGCACACCCAGATATTTTTCACGAAATGTTGTCTTTTCTCCTACTTTTTCTTCCACTTCCTGAAGATTTTTCATCATCCCGTGAACAATAGACTTTGCCACCATCTCTTCTTTTGATTTGAAATACTCATAAGCAGTGCCTTTTCCGATACCTGCCTTTTCTGTTATTTCAGCCACCGTCACCGCATTGATATCTTTCCCCTCTTCGATAAGGAGTTTTACCGCTTCATAGATTTTCTCTGCTTTTTTTGATGCCGGGCAGATCTGTGCAAATTTTTCAGCATCCATCTCTTATTCCTCCGTATGATCCCCGGTATTTTCCTCTGGATTTGCTCCTGTACTTTCTTCTTTATTCCCCGAATCCTTTGTATCTGTCTCATATTCATCTTCCGAAACATCAACTGTCTCTGAGATATAATCTGTATCTTCAAGTTCTGATTCTGCGATCGAATGATACTGCTTCCTGTTCATGATATCGTATACACATGGTACAACAAAAAGTGTCAGGAGAGTTCCGTATAACAGACCACCGATCGTTACCACTGCCATAGGCTGTACCATATCTGATCCCATGCCAACACCAAGACTCATCGTAGACAGACCAAGGATCGTAGTGAGCGCTGTCATCAAAATAGGACGCATCCTGGTCTTACCCGCTTTAATAATGGCTTTTCGTTTTTCCATTCCCTCGGCTCGAAGCTGATTGATATAATCCACAAGCACGATACCATTGTTAACGATGATACCACTCAGCATGACAAATCCGATCATAGCGATAACACTGATTTCCTGATCGGCCACGATCAGTCCAAGGAAACCTCCTGTAAATGCCAGCGGTATCGTAAACATAACGATAAACGGTGACAGCAGGGACTGGAACTGTGCAACCATGATAAGATAGATAAATACGACTGCCAGACCAAGCATCTTAAGTACCTGGACCATAGCTTCCTGGATCGTCTCATCCTCACCAGTCATCTCCACGGTATATCCTTCCGGCACTTCATAATCTTTGAGTGCCTCTGACACATCATCTCCAAGAAGTCCTACATTGTAGCCATCACTTACTGCGGCTGATACGGTGATATAACGAGACTGATTATCTCGATTGATCGAATCCGGTCCCTCGGAATCTTCAAATTCCACAAGATCCTTCAACGGGATCTCTTCTGTATTTCCTTCCTGATCAGTGGCGTCTATGGTGAATTTTTTTACATCAGCACGTTTATATTCTGTCTGTGCCTCATCTATAACAAATACATCATAATCCTTACTTTCAGTAGAAAGAGTTGTTGCACTTCCACTTTCCTGCAGCTTTGTCTGAACCTGCTGGAAAATCTGTGCTACCGTCAGGTTATGTTCTGACGCTTTTTCCTTATCTACTACCAGTCGCAATTCTTCCGTCGTCTCCTCAAGGCCATCCGAAATCTGTTCAAGTCCCTCGACATTTTCCAGGATACCGGCTGTATCTTTTGCAATTTTTTGCAGCGTATCCAGTTCTTTACCTTTGATCTCCACCTGGATCCCACTTCCTCCAAGTGCCGACATATCCATATTATTGGTACTTACTGCAACCTCACAGTCAAGATCCTTTGTTCTGTCCAAAATCTCAGCACTCAACTGATCTCCCGTCATCTTCTTATCTTCCGACAAAATCAGATAAATGGATGCTTCTTCTGTGGAAGCACTTCCCCCAAGTCCCATCATCGAACCTGAACTTCCGCTTCCTGCCATTGCTCCCATCTCTTCGATATCCTCGATATCATCAAGGCGGGACATTACTTCATCCGCCATAGCTCCTGTCTCTTCCACACTGCTGCCCTCCGGCATCGTCATGGTGATAGACGTCTGAGTGCTTTCCATCGACGGGATAAATGAAGTTCCCTTGCTGATGGCTCCCCAGACACTTAAAACAAGAAGTACGACTGCCCCGATCAAAACAAAAGCTTTCTTATTAAGAACCGTTACCATGATCTTCTCATAAGCTTTATTCATCTTATGAAGCAAAGGATGACGTTTTTCTTTGCTGTTTTTCAACAGGCCCACTGACATGGATGGTACCAGTGTCAGTGCGATCACAAGACTGGCAAGCAGCGAGTATCCTATCGTAAGTCCCATATCCACAAATAACTGTCGTGTGATACCCTCTGTAAATACGATCGGAAGGAATACGCAGACGGTCGTAAGAGTGGAAGCCGTGATAGCTCCTGCCACCTGACGAGCTCCCTGTACTGCCGCTTTTCTTGTTGGCACACCCAGATTTCTCAATCTGTAAATATTTTCAATAACAACGATGGAGTTGTCTACCAGCATACCAACTCCCAATGCCAGACCTGACAGGGAAATGATATTCAGCGTGATTCCGCTAAAATACATCAGTACCACTGCGCCAAGTACACTGATCGGGATCGAGCAGGCAACGATCGCTGTCGGGCGAATGTCCTTCAAAAACAGGAACAATATGATGATCGCCAGGATCGCTCCCGAGATCAAATTGTTCAATACAGAATCCACAACAAGGTCTATATAGATTCCCTGATCCATTAATGCTGTAATATGAAGATTCTCGTTACTTTCCATCAGAGAGTCAAACTTTGCTTTGATCCTGTCTGCTACTTCCCCGGTGGAATATCCTGTCTGTTTCTGCATCGTGAGCATAACTCCAGGATGTCCGTTGATCCTTGCATAAACTTCAGAAGAATCATCTACTGTCGCGACATCTGCCACATCTGATAATTTGATCGGATCCAGATCATCAAGACCCATATCAAATAAAACGAGATTTTCCATATCTGATGAATCTGAGAATTTGTTTCCAACACGTACCAGATACTGGATGCCTTCCTCCGTCACATAACCGGCCGGCATACTAAAGTTCTGTGCAGTAAGGATCTGAGAAACCATGCTTGGAGTAACCTTATCCTCGATGTTGGCACCCTCAAGTGCTTCCTCCTCCGAATCCTCCAGCTGTTCTTTTCCTTCTTCCACCTGTTGTTTGCCCTGTTCTATCTGGCTTTGTCCCGCAGATAACTGGGCCTGGGCAGATGCCATCTCAATCGTAGCCGAAATTTCCTGCTGGTTCAGCTGTCCCAGTGCCTGGGAGAGCGTCATCTTTCCGCTTGCTATCTGCTCTTTTGCACTGGTCAACTGCTCCTTCGCTGCAGAAAGCTGAGTTTTTCCCGCTTCTATCTGTGCTCTTCCTTCCGCTATCTGAGCCTTTCCTTCCGCTATCGTAGCATCGTCAGGAATCTGGCTCTGGGCTGACTCGATCTCTTCGATACCACTTTCTACCAGAGAAAGATTACTGTTCATCTGTGTGATAGCTGCATCAATACCTTCCACAGTATAAGTCGTGACGCCAAGAGCACCTAACTGGCTGTCTAACTGCTGCTTCATCACCGATACTGTTGCCTGAAGAGTAGCTACCTCCTGTCTTTGGGCGTCCGTAGCAGTTCCATTTGCCTCTGCCTGGGCAAGCTGAGTCTGGGCATCCTTCAAAAGTCCCTGCTGTTTTGCATATTCTTCCAACACCCCACTGCTTTTCACTGTCTCCAGACCTGTGATCGCCTGTTCGATCTGAGTCTTTCTTGTGTTCAATTCTGCAAGCTTCTGCGGCAGTTGGGTTTTTGCTGCCTCTGCCTCGAGAAGTGTCTGCTCCTGCGTATTTAACTGTGCCTCTGTAGCTGCAAGTTCCTGCTCACCGCTGGTGATCTCTGCAAGCTTATTCTCAATATCAATTTCATTTTTCAGGACTTCCATCTGTCCGGACTGGAGCTGTGTCTTAGCCTGGGAAAGCTGGGATGCCATAGCATTTTTCCCGCTGTCAAGCTGTGCTTTTCCACTGTCAAGCTCCGACTGGGCATTGTCCAGTTCGCTCTCAGCGTCCGCTAATTCTTCCTTCGCATCCGCAAAGCTTACCCCCAGTGCCTTCGCGATCTTCCTGTTCACACTGTCGATCTTATCCTGGCTGATGACTACCTGAACACTCTCTTCCACCTCGCCGGATGTGCTGACGGAGGCTACACCTTCCAGACTCTCCAGTTCAGGAAGAATGTCATTTTCCACCAGATTCGTGATTCCCACACTATCAAGCCCATCTTCTTCTATGGCCGCTACCATGACCGGCATCATATCCGGATTCAGCTTCATAATGATAGGATTGCCTACGCTGTCATCCCAGTAAGAGCTTATCTGATCCAGATTTTCCCTCATCTCCAGGCTGACAGAATCCATGTTGGTCGTCTGGGAAAATTCCAATATTACCATCGACATATTCTCGCTGGAAACTGACTGGATATTTTCAATATTACTTACCGTAGCCATGGACTGTTCAATTGGTTTGCTGACAGCCGCCTCAACCTCTTCCGGGCTCGCCCCTGGATAGGTCGTCATAACGATGGCATATGGCAGATTAATGCTCGGAAGCAAATCTGTCGTCATACTGGTAAATGATACAAATCCAAGGATCAGGATCAGTACGATTCCTACCATGACGGTATACGGCTTTTTAACACTAAATTTTGATAACATATTTGTGCACCTATATCTTCCTTTTCTAATATTCCGACCGACCAGTCGGTACTGATGCAAGTATACCAATCTTTGAGCATAAAAAAAAGACCTTTTTCGGTCTTTAGAAATATTTAACATTTGCGATTAAAGTATTTACATTCGGATGATATTACTCCGACAGTCTCATCGGTCTGCTTTCAGAGGAATCTAAATCATATCTTTGCGGAGGTCAATGAAATAGTAAAGTAAACCGGACCATCGGAGTTTTCACCCTGCCGTTTAATCCGCATAAATCCTATAAGGTTTCAAAACAGTACGCTCCTGCCCTGAACATTCCATCGAAATGAACTGAACGTAAGACTTTGCTCGGAAGTCTTAACCTTACCACATCACAAGCAGGTTTCCTGACTTACAGATCATCAGTCAGCCCTCCTTCTCATACCTTCTGGTACAATGGAACCGTGGGCTTCCCTCCCTGAATACAGTGACCGGATCGCTCAGGACTCTGACCTGATTCCCTCTCTAACCAACAGATTCTTACCTGTTGATACACTTGTTATGTTTCTATGGAATTTATACATTCATTATGATACCATCTGTGATTGGATACGTCAACCTGAGAATTCTTGAGTTTCCGCAGTTTTATCCACATAGACCTGAATTAAACCATGTCTTTATAAACAACTTTCAAAAAATGCCCCAAATATAAGGAATCTGATT